>PKCI01000163.1 GCA_002862135.1 Verrucomicrobiota bacterium | reverse complement strand
GTTGGAATCCCAGAACTTCTTTTCGTCTTCGGAAAGGCGCATCACCTGCTCCAGTTCGCTACTGAACTGCTCCTTCAGGATCCGCCCAAGCTCCCTCGCCTCGACCAGAGGGGGCCACTTGGGGAGATAACGTTTCTCCATCTCGCTGACTTCGCGCTCGGAGACACGGATCTGCAGACTCAGTTCCATGCACCGGTTGTAGAGTTCTTTGGTTTTTTCGAGCTCAAGGAGCCTCTCTTTAATCTGGTTGGAACTCTCGAGAATATACTCGAGAGCGTCCTCGGAAGTATTGACCACGGAGTCCTCTGCAGACCTTTCGTACTCTTGAAGCACACCAATCAGGGTGTCCCGCGCAATTACCGGATCGCTGTGTGTGCAAATGATATCCATCAGGGTCGTGTCCTCGCGCCATCTCACCGCGACCCACTGCTGCATCATTGATCCCAACGCACTGGCACTGATCTCAGAAGCACTGATCTCTCCTATGTCCTCCTGCCAAGGGAACTTTAACGCCTTGGGGACGACACCTTCGCGATTCGCGAACATATGGCTTTCGGCGATTGCCGTATAAATCCCTGGCATCTTCAGCTTCTCCGAAGCTGAAAGAATCTCTCCAATACCAGTCATACGAATGACTTCGTCTTCAGCGACTTCAGCATCAGCTCCCTTGGCACGCTTGATCTCAATCGTGGCGAATGACCGATAGGTCTCCGGCGTGTTAGTGTAGACGTAAAGCCCGAGAAAAAATCCACCAATAATAGCGATCAGGAAAATCCAGAAGCGGCGCAGGAACCACCGAAAATAATCTTTAAATCCGCGACTAGATTGAGGATCCACGTTACTGTACGAATCGTCCTGGTAGCTGTCGTAGTTCATGCAGACTTGGGAAAGAAGGGAATAACTTCGAAAGATTACTCGAAGGTAAGCCAGTCGCCTACCAAATAATTAAGCGACTTAATACAATTCACGGCGTCCACCCTAGAAAATACTTTCCGGAACGAAGACGGTGTCATTCGGTAGAAGAAAGAACGGGGCGCTTTGATCTTTCTGCATCTTAAGTACGTTAAACTCAAAGGTTTTAACTGAATTGCCGTCCCGACGCCTGACTACGACCTTGGTCGGCCGCGCAATTGTAGTAAATCCCCCCGCCACCGCAATGGCAGTGATCAAGTCGAAGGGTTCCTCCGGATCAATCTGGATAGCCCCAGGATCCTTCACCTCACCAATCACCGTGATGGTCTCCACCTTCTCTTCGATTTCTTCTATTGCATGAACGATGACGGTATCGCCGTCCTGCAGACTAAAGTTCCGGTCACTATCGATCGAAAGGCGATAAGTTTTCAAATCATCACCCTCCCGCCGTTTCAACTCGAGATTGCTGCGGTTGGAACGCTCAACCAACCCTCCCGCAGAAGCGACTGCAGTGAACAAGTCCATGGATGCCTCGGCCTCGAACGGAACCCGACCCGGCGCAGCGACCTGACCGATCACTGTCACCAGCTGTGGAGGTAATTCGGAAGCTTTGGAGAGCGAAACAACAACCTGAGCATCGCGAATGTAGTCAGCCTCAAGGCGAGCCTCGATATCTCCGGCCAATTCGTCAGCTGCACGACCGATAGCGGGAAGACTCCCCAACAAGGGAAGCACTAAAGTGCCTTCTGGACCGATCGTAAAAACCCCTGAGAGAGATTCTTCGTCAAAGACCGTGACACTGACGATGTCCGCCTCTTTGAGCAGTACGCTTTCTGCAGAGGCAGTACTGCTCAAAAGAGACAGCGTAGACAAAGCAAAAATGATCCGTTGGAAAGCTCCGACCATTTTCCATTTGTGGACACCAAGTCTATAACTTGGAAGCCCCTAAATTCGCAGAGTTGGGTAGATCAGGGGGCAAATGCACTCGCGTCGCCTTCTCTAAAGTTGCCTGGGTTCACCAAACTGAGATCCGGGCTGGTAGTTAAGCCGTTCTGCGTAGGCGTAACGACTGGTGCATTGAACCTAAAACTCTGTCCCTCCGCGAGAGGAAAGCACCTCGTCTGCACCGTCAACCCCGATGGGTAAGTAAACTGAACCAGATATGTTCCGGCGGCGACCCCTTCGAAAGAGAAGCTGCCGTCTTCCCCTGTGACAACTGTAGCAATTTCCGCTCCCGTCTCACAGTCAATCAAAGTCACCGTAGTTCCCTCCACCACTGTTTCTCCCGGGTTGGCTTCTCCGTCTGCATTAGCATCGTTGTAAACAATTCCCTTGACCGAAGCCGTTTGGGCGGCGGCATCTTGCTCGGCAAAGAGGAAAGTGAGACAAGCGATTAAAATCAATTTCAATAATTTCATAGTCGGAATACTCGTGCTTATTGAAGCAATACAATGGAGGTTTAATAGACAAGTCCAAATCGAACACCAGCGAGGGTCTGGTCAAAATTAACGAAGGTTTCCGAGGAGTCGTTCTCGTTGTAGTTATAAAACACGCTGACACTGCCGTTCAAACCCTGGGACAAACTCACAGGACGCGACACGCTC
>PKCI01000032.1 GCA_002862135.1 Verrucomicrobiota bacterium | reverse complement strand
ACGTCCGTCCGCGGCGACAGGGGAGGCATAGATGTCACCGAGATCCGGAACGCGGGTGCGGGGGATCACTTCGGTGCCGTCCTTCGCTTCGAGGCTGGTGAGGATGCCCTGATTGGACTGGGTAAAGTAAAGCTGCCCGTCATAGAGCGCCGCAGAGGGCACGTAGGGAGTGCCGCGGTCCACTTCCCAACGAATCTGGTCGGTGACGTCGCCGGTGCCGGTGATGGGAATAGCGAGCAGCGCGTGGCCCTGGTAACCGGTCATGCAATAGACCGTTGGGCCGCTTTCGCGGGTGGCATCGACGATCGGGCAGGGGGCGCAGTTGTTCGTGAGGCCGGTGGCCTTCCAGATCAGTTCTCCGGTGGCGAGGTTGTAGCTGCGAACCGCATTCGTACCGGGGGTGATGACCTGGGTGGTGCCTTCATGCTCAGCGATGGCCGGAGTGGCCCAGGTGTTGCCTTCGTCGCGGTTCTTCTTCCAAAGCGTTTTACCCGTCTTGGCATCGAAGCATTCGATGGTGGACTGCCCCGCGTGGTCCCGGACGAGAACGAGCTTTCCGCCATGCACCACGGGAGAGCTACCTTCTCCAAGGCTGGCTCCCACCTTCGCTGGACCAAGATCACGCTCCCAGAGTTTCTTCCCTTCGAGCGAATATGCGAAGAGTCCTGCAGAACCGAACCAGCAATAGAGGCGTTCCCCGTCGCAGAACGGTGAGGCGGAAGCAAAGCTGGCGTCCTTGTGGTGGCCTTCGTGAGGTACCTTTCTTGTCGCCACGTCACGCCAAAGCAATTCGCCGGAGCGGCGATCGTAACAAAGCACGACCATCTCGTAGTTCGTGTTCGGATGCTTGATGCCGAAGACGCGCTCGGGCTGGTCTTCCGGCTTGGGCAGGGAGGGGTCGACTTCGCCAGTGTTGATCGCGGTGGTGATGAATACCCTGTCGCCCACGACGATGGGAGTGCCGGTGCCTTTGCCTCCGATTTCAGCTCTCCATGCGAGATTCTTTTTTTCGCTCCATTCCAAAGGCGGAGTGGCCGTAGAGCAAACGCCATTGTTCTCAGGCCCACGCCATTGGTGCCAGTCGTTGGTGGTCGTTTGGGCCTGTCCGATCGTCAGCGTGAGTATCGAGAGGCTGAATACGAAGAAAGCAGGGAAGATTTTCATGGATTCGTCTATCTAGTATTCCGCTTTGTCAGGTCGTATTCGGAAAATAAGGCGGTTCTTCCCAGGTGGCGTTATCGCGGAGTTTTGATGACTCATGGGACGGAGACGCCGAATCGAACGGGCCCGGAAAATTGAATGGGGTGCCCGGCAGGAAGGTTGGCAGCCGCGGTGCGTGGGGCCTCGCCCTCGGGAGGGGAGTTTGATGCGCCATGATTCCAATGGAGAGTTTCTTCGCCGTCACCCACGGCAACGAGTGAAGCCAGTTCATTGTTCTGAATGACGATTCGGCCAATCCAGTTGAGTTCGACCCGGTTTTTCCAATCACGCCCGTCGGTGTTCCGGCCGAGCTGGGCAGCTTTGCCTTCACAGAGGGTATGGCCCCAGAACTCAATGCTCCCGGAGCCATTCGATGCAGCTATGCGGCGGCCCCAAAGCTGCAGGTCCTCCTCTACTACAGTTCCGCCGATGTTTCGGCCTCCGAGTGGGTTCACGTCCAGCATGCCGAGGTAGGCCGAGTCGACCAGTTCGCGGGCAAACCGCTTCGGGATCAAAAATGGCTGGCTTGGATCCTTCGACTTGGCGGTGTTGATGAGGGCTTCGCGAGCTGGTTTTGAAATTTCGACCCGGTCTTCTGCGTAAGTTTCTTGAGAGCGCACGCCGGTATCGATCAGGTTTCCTTCCTCATCAACGGCTCGTCCCACCAGACGTCCTGACAAAACCCCCGCTTGAGGCTGATAGCCTCCCGGAGATGAATAGTCTCCTTGTTCCAAGTCGGGTTGTACATCGAGTTTGGATGAAGCAGGTAGGTCGGGAAGTTGGTGATCCGGGAAACGCTGAAAGCGCTCGGATTTGGGCGAGTCTTTGGCCGTGGCTCCCTTCTTGAAGCGCTTTCTTGCGTGTTCGAGAAACTTGAGAATGCTCGAATCGCCGTTAAACATGAGCGACCACGCGAGGACGTTTCCGCTGGAGTTCATCACTGCCATGCCTTGGGGAGCAGGTTGGGTTCGTCGCAATTCTTCGTAGAAGGGACCTTCCGGCCCGGGCGGCGGCTGTTTCACAAGATGCGCTTTGACGGCGATTGGAATAAAGTGCTCCTGAATCACTGCGATCACTTCGGGATTAGAATAAACCGTCTCACGGACGGCACCGGCAAAGACTCAACATCGTTTGTCGTCGGCCGGCAGATCGATGTGACACCAGAAGATGAGGGGTTTATTTTCCTCCTGAGAGGCTTTGAGACCTTCGAGAATGCTGTATTTCCAGTCGATGGTGCGCCAGGCAATGGTTTCGATGCGAAGAGAATCGACGGCGGCGTGCAGCTCCTCGGAGGAAGTAATGGTGTCGGGGGGTGCCGGAGGTTCGGCCCCACAGAGCGAG
>PKCI01000152.1 GCA_002862135.1 Verrucomicrobiota bacterium | reverse complement strand
GAAGCCAAAAGAACGGACGCCGCCAGCGCCATCCAACCACGGGAGGAGTCACTCACGCCCCGAGACAATCACATTTCTCGTCCCGGATCAACTGCCTGAACCCTTCGACTCCTGCGCAAAAAGGTCCCGAAAGTCTCCCTTCGGGACTGGATAAGTTTTGCCCAATTACTTGGATGCAGCCGCCTGCGGCTTCGCAGCAGGAGCATCGGCAACGTCTTTCTTCGGCTGAACGCACCAGAACTTGGCCAGTGCGCCAGACCAGTCATCGAGAAGTGACTGCCCTTTCTCACTTCCGGTCGCTTCGACATGTGCCTGGACCAGAGCTTTGAGCTCCATCGCACGGGCATCGTCTTCGCTGAGACGAACGGTCTCGACCATCTCCGGGTTGAAGAGCTTCTCAAAGCGCTCTTCTTCGTCGAGGATGTAGGCCACACCGCCGCTCATACCGGCACCAAAATTCTTGCCAGTTTCGCCGAGCACCACCACGGTTCCGTTGGTCATGTATTCGCAACCGTGGTCACCAATACCTTCAACCACCGCCGTGCCGCCGGAATTACGAACACAGAAACGCTCACCACCGCGACCGTTCGCGAAGAGGTGACCACCGGAAGCACCATACATCACGGTGTTACCGAGGATGGAGTTCTCCGAAGGATCGAAGCTGCGTTCAGCATTCGGCTTGATGATGATCTCACCACCGGCCATGCCTTTGCCGACGTAGTCGTTGGCTTCACCAGTCAGGGTCAGCTTGATACCACCGCAAAGGAACGTCGCAAACGACTGACCCGCACTTCCGGAGAGCTGAATATTGAAGGTGCCTTCCTCGACCCCGTGGTCACCATGAAGCTTGGCCACCGCACCGGAGAGCTTGGTCCCGATGTTACGGTGAGTGTTCTTCACATCATAACTGAGAGAGACGCTTTCCTTCTTTTCTATCTTGTCGCCAAGGTCGTCGAGAATCTGGTCGTCGAGCGGCGGCTCGTGGATGCCGTCGTTGCGGTCGCGAAGACAAATGCGGGGAAGGTCCTCGGAAACCTGGCTGCCGACATCAGCAAGGATGCGGCTGAGGTCAACGAGATTGGCCTTCGGATGTTCCGGCACTTCGCGCTGCTTCAGGTATTTTGTCTGCCCGATGAGGTCATCCAGCTTACGCACCCCGAGCTTGGCCATGTGTTGCCTCACCTCTTCTGAAACAGCGTTGAAGAAGTTAACAACGTGCTCTACCTCTCCCTTAAACTTCGCTCGATACTTAGGATCCTGTGTTGCTACCCCAACCGGACAATTGTTCAAGTGGCACCTTCGAACGTAAACGCAGCCCATCGCGATCAGGGCAATCGTGCCGAAGTTAAATTCCTCAGCGCCAAGAATCGCCGCATGAATAATATCTAGGCCGGATCGAAGACCTCCGTCAGTTCTCAGGGTAACGCGGTCTCGCAAACCGTTCAGCATGAGGACTTGTTGTGTCTCGGCTACGCCAATTTCCCAGGGAAGACCGGCATATTTGATTGAGCTCAGCGGGGAGGCTCCGGTTCCACCGTCATGTCCTGATACGAGAATAACATCCGCATTCGCTTTCGCGACACCGGCAGCAATCGTGCCGACACCGGTTTCAGCCACAAGCTTCACCGTAACCTTGGCAGCCGGATTGATCTCTTTGAGGTCATGAATCAACTGAGCCAGATCCTCAATGGAATAAATATCGTGGTGCGGTGGGGGTGAAATCAGGGTCACACCGGGCTGAGTGTTTCGCAGCTTGGCAATGATGCCGTTCACCTTGTGGCCCGGCAATTGGCCGCCCTCACCGGGCTTGGCCCCCTGAGCCATCTTGATCTCGATCTCTTCAGCGGACATCAGATATTCAGCACTGACACCGAAACGACCGGAAGCGACCTGCTTGATTTTGGAGTTGGCCCAATCACCGTTCGGGTAGGGCTTGAAACGCTTAGGATCCTCACCGCCCTCGCCCGAGTCGGACTTCGCGCCGATACGGTTCATAGCAATGGCGAGCACTTCGTGAGCCTCGGGACTGATCGCCCCCATTGACATCGCAGCGGTGGTGAAACGGCGGCGCACGTCTTCGATCGGCTCGACTTCGCCAATCGGGATCGGACCACCTTCACTCGGCACCAGCTCGAAAAGATCATGAAGCGCGCCGGGCTGGTTGTGCTTCAGTTCTCCGACATACTTGTCATAGTCTTCCTGGTTGCCGCTCTTCACGAAGGTGTGGAAATTCTTGATCACCGGTCCGTTCACAGCGTGCTTTTCACCGTCTCGGCGGGTTCGGAAGAACCCGGGGTCACCGAGATCAAGGATACCATTGTCGTTGGGAACCGCCTCTTTGTAGCCCGCGGTGTGACGGGCAATGCTCTCAGCGGCGATCTCGTAGAAACCAACACCGGCGATCTGGGAAGGCGTTCCCGGGAAGCAGCCGTCGATCACGCTGTCGGCGATACCGACAGCCTCGAATATCTGTGCACCTTGGTAGGAATTCAGAACGGAAATGCCCATCTTCGAAAGAATCTTGAGAACCCCCTTCTCGAGTGCTTTGTGATAGTTGGTGAGGGCCTTCTCGACGGAGACACCTTCAAACTTGTTCTTCACGTTAGCATCGACCAG
>PKCI01000091.1 GCA_002862135.1 Verrucomicrobiota bacterium | reverse complement strand
GTTGAATTTGAGTTAGTTACAATCAATTAATTGTGGTGCGCCTAAAGTCACAGACGATTGAGTGGGAAGTTTCTTAGAAAATTTTTGGATATTTTTGTTGCGAACCCACCCCAACTAAATAAACATGGCAATGTATCATCTTGTATATTGTAGCCAGCATGAAGTTGGCATAAAAAGTGCTTTGATGATCGGAGGGTCAATGATCCACAAACAGGTTATTACGACCACATCACAAACCAAGGGAGTTAATTGAATATGAAAAAAGCAATCCTAGTTGCAATTATTGGTGCGATGACGCTCGGCGTTCACGCAGGAGATTGGGGCGAAGCCCCTGTTGATAAGACACCTATCGAAGAGTGTGTTGACATCGGCGGTTCAATCAGTGTTGGATACGATACAGACTTCGTGTTCTATGGTGCGCGTTTCACCACCGACAGCATCTGGACTGACGTTAATTACACGATCGAAACAGGTGTGGCAGATCTGAACGTCGGATTCTGGTATCTCGACGGCATTGATGACGGTTATGACGAGCTTGATCTCTATGTGAGCACAGGGCTTGGCACCTACTTTGGATTCGATGCTAGCTTGACCTACGTCCACTACTTCTTTCCATCAGCTGATCCGAATGGTACCAACGGCGACCTTACGCTTGGTCTCGGCACCAGCCTCGGATTCGTTGACTTCTCCATGTCCGTCACGAGCGGACTCGACATTGGCAATCTTGACTTCTGGTATTATGAAGCTGGAATCGAGAAAGCTATTGGCCCAGTTGTTGTTGGGGCGGGACTCGCTTACGACGACGGTTACAAGTCATACAGCGACTTCAGCCACTACTACGTGACTGCCTCAACCACTTTCGACCTCAACTGCCGCGCCAGCGTGACACCTTACATCACCTACCAGGGAGCACCTGCTGGTTGGAATGCTGAATCCGACATCCTCTATGGCGGAGTTAGCCTCAGCGTCTCCTTCTAAGGGTCGCTTCGAAGGTTATTAGTTTTACTTAAACCTTGGTGTAAATCGCCCTCCTGAAAAGGAGGGCGATTTCTTTTTGTACAGGAATGGAGATGGTGGTTGAGGTCTTGGTGGACGGGGCTTCGGATGACTTAACATTCAGCTACACCCTACCGGCTGAATTGGAGGTCCAGCCAGGACAGCGCGTGCGGATTCCATTGCGGAATCGTCCCGCCATCGGGACTGTTATTTCTGTTAAGAGTCTCAATACTTCCAAGCTGTCCTATCGGCTAAAACCCATTGCCGGACTCGTCTCCGAAGTTCCCTTTCTCACTGCGGGGCTGATGGAGTTGGCTTCGTGGATCTCCAGTTTCTATCTCGCTCCGATTGAGTCCGTTTTCCGGACCATGCTTCCGAAGCCGTCTCGAGGGGACTCGGAAAAGCGTAAAACGGAAAAAGTAATCACCTTGAGCGACAAGTTTAAGCCAGTTGATCTGGAAGGCTTCACTGGGCGCCTGGTCAAGCAGAGGGAGGTTCTTGAAATTTTGCTGGCAAATGGAGTCGAGTCTCTTGCTAAGCTGACCGGAGAGCACGGATTCTCCCGATCCTCCATTAAAGCACTGGAAGATAAGGGTTTCGTAGCGTCTAAGGAAAGGGTAGTAACTCGAGATCCTCTTGCGGAAGTCGAGTATGTCGAATCGAAGCCGCTCACACTAAACCCGGAACAGGCCGAGGTTCTGGAGCGTGTCCAGCGGTCGGCAAGGGCGATCGAAGCTGGTGGAA
The DNA here is from genome assembly GCA_002862135.1 of Verrucomicrobiota bacterium. Lineage (GTDB taxonomy): Bacteria > Verrucomicrobiota > Verrucomicrobiia > Verrucomicrobiales > DEV007 > Arctic95D-9. The sequence goes on along the minus strand of PKCI01000091.1, from coordinate 918 downwards.
AGGTCAAACCGATCCTTCTTTATGGCGTTACGGGTAGCGGGAAAACCGAGGTTTACCTGCAGGCGATCCAAAAAGCAATCGACGAAGGAAAAGGGGCCATTGTCCTGGTTCCGGAGATTGCTCTGACTCCCCAGACGGCTGACCGTTTCAAAAAACGCTTTGCGAAAATCAAGGATCAGGTGGCGATCCTTCACAGCAACTTGTCTGAAGGCGAGCGGCATGATGAGTGGCGCAAAGTCCTCGAGCAGAAAGCCCGAATCGTCATCGGCGCGCGCAGTGCGATCTTTTCACCGGTCGCGAATCTCGGATTGATCGTCGTGGATGAGGAGCACGAGAACTCATACAAGCAGGACATCTCCCCGCGTTACCAAGCTCGCGATATTGCCGTGGTCAGGGGCCATCTTGAAAAGTGTCCCGTTTTGTTGGGAAGTGCCACGCCCTCGCTGGAAACGTGGAACAACGCTCAGAATGACAAGTATGAGCTCACCAGGATGAGCCAGAGAATCGATGACCGGAAGATGCCCCTGATCCGGATTATCGACATGCGGCAGGAGGCGCGGAAAACTCAGTCCGGTCCAACGATCCTCTCTCACAAGCTGCGCCAGGCAATAGAGGAGCGCCTCGCGAGGGGCGAGCAAACCATTCTATTCCTAAATCGTCGGGGCTTCGCGAAAAACATCCTTTGTCCCGAATGCGGTTATGTCGCCAACTGCCGTCACTGCAGTACGACAATGACCCTCCACCGCAAAGAGGATCGACTGATCTGCCATATCTGCGGTTTCTCCCAGTTGCCGCCCCGCAGCTGCCCTGAGTGCAGCAGCAAATCGATCGTGAATGCCGGATATGGTACGGAGCGGGTTGAGGAGGTTCTGCGACAGGTATTTGATCGGGCGCGCATTACCCGCGTCGATACGGATG
>PKCI01000211.1 GCA_002862135.1 Verrucomicrobiota bacterium | reverse complement strand
GCGGGCTGAGCTCGGCGATGAGGGTGTGCTCGGGGCGGAGGAATTCGCGGATGAGCCCGAAATCGACCGTGCCGGAGCCGGGCACCTGGTGATCCTTGCCGGCATCGCTGACGTCGTGCAGGTGAAATCCAATGAGGCGATCCGAAATGGCTTCAAAATGTTCGCGATGCTTCAGCAGACCCTGGCGGTGTTTGATTTCGGCATGGCCGGTGTCGTGCCAGTAGCGGACGGGCCCATCCTTTTCAAAGTGGTTTAGGAATTCGACCCAGGAGTCGTCGAGCGGAAGCTCGAGGATGCCCTCGCGATTCTCAGCTCCGAGTAGCAGGCCTTTTTTCTCGGCGAGGGGAATGAGGCTCTTGTAGGCGTCGACAACGCGGTGAATCTTGGAATCCGCTTTTCGTCGCAGCTTCTTAAAGGCCTTGGAGTGTTCCTCGGGATCCTGTTCTTCGATGTCCCGGTCGAGAGTCGCCTCCGGGGATCCAAAGAGAAACTGCATCGAGCCGGAGTGCATTACGATCTTGGGGGCGCCAATACGAACCGCAAATTCAATTGTATTGCTCGAATAGCGCTGCCACATGGCCAGCTCCTTTTTGTCCCTGGTCGAGGGCTGGAAGAGATTGGGTGCCGCGTGGCTCACCGAAGGGGGCAGTGGGCAGAAGTTGTGCGTGGACGAAATCTTGATGAGCCCTTCGTCGACCGCCTCAACGATGCCCGGCACCAGCGACATACGGATGCCGTGGCTGAGCTCGGTCTGCTTGAAGCCCAACTCACGGATTTCCTGGATCATGTCGTAGCCGTCCTCATGCCGGTGGGACAACCAGCAGGTGGAAAGGGAAAGGCGGTCTTCGAGGGAAATCATGAAATGGTGGAAACTGAAAAGCTGAAATGGAGGGGCTTCAGTGGGCCTAGATGAGGAATAACTGAATCCGAGCGGACTTCAAGGCGAGGTGTTGCGCATATTCCGTTTATTAAACCACAATATCCGCACAACGAAACGGCCCCGTCGCAGGGATGGCACCTTCTCTCTGCGGTGTGGGTCAGCGGGGCTGACTCTTCGGCGTCCGTAACGGAGGTGGCGTCGGGTTGACACTTTATGATATCCCGCGATGAAGTAGTCACTCACTGACGCAGGTGTGTCCGTTGCCGGGAAAGCGGGATTTCGCTTAGATGGAGGCAGGATTCCAAGACACACTCATGAAGACATTTCAACTCATCCTCGCTTTGATCGCGGTTTCCCTGCTCGCCGCGACCGCCATCTTTGGCGAAGAGAGGCGGCCGAATATCCTGTTTATCATTGTGGACGACCAGTCACCGCAGGATTTGAAGGTTTATAATCCTTCCTCCATTCAGGATACCCCGAACATTGATCGCCTCGCTGCCGAGGGGATGACCCTGAATGCGGCCCACCACATGGGCTCATTCAGCGGGGCGGTCTGCACTCCGTCCCGTCACATGGTGATGTGCGGCCGCACTGTCTGGCATCTGCCGAATGCGCCCAAGGCTAAAGAAACCTGTCCACCAAGTGTGATCGACAACGTGATGGCCGAGGTCTTTAAACGGGCTGGCTACGACACCATGCGCACCTGCAAGAAGGGGAACAGCTACGGTGCCGCCAATGAGAAGTTTTCGGTAGTCCATGATGCGACGAAGCGTGGAGGAACTCCGGAAACTGGCAGCGCCTGGCATGGCGACCGGGTCATGGACTACCTTAACGAGCGCGAAAGTTACGGCGATGAAGATCCTTTCCTGATTTACTTCGGGTTCTCTCATCCGCACGACGTTCGCGACGGCACCCCTGAACTCCTCGAAAAATACGGGGCCGTGAACCACACTGATCGCGAGGTGTTACCGGCGTTGAACGAGAAACAGCCCGCGCTGCCGATCAACTGGTTGCCGGGGCATCCCTTTCACCACGGACACCCGGGGCTGCGCGACGAAGTCAAGGTGAGCGGCGTTTGGGAAAATCGTGACGAGGCCACCATTCGCAACGAGCTCGGCCGGGAGTTTGCCTGCAACGAATACATCGACAGGCAGATCGGTCGGGTGCTTGAGAAACTCGAAGCGATGGGTGAACTCGATAACACCTACATCTTCTACACAGCGGATCACGGCATGGCGATTGGACGCCACGGTCTCCAGGGGAAACAGAATCTTTATGAACACACCTGGAAGGTGCCGTTCATCGTGAAGGGGCCGGGCATCGAAGGTGGCTCACGGGCTGACGGGAATATTTACCTGCTCGATGTGCTGTCGACGATGTGTGATCTTTCCGGGCTCGAGATTCCGGGCACGAATGAAGGCATCAGCTTCAAGCCGGTATTGATGGGCGAAAAGGAAGTGACCCGTGATGTTCTCTATGGCGTCTACAATGGAGGCACCAAGCCGGGGATGCGCTCGGTGAAGAAGGGCGACTGGAAGCTGATTAAATACGACGTGATGGAAGGCGAAGTGCGCGAGACGCAGCTCTTTAACCTGGCCGAGAATCCGGAGGAATACCTTGAGCAGCACCAGGATCCTGCAGTGATCCAACTGACTGGCGTCGAACCGAAGGCCAACCAGGTGAACTTGGCCGACGACCCGAAGTATGCGGACAAACTGGCAGAGATGGAGGAACTGCTTCTCGCGGAGATGCGTCGCCTCAATGATCCCTGGCGCTTGTGGGATCAGCC
>PKCI01000018.1 GCA_002862135.1 Verrucomicrobiota bacterium | reverse complement strand
GGGCCGTGACTTCATCCGCAGCCACGCCCACGGCAAACAGATGATGTTTGAGTTTTCCGGCGGGGCCTGGCTCGGGCTGCACCTTGGCATGACCGGCAAGCTGCACACGCGACCATCAGGGGCTGAAGTTGAGAAGCACGATCATCTCGTCATCAATCTGACTGAGACCCAGCTCATCTTCACCGATCCGAGAATGTTTGGAAAACTGACCCTCGATCTTACCGACGATGGCGCCGCTCCCGACTGGTGGCAATCCCTTCCCCCTCAACCGCAGGACTCCGGCTTCACCAAGACCAGTCACCTCACCTTCGCGCGGCGCTTTCCCAAGACACCGATCAAGACGCTGCTGCTCGACCAGCGCGGCTACCCCGGCATCGGCAACTGGATGGCCGACGAGATTTGCTGGAAAGCAAAGATCCCCCCGCAATCTCCCACTGGAACCCTGACCGACGAACAACTCAATTCAATTTGGAAGCTGACCCGACAAGTCTCCCGGGACGCTATTCGTATCATCGGAACCGATTGGAGCACGCCTCCGAAGAGTTGGCTTTTCACGCACCGGTGGAAAGACGGCGGAATCTGCCCACGACGCGCCTGTGACAAGGCGGAACTCGTGCGCGCCGACCTGCGGGGACGGACTACCTGCTGGTGTCCGGTTTGCCAAGCTGGCTGATTCGGGAACAACTGAACCCGACTGCAAATCCGTCCGACATTTGTAGTGGCGGTAGCATCGCTATCATTGCAATCTGGCGAAATGGATTCCGAACCGCGCCCGAACTTTGTGGCTGATGTATTGAGCTATCCCTTTCGAAAAGGGGGATTCAACATGCTCGTCGTCGGCACCATTCTATTCGTGATCTCCAGCCTGGTCAGCTATTCACCCTTTCTGGGCGGAACCGCCTCACTCTTTGTCTTCGCCTATCTTTGCGGCCTCTATTTTGAACTGGTCGAACTCTCCTCTGACGAGGACAACGAGCTCTTTGCTTTCCCGGATATTAGTGACCCGATTGAGGATATCGTCCTTCCCACGGTGAAAGTGATCGGCGTCATCATCATTTCTTTCCTCCCGCTGATCGCGTGGATTATCTGGGGCGATGATTCCCTCCCTTTCTACAACGAAACCATCTACGCGCTCGTGGCCTGGGGCATCTTCTATATTCCCATGGCCATGTTAGCCACGATCACCCTTGGCAGCCTGCGGGGAGCGATGATTCATATCGTGCTCCCGTCGATCTTCAAGGCAGGACCACTTTACCTGTTGGCAGCCTTTATGCTCGGCGCGATCTACACAGCAGAGGCCTTTGCCTTCGGCTACTTGGATCAGTGGCCTTTCGTCACAATCCCTGCCGCAGCGTTCATCGCCATGTATGCACTCATGGCGAATGCGAGAACACTCGGGCTGCTGCTCCAGCGGCGCGAAGAAGAGTTGGGGTGGTACTAATCCGGACAAAGAAAGGGCGGACCCTTTCGGTATCCGCCCTTTGCAAATCTATCATGGTCAAATGATCGACCTAACCCTGTGCGTTCGTTTCGATTACCCGCGCAGGGCGTCGAGGATGTATTCGCTCGCCCGGAAGTTCTCGATGATGACTTCTTCTTCGTGTCCCCGCTTCATACGCACCTGCTTAATATTAAAGTTAGGTGTCTTGTGAGGAGCGAAGAGAATGTCGTCGTGAGTCGAGTTCTCGTGCTTCTTGAACATGTCAGGGATGATGTCACCACCGAGATGATCGTCGCGACCGGTGGCGAGGTGACAGGTGCCAAGCACCTTCTCGTCCTGAATGTCAGCGCCGGAAACAGGCAGCACTTGGGTGCCAAAGCCAAGCTCGCCAAGGGTTCCGGTCATGGGATCGTCGGCGAGGCGGGCGTTATGGGCGTCGATGGTTTCCTGATTACCCTCGATCAAGGTAGAATGAATGATGTTGCGATTCTTCACTTCCAACACTCCGAGGGTGCCGTCTTCGTATTTCATCGGAAACTGGCCGTTCGCGTCGACCGGAACGAAGTAGACTTCGCCTGCCGGTAGATTAGCCACGTCAGGAGTCGTGCCGCGGCAGAGTCCGTGAGACTTTTGCGCCTCCTGTCCATCGAGGTCAAGATCAGCTGTTAGAATAGAGCCGTCTTCGAGTTCAAAGTCGATTTCCATCGAGTCAGCCTGAGTCATGGCGAGACGCATCTTTTCAGCATCAGCACTGACCTCGTCGTAGTCCACGGCAAGGCCGGAGTTGAGGATGATGTCGTTGACACCGTGAAGGGTGGCGCCGCGGAAGCCAAACTCTTTGCACTTCGCCGTCAGCGGAGCTGTCGCCGAATAAGTCGAGACGCAGAGAATGATATCGTAGTTGGGGTAAATGTCGCGGTCGAGACTGAGTTCATTCCCTTCCCCATCGTATGCTTCGTCCTTGAGGTCGAGATTTGAACCGTAAGTCATGGGAAAGGCGAATAGTTCGCCGCCGCTCATTCCGAGGGAATCCATCCCTCCGTCTTTGAGGCCGAGGTAAAACTCTTCGTAGGCTTTGCGCTGGATTTCATGCCCTTCGGCTTCGAGAAAGCGATAACCCTTCATCAGACTGGTATCTTCGAGGTCGATAAGGACACAAACCTTGCAGCCTTGCGTTGGCTCAAACACCTGACCGAGCAAACGCTCGAGTCTGAACTCGGGGAAGGCACGTTTTTCTGGGTTCAAGATGATATCGCGATCGAGTGTGGCTACTGAC
>PKCI01000188.1 GCA_002862135.1 Verrucomicrobiota bacterium | reverse complement strand
CCTGGAGTAGGAGTGGATTGGTGCGGGAGGCAGCGGCTGAATTGCGGGTTAGAGGAACTGGGATATGCAAATCGGGGTAGCGCGGGGCTGAGGCTAAGGCCGAAATGTAAGCAGAGCGCCGAGGGCGGGCGAAGGGTCCGATAGAGGTCGGGGGAGGAGACTTGAGCGGCAGATTAGATTCGTTTCCGGATTTGATGGATGCGGTTTCTGGCTTCTCGGCCTTAACTTTACCCGGCTGACTTTCCTCGGACACGGAAGTCTCAATTGGCTCAGTCCAGATGCCACGTTTGCGGTCGAGCATTTCGGTGATGAGGGCAAGCCCTGGAACACCAACAGGAAGTATGTCTGGGGATGCCGGACGATGGAGAATTTCAGTTCTGTCCTTTCCGAGTATTCGATACTGGATACCTGCCCAGGTGATACGCTCTTGAGTCCAGGTGCTGAAGATAAGCAAATGGTGCATCAGCATCCAAACTGGTGTTAGCATATGCTCCAGCCAGCAAGCTGAGAACAATTTGCGGCGAATCTCGTTTTCGGGATAGAGCGAGAGGTAGATTTGCTGTCTGGCAAGGCCGCGAACCTGATCAATCACATAGGCGGCAGCAATCGGCACCCAGGCATAGAAATATCCGTAGACTAGGGCTCCAATAAGTGACAGCGCTCCCAAAGCGTAGAAACCGAGGACAATGTTCACGCCCGCGTAGAGGATTGGGCTGAAGAACCTGACTTGGGTATACTGACGTTTCGCAAACTCGAAGAAGCTGCGCCAGGTGAAGTCGATTGGCGTAGGGAGAATAAGAGAGCGAATGAACGCAATCTTATTGCCGGCCTTTCGAGCTGCTTTAGAGATTCGAAGATCATCATTCAGTGAACCCGACAGTAGATTCGGAACGTCGATTTCGTCGAAAACCTCGCGGCTCAGAGCCATGGAGCCTCCCCAGAGCACGGTGAGGAATTCAGTGCCTCCCTGCGTTGCTATCGAACCGTTAATGACGCTGGCAAACTGGTTGGCGAGGGTAGGCCGCTTAGGAACCAGCCATCGGTAGGTGGTTGCCAGCTTGTGGGTGCCCAGGTTGATCGGGGCAAGAAGTTGGGACAGCCAATCGGTTTTGAAAATGATATCGGCATCAGCGAATGCAATGACCTTATCGTCGAAGGTCAGTTGCCGAAAGGCAGCGATCTGGTTGTGCACTTTTTGACCCTCGTCGTGAGCCACTCCGGCTGCTACCAGCGTGATACTGTTCAATCCTTCATCAGCATCTGGATGGTGCCAAGTCGGATCGGCTTCCGAAAGGTCGAGGTGCTCACGGAGCCACTCTGCGACGGGGTCATCCCAAGATTCGAAGGTGACAATCACGCGATAGCTGCGGTATTCCTGAGCGAAGAGCGTGTCAAAGAATCGGGGAGTGGCGTGGAGATCAAAACCCTTAACCGGAATTACCACCACCGCATCCTGTTGATTCCGCTTACGGTTCCCCCATTTCCGGTCCTGCCAGCGGCGGGCGGCTCCGAAGCGGATCACCCGCAAGGTGGCAAGCAGCAGCAGAAGCACCCAGGCCGCCCAGAACATCAAGAAATAGCCTTCGATCATTTCTCCCGTGCAAAATGTGGCGGCGTGGCTAGACTGCAAGCGTTATTGCTATTGAACCGGTATGAAAGTTGTTCAAACCCAAAAACTCAAGAAGACATATCATTTTGGAGACGTCGAGGTCACGGCACTCCATGAAGTCTGTCTTGAAATTGAGGAACGGGAGTTTATCGCGGTGTGGGGGCCGTCAGGCTCCGGAAAGTCGACGCTATGTAACCTGATCGGTTTACTGGATACGCCGACTTCTGGGGAAGTTCTGATCCAGGGGACACAGGCTAACGGGCTGAGCGACGCCGAACGCAGTAATCTGAGGAACTCTTCGATTGGATTTGTGTTTCAGAATTTCAACCTGATCCCGGTCCTGACGGCTTTGGAAAATGTGATGCTGCCCCTTCAGGTCACCGGTGTTTTAAAAACTGAAGCAAAGGAGCGGGCGGAGGCTTTGCTTAATGAAGTCGACCTCGGTGACCGCATGGGGCACCGCCCTATCAAGATGAGTGGTGGACAGCAACAGCGCGTCGCGATTGCCCGCGCTTTGGTAACTGACCCACTGCTAGTCTTAGCTGACGAGCCCACAGCCAATCTCGACACCAAGAACGCGAATTTGATCATCGATTTGATGAGGCGCATCAATCGGGAACGGGGAGCTGCTTTCCTGTTTTCGACCCATGATGACCGCCTGCTCGATCGGGTGGACCGCAGAGTTCATCTTCAGGACGGAGTTGTGATCGAGGATGACCGCAGTGGAGTGACCGATCCAGCGGCGGTGGTGTAAAGCTGATTCAAGGTCCGTAATTTCAGCTAAAATTAGCTCGATTGCGATCCTGGTGTTCTGTTTGATGGAACTCCTGTAAACTGCTATGAGTATTCCGGCTCCATGAGTGAATCGACGACCGAAATCAAACCGCTGAAACACGCCGCCGATCTTGATTTGGCCGATCGTGCTGTGGATGGGGATGATGAGGCGGTGCGCGCGTTTCAGGAGGAATACCAGCCTATGCTGGAACGTGTCATGATGTCACGGGGGCTAAATAAGGTCGAGGCGCAGGATTTGGTGGCGGACGTGATCGCTGAATGTTTCGGAGCTGGTAAGAAAGGCGAGACGCGGCCTCTGCTCGAAAAATTTGAGGGCCGCTCCTCGCT
>PKCI01000212.1 GCA_002862135.1 Verrucomicrobiota bacterium | reverse complement strand
AAGATTGAAATCCGTGAATACGCAGCTCATGTTGTAGCAACTACCTCGATGACCGGTGCGGGCGAGAACGGAAGTTTCGGGCGCTTGTTTCAATACATCTCCGGCGAAAATGCCGCTAATGAAAAAATTGCAATGACAACGCCGGTGTTCATGCCCGCAACCTTGGACGGGAGAGCAACCGAAATGCAATTCGTGGTGCCGTCAAGCGTCGCCTCTGCCGGAGCCCCCGAACCGTCCTCCAGAAGGGTATCTCTCAAGACAATGTCAGGAGGGCGCTACGCTGCGATCCGTTACAATGGGAGAAGCAATAGCAAGGTGCAAAAAGCCAAGCTAGGAGAACTTCGAGCTTATCTCAAGGCCGAAGGGGTAAGTGTCCGCGGGAATCCGATCTTCGCCGGATACGACCCACCCTGGACGCCAGCACCGATGCGGCGAAACGAGATCCTTCTCAGGATAAACTAGTTTCTGTAAGCTTTCGGTTTGGGAATCGTCTCTGTTTGAACTCTGGACCCAACTATGAAAAAGGTTCGAGACGTGACTGGGCTATGGCTCCTGTCCCGTGATCGGCTATGCTATCGTTGAGGTCGCTAAGCTGATTTACCTGCCGGAAAATCATGTTATGGGGTCGATGGCTGCCATTGAAAAACGGGACCAAGGCCCCTAGGCCGAAGCCCCGTCAGCTGACCCTGAGCGAGTTGATCGTTGAGAACAGCTTACAGCAATCAGTCTGTTTTGCCTGCTTTACAAGGCTGGTGGGATTGCCAACAATCCCCGCCATGTATCGCTTTTTTCTGACACTTTGTATCGGGACTTCGACGTTGGGCATCGGCCTGCTGGCAGGTGAGTTGAAAATCGAAGGACGAGTTGCTTTCGTGGAAGGCCCCGCCTGGCGATCAGACGGGAACGTTTTCTTCACTGATATCGAGAACAACCGCATCATGCGGAAGGATCCGACTGGGAAGGTTCATGTTTTCCGCCATCCTTCAGGAAAGGCGAATGGCCTGGCATTCGACGGTGAAGGCAGACTCCACGCTTGCGAAGGCCATCGCGAGGGCGGAAACCGGCGCGTGACGAGAACAGAATCCGATGGATCGATCACCGTACTGACAGATCGATACGAAGGAAAGCGCTACAACTCTCCCAACGATCTCATCATCGATGAAAAAGGAAGAATCTACTTCACCGACCCGCGCTACGGCGGGCATGACGGCCCGCACCCGGTGGAGCAGTTTGATGACGACGGAAACGCGATTGAAGGAGTCTACCGGATTGACACGGATGGATCGGTAACGCGCATTATTGATCATGAAGCCCAGCGACCGAACGGAATTGCTATTTCAGCTGGGGGGAAATACCTCATTGTTGCCGACAATCATAACGGACCTGAGCCGGACGGGCAGCGGATGTTGCTCCGTTTCGATCTGAAGAATGATGGGAGTGTCGACCTTGCCAGCCGGAAGGTGCTGTATGATTGGGAGAAAGAGCGCGGACCCGATGGAATCGCTATCGGCCCCGACGGACACATCTACGCGACTGCCGGGCTGAATTTTGCCAGCTCTCTTGAGGCTGCGTCGGAACACTTGTCAGGAGTCTATGTCGTCTCCATTGAAGGCGAGCGACTCGATATGATTCCGGTTCCAGAGGATATGATCACCAACTGCACCTTTGGCGGTGAGGATGGTAGAACATTGTTCATCACCGCGGGTGCTAAGCTGTGGAGTGTGGTGATTAAATAGCTAGAGCAGCGCTGCCAACTGGTTCTTTGGTCAAAGGTCCACACAAAAAAACCTGCTCGCTGTCTCTACGAGCAGGTTTCCGGGAGATGACAACAACATCACTTCACTGTGATCGTGATCTTCTCAGATACGAGCGGGGGATCGTGTGGAATGTGGATATGATCCCCAAGCACCAGTTGGATGGTGTTCTCACCCGGCCCGAGTTCCAAAGTGGCTTCGGTTTGGCCCTTGCCGAAATGGAGGTGCTTTTCGTCCATCGGGAACGGAAGCTTCAGATTTGGGAGCTCGGCGTTGAGAACGATGTGGTGATGGCCGGTCGGGCTTTCCGGTCCCATGTAGATTCCGGCGGGTGCGACGCCCATGCCTTTCAATCCGAATACAACCGTCACCGGGCCTTCTACGGTGTCGCCGTCCTTGGGTGAAACGATGTAAACCTTGGCATCTGCGGGGCGGGGAATGGGACTGGCCGGCGGGACAGGCATACCCGAAGCAGCAGCTCCGTGATCTGCGCAAACAGCCTCGTTTTGAGGAATAGTAAAAGCCAACGATGCTGCGATCGCTGCGAGAACAAGAATTCCTATCAATTGTTTCTTCATGATTGTTCTAAGTTAGAGTTTCAGTTGAGATACGTCGGCCCGGTAGAGAATGGAGGCACCCGTGGAGGTGTTTTATGTTAGTGTGGCCAATAGAAATATCCTAATCAGGGACTGTGGCTTTCAGCAAGGCGCAAGCGCGCCTGATACAAGGGAAATTTACGTGGCTGCGTCATTGAGGTGAAGGCTGTTGTTGCGCAACATGGAATTCAGATACCAATACCCGAATAAAGATGATCTTCCGATTGATACCCGTTTTGACCGCTGGCGCACTGCTCGCCGTCGCAGCAGTTGCTGAAGAGGAACAGTGGCCGCGCTTTCGCGGGTTGAACGGCTCGGGAGTGAATGATGCGAAGCCGATACCGGCTATACTAAATGACTCGAATCAACTCTGGTCCACCGA
>PKCI01000050.1 GCA_002862135.1 Verrucomicrobiota bacterium | reverse complement strand
GCGTTTTTTGCCTGTGACTGGTCCTACGGCAAACTCTACGCCGTCCACCTTGAACCCAAAGGTTCCACCTACACGGCCAGCTTTGAAGAATTCGCCGCGGCTCAGCCACTGCCTCTAACCGACATTCTAGTCAATGAAGCCGACGGCGCGATGTATTTCACCGTCGGTGGTCGCCGGGTTCAGTCCGGACTCTACCGCATCACTTACACCGGCGATGAGTCCACCGTTCCGGCTGAAACTGTTCCCGGAGGAGAAGAAGCCCGGGCGGAGCGCCACGCACTCGAAGCCTTTCTTCAGGCCGGAGCCAAGGAAGCCACGACCGAAGAACTCAATACCATCTGGGCCGCTCTTGGATCCTCCGATCGAGGCATCCGTCACGCCGCTCGCGCAGCGCTTGAGAAGCAGCCTGCCGCCAACTGGAAAAACCGGGCGAGCGGTGAAAACAATGCCATCATTGCCACGGCCGCGCTCATCGCCCTCGCTCGCGTCGATGCTGAAAACTCCGCCAACGCCATTATCTCCAAGGCGACCAGCTTCGACTACGCATCCACAAGAGCCCGCCAAACCCGACTCGACATTCTTCGCAGCATCATGCTGACCCTGACTCGCAGTGGCCAACCTGCAGACGACCAAAAAGCCAAGCTTATCGAATGGCTCGACGGCGTTTACCCTGCCAAAACACCCGAAGAGAACCGTGACCTCTCCGCATTTGCCGCCTTCCTTGAAGCCCCTTTTGCCGTCGAACGCGGTATGGAACTGCTCGCCAATGCTTCGGGGCAGGAAGAGCAGATCGGCTATGCTCTCAACCTGCGTTATCTTCAGAATGGCTGGACCGCGGAACTGCGCGAGATGTATTTCAACTGGTTCGTTCTGTCCGGCAACTACAAGGGAGGTGCTCGGCTTGCCAACTATCTGGCCGATATTAAGAAGCATGCTACCGATTCGGTGCCCGAGAACGACATGACTTCTGCGCTCACCGAACTCATCATCACCCCGCCCAAAGATTCAACGCCCCAGTTCACTCTCGAGCCCCGTTCCTTCGTCAAGAATTGGACCATGGAAGACCTCTCCGGTGATCTTGGCGTCGGCCTCGAAGGCAACCGCGACTTCGCCAACGGCCGCCACATGTTCGGAGCCGGCACGTGCTACGTCTGTCACCGCTTCAACGGCGAGGGTGGTGCCGTAGGTCCTGACCTTTCCTCCGCCGGAGGCAAGTTCAGCCCGTATGACTTGCTCGAAACCATAGTCGATCCGGGCGCCGAAATCAGCGACCAATACGGCAGCAGCATCTTCACGCTCAATGACGGAACGCAGGTGACAGGCCGCATCATGAATATGAGCGGCGACAACTATCAGGTGAACACCAACATGATGAACCCCAGCGCTAACACCAAAGTGGATGCGAATCTGATAACGTCAATTGAACCATCTCCCGTATCCATGATGCCGCCGGGTCTGATCAATACGATGAGCCGTGACGACATCCTCGACCTGCTCGCCTACCTCATCGCCGGTGGTGATCCTGATCACGAGCTTTTCGAAAACTGAACACCTCAAGATCGGCATCTTTCGCTTCGGATTCAAATGTAGCGCATCTTGCCAAAGTTCCGACCGCAAGAGGTAGTCTCTTTCCCCCAGCCAAATCCATTGTAGGTTGGAGTCATGTCTTCTTTTCGGGAATACACCCTTCTGCCATCTCTTCTTTCGACCCTGCAGAACCTCGATTTCATCACGCCTACAGAAATCCAGGCGAAAGCCCTGCCTGCCCTGCTGCGAGGCGAGTCAGTCGTTGGCGTCGCCGAAACTGGGAGTGGCAAAACACTCGCTTACGCTCTGCCGGCCCTTCATAAGGTGAAGCAACTCGAGGACGAAGGCGATGCCGTCTCCGAACCAGGACGTCCACGGGCTATTGTTCTCGTTCCTTCCAGCGATCTCGGTGAGCAAGTCACAAAAGTATTCAAGGACTTCACTCACGACACCCGGGTTCGGGTCCGCTCTGCTCTCGGCGGCATCAAGATGGCGGTGGCCCGTCGCAACGTATCGGGCCCTTTTGAAATCGTGCTGGCGACTCCCGGGCGACTTGAGCAGCTCATGCAACTCAAGCTTATAAACCTTTCGGACCTCCGCCTGCTGGTGCTTGACGAAGCCGATCAGATGCTCGACGCCGGCTTTCGCCCCGCGATCCAGAGATTTCTCAAGTCTAGTCCCGCAAATCTTCAGCTGGCCCTCTTCACCGCCACCGCTTCCGAAAAAGTTCAGGCTCTCATCCAGGAATTGTTCAGCGAAGCAACGCACATCGAAACCGCGGGCCATCATCGTCTCGTTTCATCCCTGAAGACCGTCAATTTTCCCGTGCCCGGAGGAAATCGCTTTCCCGTTCTCGAGGAAATCCTCGAAGAACAGGTCGACGGCGGCACCTTACTCTTCACCAACACCCGCGAACAATGCGATGCTCTCGCCGAAGAACTGAAGGAGAACGGCTATGATTGCGCCGTTTACCGCGGAGATATGGACAAGCTTGAACGCCGGCAAAACCTTCAGGCATTCCGGAACGGCGATATCGAACTGCTCATTTCCACTGACCTTGCTGCTCGAGGACTCGATGTCGACAACATCGACCGGGTTATCAATTATCACTTGCCGAAAGAATTGAAAAACTATCTCCATCGCGCCGGTCGCACTGCTCGCGCCGGGCAGGAAGGAACGGTCATCAATCTCGTCACGAACCGCAACAAAAACCTGATCAATCGCATCAGTGAACGCGGTAGCACGATC
>PKCI01000025.1 GCA_002862135.1 Verrucomicrobiota bacterium | reverse complement strand
TCTCGGTGGGAGACTGGTATGCGATTGGCGCAGGTTTTTTCTGGTCGTTCTCGGTGATCCTCATGCGGATCAGCGGACATACGATCGCGCCACTTCCACTCACGTTTTTCAAAAGCTTTGTCGCAATTCCTGGGTTTGCCGCAGTCCTGTGGGTTTATGGTGGCCCATGGCTACCGGACCTGGATGGGATGACATGGTTGCGGTTGGTGGTCAGTTCGATCCTCGGGATCTCGATTGCGGATACGCTTTTTGTCGTGGCTCTCAATCGTCTGGGCGCCGGCCTTCAGGCCTTGGCGGACTGCATCTACGCGCCGTCGGTCGCGTTGGTCGGATGGATTATGTTCGGGGAAGGCCTTTCGGCTTGGGAATTGATCGGAGGTTCGCTGGTTATCTCGGGAGTTTTTGTAGGGATGGTAAAGACCAAGGAGATCAAGCATCACAGCGATCTGTTGATCGGCACCTTGCTCGTGGCCGGTTCTCACCTCATCATGGCAATTGGCATTCTTATGGTGCGTGACGTGATTCGGGAAGAGTCACTCGTCTGGGTGGCAGGTTTCAGATTCCTCCTGGCGACAGCCGGGTTGGTAGTATTCGCGGTAATTATTGGGAAAGGGCGATCGCTCCTCATTGGATTTCAACGGCGCGACCTCTGGAAGTTCACCGTGCCGATGGCGCTACTGGGCCCTTTCCTCGCCACATTGTTCTGGATCGGTGGTTTTAAATATGAGACTGTTGGTCGGGCCGCAATCTACAACCAACTGTCGACGGTTTTTATCATTCTCTTAGCGTGGATGATTCTAAAAGAACAGCTCACGCATCGTAAGGTGGCGGGTGTTTGTCTTGCGATTTTCGGGGCATTAATTGTCGGGTTGGGCTAGAAAACCATTAAATTTTGTCACCGGGTTTTTCTTTGAAAGGCGGTTTCGAATCGTTCGTCTTGGAGACTACTGATCATGAGCACGCTAAAAGCTACCCTGGAAAAGATTCACACGGATTTCGAGGAGACTGTTCCAGATCCAATTCTAGAGATCATGCACCGGGCTACGAATGGTTTGATTGTCTCAGGCCTTGCCGGTCAGGCAGTCCACGAAGGGTCGATGATGCCTGACTTTGAACTGAAGGATTCAGCTGGAAATACTTTCAGTTCGGAGCAGTTGCTGGAGAAAGGTCCTCTAATTGTGAGCTTTTTTCGCGGTTTCTGGTGACCTTACTGTGTCGCGGAACTGGATGCTCTGCAGAAAGTATTGACTGAAGTTCGCGCGGCTGGCGGTGATCTCGTTGTGGCATGTCCGCAATTGCCTGAACACAGTGCGAAAATGCAGGAGGAACACCAATTTGATTTTCCGATTCTGTTTGATGAAGGATTTCAGCTTTCTCACGAGCTGAATTTGACCCATGAGTTTCCCGATGATCTCAAAGAGGTTTATCTCGGGTTTGGGGCCAACCTTCCTGAAATCAACGGGTATGACCGTTGGATTTTACCGATGCCGGCCCGATACCTTGTAGATGTGACTGGCCTGATTCGCGACTCGACGATCAATCCAGATTATACCCAGCGCCCAGAACCGTCTGATACAGTGGAGATGTTGCGTATGATTATTTGAGGTGACTGTTGCAACCTAGCTTGGCGAAGAAATGAAATATCCGGCAATTACGGATGTTGAGTTATTCGCAGCATGAAGAATAAAGCTCATTCTGAGCTTGCCTGTTTTCTGACGTAGCCATCCGAGCGCGAACGAAATAAAGAGGAGCGGAGCGAAGAAGGTGATTCCGTGAACGATGGCAAAGACGAAAGAACTGATGATGAGTGCCGCCTTTGCTCCCCACTTGCGGTCAAGTGAGTCGTAGAGAAAGCCGCGAAAGAACACTTCTTCGTAAAAGGGTATCGCGATGCCGACGATGAGCACCGTAGCGGCCAATTGAAGCAGGTTCTCGCTCTTGATGAAGAGGCTCACCAACTGTTGGTCGAGGCTGCGGTCGAGGATTATCTCATAGACTTTGCTGTAGCCCATGGCGATGGCCTGCATGCCGACAACGCAACCGACAACGATGCCGATTCCTTTGAGGAGATTTTTAGGGCCACTGTAAAATGGGTCTGTGCCAAAGTAGCGTTTGCGACCACCAAAGTGTATCGCGAGCAGGGCGAATACGGTCACGATGATCGCTCCGATCCAGTGACCGACCCAGTTGTCGAGGCCGGGCAGCCTGATATTGAAACCGATACCTACTGCGAGGATCGAAGTCGATATCCACATGATCGTTAACCGAATTCCCGGGCCTGGGCTGCCCTCGGCATCCAAGGCTTGGCGGGAGCGCTTCAGGAGGAAAGCTAAGAACAGAATCAGAAGAACAGGAACTGCCCAGGCGAGGGGGCCGTTGAGGCCGAGTGAGTCTTTGCTCATCTCGATGAATTCATCGGGATCAATTTTGGAGATATCGCCATCGAACACGGTAGCGACGATTTTGTTGGCTTTGGCTCGCTTCAGGTCTCGCAGGTCCGTTTTGGAGAGAATGGGTATTTCGAGGAGCTTCGCTTCGGCTCTCTCAGCATAGTCATAAGCCTTCGGGTAATCCTTGAGAAAGATGTAGCGCTTGGACTGGTGAATGAGAATGGAAGGGTTTCCTGGAATAGCTTTTTCGGTTCGATCGAGAATTTCACCAGCACGGTCAAAATCTTTTTCTGCATCATACCATCCGAAAAGGTAAACACTGGCGAGAGAGACGCCAAGGTCTGCCACCTGCGAGCCTCCTGATTCTAGGAGTTCATCAAAGAGGGTCTCAGTTTTGTCAAAATGACTGGTTTGCTCTTCACGCTCGTT
>PKCI01000177.1 GCA_002862135.1 Verrucomicrobiota bacterium | reverse complement strand
TCTTGAGGGGGTTTTCCTCATTAAAGTCGTCGACCACGTTGAAGATTTTTCCGTCACCGTAGACCTTGAAGCGCTGGTTGCGCACGAGCTCCTTAGCTTTGTCGCGAATGCCATCGCGGGAGTACCAACAATAAATCCAATCACGGGGAGAGGCTTCGCCTCCCTGGATCTCGGACGCAAAACTGATGCCGTCGACGCCCCACCTCCGCGGGACTTCGATGCCGGCAACGTCGGCGATGGTAGGCAGCATGTCAGAGAAATCGACAAGGCTCTGGCTGACTTTTCCCTCCGGGGTATTTCCAGGCCAGTTCACGATGAGCGGAACGTGGGTGCCGTTGTCTTTGGTCTTGCCTTTGCCACCCACATATGTGCCGCCATCAAAATCAGTTTCCATGCCGGCGTAGGTGCCGTTGTCACCGGTGAAGATAATCAGCGTATTCTCCCGAAGACCGAGTTCCTCGAGCTTGTCGACGATCTTGCCAATCACCTTGTCAGTGTAGGTGACCATGTCAGCGAACCATTCGTCGCGCCATTCTTTCTTGGCATACTCGCGGCTCTCGGTGGGGTCCCACTCTTCCGAATCCGGGGTCGGCTGGAAAGGGTAGTGAGGGGGAATCATGGGATAATAGGCGAAGAATTCCTCGTCCTTGTTTCGCTCGATGAAATCGCAGAGGTAGTCAGAAGCGATGTCCGGTCCATACTCACCCATGGTGTAATCGACCTCCTTGCCGTTGATCTCGAATCCGGGGTTGGGGAATCGTGGAGGACGGCGAGTCAACTGCCAGAGGCAATATTCATCGAAGCCGAAATTGTAAGGGCCTTCGAATCCGCCGTCGAGTTGCCACTTACCGGCGATCACGGTTTTGTAGCCAGCTTTCTGGAAGAGGTGCCCGAAAGTCTTGACCTCGGGGTCCATCACACCAAAGCGAAGGTAGTTTCGGTTGTTGTAGACGCCGGTCATGATCTGGACACGGCTCGGGGTGCAAATGGGCTGAGAGTGGCAGTGCTCGAAGCGGATCCCGGTGGCCGCAAGCTGATCAAGGCGGGGCGTTTCGTATTCCTCTCCTCCGTTGGCTTCGACACACTCGTAGCCCATGTCGTCAGCCATGATAAGCACTATATTAGGGCGCTTTTTAGCAAAGGCGCCGGATGCGATCGAGAGAACAGTAATGATAGGGACCGTCAACCTGAGAGATTTCATATGCTCAGCATCGTGCCACTCCGGTTTTCACACAGCAACGGCGTAATGCGGTATGGACGAATAAGGAGACCTAGTAGTCAGGATTCACTATGGTGATCCAATTCTGAAATAGCGTCTATTTATACTCGTCCCTCTAAAAGCAAGGGTGTACGAGCTCGGATCTTTCCTAGGTGTTCGTCCATGATTTTATTTACTTGGCGAGGCGAGGAGCGGAATATCCCTGTTCACGAATCTGCTTGAGTAAGCTCTGCAGTTCCGCCACTCGCTCCGGGTGTTCGGCAGCGAGATTATTCCGCTGGCCGATGTCATCAACGAGATTGAACAACTCGGCTGGCTGATCATCATCATCAGGATAGCCGTGTTTCTCTTCCCAGGCTTTAAAGCGCCCGCTGCGATAGCCATCCTTAGCATCGATCAGAACCCAATCCCCGTGACGGATGCCATATTGCCCTTCAAAGGTGTTGTGAATGTGTGTTGTGCGAACTGCATCGACCTCTCCTCGCAAAAGGGGTGCCAGATTGTGAGAGTCCTCAGCCTGATCATCAGGAAGCTCGTAACCAATAAGGTCAGCGATGGTGGCCATGATATCAATCTGTGACACGAGGGCGTCGGAAACAACCCCAGTCTTGGCAACACCTGGCCACTTCACAATAAAGGGAACGTGGTGGCCTCCTTCATAAACATCACGCTTCAGTCCGCGGAAAGGATGGGCCGACCAGTGGTCGAATTTACTATCGCGAGCGTAGGCATACTTTTCCGGGCCATTGTCGGCTGAAAATATCACAATGGTATTCTTGTCCTGGCCCGAGTTCTTGAGAGCCTGAAGAAGCTTTCCGCAGGAGTCGTCAGTTTCTGCGACAAAATCTCCGTAGGGGCCAGCCTGTGATTTCCCGTCGAATTCGTCGTTAGGGATGATCGGTGCGTGGGGAGATGGGTAAGCGAAATAGAGGAAGAAGGGATCGTCTGTTTTAGCCTGATCGTGAATATATTTAACCCCGCGCTCTGTCGTGACAGGAATGTTAGTGTAAGGATCCCACCCGCTGATCATAGGGCCCGGACGAAATTCCCAGCCACCTTCTTTAATTGTCTTGAACAGCGCGGTGTCCATGAGAATGTCGGGTGCTTCGACAACTTTGTCATCTTCGATCCAGCAGTAGGGAGGAAAGTTAATCACTGTGTCTCCGAAATAGTGATCGAAGCCGTGCGCGAGGGGGCCGTCTGGGATAGGTTTTGACCAGTCAATGGCCTCAGGCCCCCAGGTTTTCTTTTTCCCGTCGTCCACCTTTACGGCTCCGGGTTTCACCACGGCATCCCAGTTCCAGCCGAGGTGCCATTTACCGATGGCGGCTGTGTGGTAGCCCCTTTCTTTCAACATTTCCGGTAGGGTAAGGCGCTCAGCTTCAAAAGCGGATGCTCCAAAAGCATTCACAATGCCGTAAAACTTTCGCCAGTGATGCCGTCCCGTCAGGAGTGCGTAACGGCTCGGAGTACAAATGCCCGAGGAGGAGTGCCCGTCGGTGAAGCGGATTCCTTCGGCAGCGAGTCGATCGAGGTGAGGGGTTGGGATCTTGGATTCAGCGTTGTAGGAGGTGAGGTCACCGAAACCGAGATCGTCGGCATAG
>PKCI01000031.1 GCA_002862135.1 Verrucomicrobiota bacterium | reverse complement strand
AGAGCTTTGAGAGACTGCGTCTCACCTCCGTCGAGGGTAATGCTGTCCCCGGTGACGCGCCCCTTTGTGCCGTAGAAAACAGGGCCTTCGCCGAGAACAGTATTAGTGCCATGGCCACCCCAGCTACCGAACATGGTGCCGGCGGCACCAGACTCGAGTTCGAAGTGCGCATAGAAGGTGTCGTCAGCATCGCAGGTGATCGGGTCGACCTGTTCACCGTCTCGAAGAATGTAGCGGGTCGGTTCGAGAACCTGAGTTTGAGCGGTGACAGAGACCACTTCTTTTCCACTGATGTGTCGAATCATGTCGAAGAAGTGAGGGCCGAGATCGAGCGCCATGCCTCCACCATTTTCGAGAACATGCCGCCAGGGCGTTTCCGCGACGATAAGGTCCGGAGCCCACCAGGTGCCAATGTTGCCCATCACCGCCATCTGCAGTTCACCGGCCGGGCCGCTCTCGGTGAAGGCCCAGTGCTGGTGGCGAATGGACTCAACGAACCGGAGATTTTCAAACACTCCAAAAGTCACCCCTGCGGCTTCGGCTTGCCGGCACATGCGCCGGGCGCCCTCCATCGAAACGGCGAGGGGTTTTTGGGAAAGAACATGTTTGCCAAGTTCGAATGCTAGGGCCGCGATCTGGTGATGCAGGCTGTGAATCGTAAAGTCGTTGATGGCATCAACGCGGTCCGAGGCGATGAGGTCACGATAGTCAGTGTAAACTTCGACCTCAGTGTGCGGCTGAAAATCGGAAAGATACTGGTCGCCCACAGCTAGAGGATCTCCGGGGATATCGGAAACAGGTGTTCGCTGTGGAGGCCCTTCGCCACGCTTTAGGTAACTCTGGGCGTCTCCGGCTTTTCGCGAGCAGAGCGCCGTAATCTCGAAATTGTCCACGCCTGCTTCCCGCAGGATTTTGTAGCCCTCGATGTGGGCTGCGAGGATACGTCCGCAGCCGACGATACCGATTCGAATCATGATGAAAGCCTAGGTCGTGGGAGCTTCATGCCAAGAAGGAATTCTCCCGGAGCAGTGGCGGATGCGAGGGGGGGAATCTGGTGTGGACCTGTGAGGCGCGTCCGGTTACATTTCGTCGTTTGTGACGAATGAATAACGCTGAAGATCCTGCTGCCGAACCGAAGGTGAAGGAAGAGTTCGCCCGTACCCGTATGAGCCTGATCGAGCGTCTCGCCAATTGGGAGGACCAACGCACCTGGGACGAGTTTTATCAAACCTACTGGCGATTGATCTACAGCGTCTCGACGAAGTCGGGGTTGAGTCATGATGAGGCGTTCGACGTGGTCCAGGAAACCGTGCTGTCTGTCGCCAAACAGTGGAAGAAGGGACAGAAGTATGATCCTGAAAAAGGCTCATTCAAGACGTGGTTGATGAACATCACCCGTTGGCGTATTGCTGACCAGTTCCGGAAGAAACAACGTAACCCCGCCGCCAACGCGCAGGCCGGAGGAACACCGGACGGTGACGGAGGAACCCGTGATACCGCAACGGTTGATCGCATGATTGGCGAGGACGGGGAGGAAGTCCTCGAGCGCATGTGGGAAAACGAGTGGATGGCAAATCTATTCCAGGTGGCAATAGAGCGGGTGAAGAAAGCTGTGTCGCCGAAACAGTTCCAGATTTTCCACGCCTATGTGATAAAGGAGTGGGACACGGCGAGAGTAAAGCGGGAACTGGGAGTCAGCCAATCACAGGTCTATCTCGCCAAGCACCGGGTCGGCAGCTTGATCAAGAAAGAGATTGAATCGCTGAAGAAGGAGTTTGTTTAATCACGATCCGGAGCGGATTTTGTCCTTCTCTGACTCACACTCTTCTTTCAAGGAACTGATCTCTCGTGTTTTCTGCGTTTCGAGTTCTTGGAGTTCGAGGTGGTTACCTTCCATTGTCGCTTTCTTAATGAGGTCGGTCAGGAAGAGTTCGCGCTCAGCCATCTTGGCCTTGAACTTCTCGTCGATAGCGGCGAGCTGCTCGCGCTGTTCATTGGTCAACTTGATTTCCGGCTCAGATTGATTGAGCCGCTCCATGGCGAGTTCGTAGGCGCTTTTCATGCTGAGAATTATTCCTTTTCGTCGGCGGCTAGTACTTCGGTGTTATCTTCGGCGGCAATCTCCTGGGCACCAAATTGCAGCGCCGGAGTGGTGGCAATGACATCTGAGATGGCATCCCACCCGTTGGAACGCTGCAGTTGGAAGACGCTGAGATAAATCTTCACGACTTCTGAGTCGTGATCCTTAAGGAGTTTCTCGATGGTGGACTTCACCTTCTTGGGGTCAAGGGCTTCAGGAAGATCTTCGGCGGCGCCTTCTCCATCGTGGGAGATGCCGACGCCGTCGAGAAACTGAACGAGCACATCCTGGTGCGCTTTCATGAGCCAGAGCTGCATGACATGTTCGGCAATTTCTGCAGAGCCACGCAGCTTGATGTTTTTAGCGAGCCACTCGATCTGGGCGGCCGCCGGCTTTCGTTGAACAAAGACCGGGCGCAGCTTCCGGTTGGCGGCAAGCGATGAAAGTGACGCGGTGTAAACTTCGCGCTGCTCGTCGCGAAGGAATTGAAATACGGAGTGCGTGGTCTCGGGGCTGATTTCCTGGAAGATTTCGAAGGCTTTCATGGAGGGGCAGGAGGTATTTTAGATGACTGAACTATCTTCAGCGGCCTTCGGGGATTGTGCCAGTAAAGTTTAGGGGTGCAAATGCAAATTCTATGAGAGCCACAGGGTGGCGTATTCGCTGGAAGCGTTTATCTTCGTCCATGCCGCGTGGATACGCCTTGTTTGACCTCGATCACACCATCCTGCCTTTCGATACGCAGGCTCTCTTCTGCAACTACGTCCTTCGCCGTGAGGGGTGGCGTCGTATTTACCTTGGCTGGTTTTTCCTGAGTCTACCCTTTGCCGCTCTGCGGATCTTTAATCTTAGGCT
>PKCI01000236.1 GCA_002862135.1 Verrucomicrobiota bacterium | reverse complement strand
CGTTCCCGATGTGGTGAAAGAGAGTTTCGCCAAGCACTATCCGGATACCAAGGTGGATAAGTGGGAATTGGATGATCATGGGTACTGGGAGGCAAAATTTGAGATCAATGATCTGATGTTTCGCGCCGACTTTTTAAAAGACGGGCCGTGGCATGAAACGGAGCGGAATGTTGAGCTCCTAGAGGTGCCGTATGCGATTCGCAAATCGATTGCTGAAAATTTCTCCGATCGGGAACTTAACGAAATTGAATGGGTCGACAGTGCCGGGAAAGGGTTGTTCTACGACCTAGAATTCAAGCAGAAGGGTCCCAACATGGATGTCGTCTGCGCTCCGGACGGAACCATTCTCCAAATCGAAAACCAGAACGATTAGGAATGCGCGACTCCCCTTCCTCATTTTTGGGTAGCCCCAGGCGGGCACCCAACTACCAAACCGAGTCGGTTCTGTAGCAACGGGTTGAATTCAAGCGAGAGAGCGGCAGCTTCAAAATGCTCGAAGGCTACTGGGAACTCTATCCCGTCACCGAAGGCACCCGGACCCTGCTGCTCTGCCAGCTCGCCCTCGATTCCAGTATTCCTTTGCCGGCACGGGTGGTGAAGAATTACCTCGAGAAATCCTTCTCCGAAGCCCTCGTCAGCCTGCGCGAGCAGGTCTTGTTGGGCGAGTCGGCGAGGATGGGTGCGGTGACGCATTGAATCAACCGCCCAAAGATTCACCCTTTCCTATTCGAAACCCGCCGGACCTGATCCGCTGGCACCCAACACTGCCGCCCATCAGCTAACTGAACAAGCAGCCACCCTTCTCTTTCCTCAAGGATGCGCACTTCCAGACCATCGTGCACCGGTTCGTTGAACGCCTGCTGATAACTGTAAGCCGGCCCCTTTCGAGCATAAAGACTGCCCGCAACTACAACACCTTCGCTACCGGAGTGGTTGCTGGCGAAAGCGGTGAGCGAGCCCACCAGAATAAGTAGCATCAACATGGCGATTACGCCGGTTAGCGTTCCGTTGGTCTTGAAACGTCGATGGATGAGGAGAAACACCACCAAGGCCCAGACGCCGACTACGAGGGCGGAACGGAGCCAGCGAACAGGAATGACATCGAGCTGGAGTCCACGTTTGTCCTCGACCACGTCGACACTGAGAGCACGAGCCGCGTTGAGGCTGTTGCTGATGGTTTCGTCGAAGGGGCGGTAGATGCGGGCCTGACGATAGCAGGCGATGGAACGTCCGATCTCCCCGGCATTGAACCAGGCATTGCCGGCATTGAACCAGGCGGCTCCGGGACGTTTGCGATCATTAGCGGCGGCTTCGAACTTGAGCGCACTCTGGGTGAAGAGAGATTCAGTGGGAGGTTCTCCGGGAGTAGCGGCGAGGGCCTGTTTGAAGAGACCATCGGCTTCAGACCAGTCGTCGGCGTGAGACACCGAGCCGAGGGTGAGCCAGGCGATGGCTATCATTGGGATAGCCTTGCGGAAGTGATCAAAGAGACGGCGTCCCAGCTGATTCAGATCCGGCACCTGGCTGGCGGGCTTTTGAGAAGCGAAGTCGGTCGCGTCCATCGCAGTGTGGGTGTCGATCACGGCCTGGACGTCTGTCTCGTCTATGCCGCTGTCGCGCAGACGCTGGGCCTCACCTGGAGTCCAGGCTCCACGGGGCATGGAAAAGCTGGTGGCGAGAAACTGGCGGAAAGCCTCCCACTTAGCCTCGCTGCGTTCAGGCAGTTTCTTGAAGGCTTCGTAGGCTTCGGCCTGGGCGCGGTAGACGGAGTTGGTGGCGCGCCGGCGTCGTTCTTTCACCCAGGGGAGCAGGAGGAAGTAAAGCCCCACTCCGATGAGATTTAGGATCAGCATATTCTCGGCGAGCAAGCCGATGGTTTGGTTCATCAGGTCTCTCATGATTCCAGGTTGGGCGTTGTGCCAGACTCCTTCTGGCTGATTGGTGAAAGTGGATTCGGGGGCGAGGCTGCGGATGTCGAAAAAGTCTTTTCCGTTGGCTGGGGTCACGGTGAGCTCCTGTGCTTCGGTTTGTAGGGTTTGATAGGCTCCAGTTCCAGGATTGAAGACCTGGAACTGGAGCGATGGGAGGGCGTTGACCCCGGTGGTAAGTGGACGAACCCGCCCGGTGAAACCGGTCCCGTCTTGGTACCAGGTGCGGCCGTATTCGTTGCCGGCACGGAAGCGTCCACGGAGGGCGCGCTGCACATCGAGAGCGGGCAGATTGATCATGCCGTGGGGAGCGTCGGATTTCACCCGCAGGGACACCTCGAGCACCTCGCCGACTTCAACTTCATGGGCAGTCAGGCTGGTTTCGATGGAAACGGGAGAAAAGAGTCCACTGAAGTTTTCGGAGCGTCCTTCTTCGGGGAGCGGCAGAACTTCGATGGTCAGTGCGGGGGCGTTCATGTAGAAACGTTCGAACGCTTCGAGCGCGGCGAGCGGCTCGAAGAGACCGTTGTTGAAGTAAGCGGCGTAGGGAGCGAAGGCACCTCCTTTGCCCTTAAGGTGCGCGATTTCGAGTCGGACCTCCGGTAGTTTGACGGTGCCGGGATCGTTGAACCTCACGTAGAGTGGGAAAGTAACACTGCCGAACCTTTCGAACTGCTGGTTGGGTTCATCGCTCGAGGGCGGGACGCGCTTGGCGATGATGCGACGTCCACCGAATGGCATACCCATCTGGTGTTCCTCGAGATCGGTGTTGCGGGGAATCACGATCTCGGAGTTGGGGTGGGAGAAGATCTCCGGAAAGCAGCGCAGGGAACGGATCTGGTTGGTGATGAGATCTGCGGTCCATTCCACGTCGATGCGGAGCGGTTCGCCGGCGTAGACGGTCGTCTTTACCGGTGTCATGGTGAAGGTCATCGCTTCGCTCTCGACCGGGGTGGAAACGAGGATCTGCCGGGCGGGAGTGCGGTAGGAGGTGGTGTCGGACTGAAACTCAAAAGAGGGAATAGTGATGAGCCCTGCGTCGCGCGGCATCAG
>PKCI01000105.1 GCA_002862135.1 Verrucomicrobiota bacterium | reverse complement strand
GCAAATGCCGGGAAACTTCTACCCTCAACACCCCGTGAAGGGTTTTCTCTTAATGCCGATCCGGACACCACCGTCGGCGACTACCCCTCCCCCTTTCCATTTGCCGGAAAGGTTTCTGAATTCCAATTTCGAAAGCTGAAATAATTATCTCAACCATGGCAACTCCATGAGTTCTTGATCAGCACTTGCAGAGTCACGGGGAGTTCGGACCTTCGCCCCTTACCACCGTCTCTTCTCCTGCTCAAATTCTCAACAGCAACGTAAAACTCTCCCTGTTCCAGCCGGTGAATCCAAGCTAACTTCCGGCCACCGATCTCGATGTCACGTTTCCTGGTGCTTCTTCCACTATTCATGCTCGCTACCCTCTTCACTGGGTGCAAGCGAAACGCCAATGACCTGTCGTCACTTGTTGTAATTTCCGGAGAGACCATGGGGACCTACTATCGCGTTAATGCGGTCGTGAATCCTGACGATCGTACTAAGGAGGAACTCAACAATTCAATTCAGGAAACCCTGAATCATATCAATCGACTCATGTCGACCTACCTCCCAGATTCGGAGATTTCACAATTCAATCAATCCAATCAAATCGACTGGTTTCCCGTCTCTGATGATACTGCCTACGTCGTCGACAATGCGCTGAAGATTTTTCATCAATCGGACGGTGCGTTCGACATCACAGTAGCACCCCTGATTGAACTCTGGGGCTTCGGAAGAGCGAAGGGCCGCCCAGCCCCACCTACTGCTTTGGAAATTGAAGCTGCCATGCGACACGTCGGCTCAGACCACCTTGAAGTTCAACTCGATCCGCCGGCACTCAGGAAGAGCGATCCGAAATTGCAAATTGACCTCTCAGCAATTGCCAAGGGTTTTGCCGTCGATCAAATCGTCATAATTCTGGAGCAAAGCGGCATCGGAAACTGTCTCGTCGACATTGGTGGTGAGATCCGGGCCCTTGGACGCAAGCCGGACAACAGCCCGTGGATAGTTGGCATCGAATCACCGAATCCAGATGAAGAAGCCATCCAACGCACCTTGCCTCTGGACAACCGCGCCCTCGCGACGTCGGGTGACTACCGCAACTACCTCGAGTTCGAGGGCAAACGCTACTCTCACGAAATCGACCCGCGCACAGGTTACCCCATTGAGCACGACCTTGTTTCAGCCAGCGTGATGGCAGGAGACTGCATGACTGCCGATGCCTGGGCGACTGCTCTCATGATTCTTCCTTTGGAACAGAGCAAAGCCATAACTGGGCATGAGGAACTGGAAGCCCTGTTAATCGTCAGGGAAGAGAATGATTTCACTGAAATCGTGAGCCCTGCTTTCATGCGAAATTCCCGATAGTCTTCCATTTCAAGAGTCTGGCAACATCGTGCCATTGCTACGTAGCGACAAATCGGGAATGATGCCGGCATATGATGTCGACCCGATTGAGCCACTTATTCAAGGCCGTGGCTTTTCCCATCATTACTGCTTGCCCGATCTTTGCCAATGAGACTCCTGATCTGGAGCCCCACCACGCCGCGATTGAGACGATCACCCTATTTGCCGGCACCCCGGATATCGTCACTCCGGTCGGTGTCGCTGTTGCACCGGATGGCCGCGTCTTTGTGCAGGAGAACCACACCCACAAGCGAACCAGGGATTATGAGGGTCCCGAAAAGGACCGCATCGTTATCTTCGAAGATACCGACGGCGACGGGATTGCCGACAAGCGCTCTGTTTTTCATGAAGGCCTCACCTTCACCACTGATCTCCTGTTCGGTCCCGACGGTCACCTGTATGTAGCAACGCGCTGGTTCATTGGGCGCTTCCCGGATGCCGACGGACTAGAAAAATTCACAGGAGATCCTGAGATCATTGTCGAGTGCCAGACCGATGGCGACTATCCCCACAATGGCGTTGGTGGCCTTGCCATTGATCCGGCCAATCCAGATTTCATCTCTTTTGGATTTGGGGAAAACCTGGGAGCTGATTACACGTTTGTCGGGAGCGACGGCGGCGAACTCTCAGGCGGCGGCGAAGGCGGCTCCACTTACCTTTGCAAAACCGACGGAACTCAACTCCGACGTCTATCCACAGGACACTGGAACGCTTTCGGTATGTGTTACGACCTGGAGGGAAACCTCTACTCGACCGACAACGATCCTAACAGCACACCACCCAATCGGCTTCTCCACGTTATTCCCGGTGCTGATTTCGGTTACGAATACCGCTACGGCCGTTCCGGGCGCCACCCTCTCGTCGACTGGTACGGTCGCATTCCCGGCACCATCGGAATGATCGGATCACTTGGCGAAGCTGCTTGCGGTATCATCCCATTCGGGCACCGAAAACTTCTCACGGCTTCCTGGACTGACAATCGCGTCGATATTCACCCGCTCACACCCAATGGAGCTTCCTTCAAAGCCGGGCGAACTCCTTTCATCAGCGGCCCCGACAACTTCCGGCCGGTTCACTTCTCATACTCTCCTGACGGAAAGGCGCTCTATATCACTGACTGGGTCGACCTCTCCTATCCTGTACACGGCCAGGGTCGGATCTGGAAAGTGACATTCAAAAACCCCGTCGAATTGACACCCCGCCCAAGAAAACTGATCGAGGCCGCAGCCCCGGAATTTTCACTATCTCAACTCGGCGATCCTGATCCCTACGCGCGAACCGCCACCATCGAGACCCTGCGACTCCATCCGGAGATCCTGAGAGGACACGATTGGAAAACCGACAACGACGCGGTCGCGAGGGCCCACTACGCCATCGCTTTAAAGCGCCTCGACCCGGCCGGAGAAGCCGGTATTATCCCGAAGCTCCTTGAAGATCCCGATTCTGACGTTCGCTATGTCGGCATCAAATGGATTGCCGACGAAAGATTGACCCAATATCGGGATCAGCTCTCGGCGCTGCTCGATCGCAATGACCTCGAGAGACGGGATCTACTCGCCGTTGTCGCGGCACTCGCAGAAGTCAGCGGTGGATCAAAAGAAGAATTCTCCCCCGGGTCTGCTTTGCTCAAG
>PKCI01000127.1 GCA_002862135.1 Verrucomicrobiota bacterium | reverse complement strand
CAAGATTCTGCCGCTGATACTTATTGGCGAGCATAGAGATAACCCTATTCCGCACTTTGACCGATCGCGTCCCACGGGCTCGTTCGAGCAGTCCGACGATATCATCAGGGTTTTCAATTCCCAAGTCGATTTCACCGGTGATGGGGTCGGCTGCATCGTTTATCTCTCCCGAAGCCCCCCAGTTCAGATCGAAAAACTGCCCCCGATTGATCAGGAACGAACGAGCGGCCACCACCAGTTCCGGCTTCGATTTCCGGGCGAAGTTAGCGGCAAGTTCATCAAGCCCGTCGACCTTCAGATTCTGACGAGCAGCCGCACCAAGAATGGCAGCCGAGACCCGCGCTGAAGTCTCGCTTTGGATCAATCCGATTGTCTCGCGCAGCCCTTGGAAAGCTTCATCGCCCAGGAAATGGAATGCCAAAGCCCGAACCTCTGGGAACTTCGATGTTGTCGCCGCAACTGCTACCGACGAGGCATCTTTCCTGTCACCTTCGAAAGAAGAGAGCCTCAGCCAGGCAACTTCGAGACTCTTGTCCCCCTGTGCTTCAGTGTATTTTGAGAGAATTGAATTACGAAAAGTTTGCTTTCGCCTCGAAAGCTCAAACGGGGCTTCAAACCTGACGATAGGGTTGGCATGAGAAAATGCTTCAACAACCTCACGATCGTTCATCGTATCCCACGAAATGAATGCTTCGCCCCCGCTCCCGGGCCTGGCGAGATAAATGGCTGTTGATTCATTTTCTTCACCGAGAAGCCAGCATCTACTCTCGCCATCAATGACAACCGACGAGAACCGTGCTTTCGAGGCAACTTCTACTCCTTTTTCGCATAACCCGCCCCCCTGAATCCTGGCGCGATGCTTCTCCCCAGATCGAGGCAAATCCACCTCGGTTCTAACTTTGGGAAGCCTCGCAAACGCTTGATCTGCGATTGAAATAGGGGCGACATTTTCAAGGTGTAGATCAGGAATTAAAAATGATCGATAAATTCGACTTGCCCCCATTTCTCTCGACCGAAGACGAACCAGTACATCGCCTCCGCTGCTGACTGAGAGCCATGTCATGCGGTCATTGGAACGAAACAAAGATAATGCCGCCTCACGCCTCCGATGAAACTGAACGAGACGGTCATCTTCATTTTCAAGAGACAGTATCGCATAGAACTCACCGCCGGGACCCATCGCCATATCAGCAACCATGCACTGGCTTCCAAATGCACCGTCAACTCCTGCCGTTCGCAGATCCACCTCAGCTAGTTCGAGACGCTCATCAGCAACCCCATCATGATTCGTGTCACGGTAGGCACTCGTTACAATCACCGGATAGGCCGTTTCGTCTCTTCGCCGAACCTCGATTCCGCCGACATAGAGCCACTCGCCGTCCCAGCTAATACCTGCATTTGGGCTAACCGAATGCAGGTATTCCGTTACTGCAGCGTCACGATTCACGAGGTAGACACTTCCGGCGCCATCGCCGTGTGAGTCCCTCACAAACAACCAAACCCCTCCTTCAGCCCGGGGAATCATCTGCTGAACCTTCAAGCCCCCGCTCTCATCGACTCTGGCAAGTTCCCAGGCTTTGGGCACTTTTGCGAGATTGTTCTCCGTGCTGACCCGGGCCTTCTCCTTGAGCTTTTCCCTTGTTTCTGTCGATATGACCTCATCCGGAATTTCATTCAGATCCGTGTAGCCGACCACTTCAACCAGGCCCGGCCAGTCTGATTTCCCTGAAAATGAGAATCTCAAACCGCTGATGTTTCCCGAATGGACAGGATAGAATCGCACCTTCCCACCTTCGGTTTCGAAAAGCGCCTCAAGATGAGTCCACCGGTCCGCATCAACCTCCAATTGGTAGCTCTCAGCCTGATCCTCCCAGAAAACCGCGATGACTTTTGGTGATTGAGACTCTGCCATTTTCAGGACGAGGCTTCCTGGACCGGTCCCAGCCAGTTTCCACGATGTCGCAGCATCCCCGTCAATCACCTTTTCCATGCCATCCTGGGGCAATGATGGAAGGGAGAACGCAGAAAGTTCAGCTCCCTTCAACAAGTTGGTCCCTAGTTCAGCAATGGTAATTTGAGGAAGGACCTCATCAGTGATCTCAGGGGTCTCACGCTTCTGGCCAACCTTGAAAAGCCCTTCGCCTTCTTCTCCAAGTGCCCAGACCACCCCCCTGGTCACCATATCCAGGTAAGCTGCCCAGTTCTCAGTAGCTGATCCAAATGCCACCGTATTGCAATAAACGCGGGTGCCACTTCCAAACTCGTTTGTCCAGACCTCTAATTTCGAATCCACGGAACTTCCAGCCAGCTTCGCCCACTCACTGCCGATCTCTCCGAAAGAACCGGTTGACCGCCCCAACAGCACAGCCGGCTTCCCACGAGTGTGCGGATACAAAACCCTCTCGAGATAATTGCCGTCTGTGACCTCGGCGAAATCGTGAAAATGAATTGCCAGATCGAAACCGTCCGCCCAACCGGCGTTGGGAAAGACTTCCTTCATACCGGAGTCATTCCCCGATGATGCGTTTTCCACCTTCCATTCTACCGGCCTCAACAAACGCTCACTAATCCCGTTGCGGATCGACAAATTGACGTCGTAGTCACTGTGCGCGGATCCACCGGCAACAAATATGATCTTGAGCGGACGACTGCTGACCTGCGCCGGCGCGATGATCGCGGTGGTCAATGCCAGCCACAAACCAATTAGAAACTTTAATACCCGCTGCATTGATGAGACCTCTCTCATTCAACGCATCGATAGCATATCCGCAAGGGATCGTCCTTCTGCCAAACGAAAACTTGAAACGTCTTATCCCAACGCGCCGACAGCCTCATTGAACTTGACCTGATGACCGTAATCGAGTTCTTCGGGCAAATCACAGATTTCTCTCACCGCATCAAATAGCTCGTCGAACTTATCGACAAAGATATCTCCGATCAGAAGATCCGTCAATGTTGGACGCAGATCAGGGTTCATCTTCACCAGCTTCCCGAAATTGAATTCGGGTCGGTAGAAAGCATAGACG
>PKCI01000164.1 GCA_002862135.1 Verrucomicrobiota bacterium | reverse complement strand
GAAAAGTGCGAGGCTTTCCTCAGCAGAGCGGTCGCGGAAAGGGCTGTTGGTTCCCGGCTCCTGAAGATTGCCGCGACCCTTGCGAATTTCATCGGCGTTTTGATCGTCGACATAGGCTTTACCCTCCTTGATTAGGTAGACGGCCCATTCGTGAAGTTTCTCAAAATAGTCAGAGGCGAAGTAGATATGATCGCCCCAGTCAAAACCGAGCCATTCAATGTCTTCCTTGATAGAATCAACGTATTCGACGTCTTCCTTCACCGGGTTGGTGTCGTCGAATCGCAGGTGGCAGCGACTGCCATATTCCTCGGCGATTCCAAAATTGAGGCAGATAGACTTGGCGTGGCCAAGGTGCAGGTAGCCGTTCGGCTCCGGGGGGAAGCGGGTGACGGTGCCATCGTGTTTTCCGGACGCAAGATCCTCGTCGATGATGTCACGGATAAAGTCTTTGGAAGGTGAAGGCGGAACGCTCATGGGTGCAGGCGCCGGCAGCGTAGGGGCGGAGTGCGAACCGGAAACTATCTGTTTTTCCCATGGCTGCAACGAGATCAAGCAAGAAGTTTGGCGGACCTGTTGACCAAAATTGCGCAATCTTCTTGATTGAATATCTCTCGAAAACGGGCACGTTCGGATTGGTAACGAGATTCAGTCGCAATAAGGCCTTTAAAATACAATGAAACCTATCCGTTTTCTAACTCCATTCTGTGCCATTGTTTTTGGTTCGATGTTCCAGCCTGCTCAGGCTCAAGACAATGAGCTGACGCTTTACACGCAGCGGCACTATGCCTTCGATGAAACAGTTCATGCGAAGTTTTTCGAAACAACCGGTATCAAGATCAATGTGGTCAAGGCCGCTGCTGACGAACTGATCGTGCGTCTCAAGGAAGAGGGAGAGAATACTCCTGCAGATATTTTTATGACTACCGATGGGGGAACGCTTCACCGCGCTCACGAGGCGGGACTTTTGCGGCCGATGACCTCCAAGACCGCGCTCGAGAAAGTGCATCCTCCACTTCGTGAGAAGGAGTCCCATTGGGTGGCAATGACTCGCCGCGCTCGCGTGATTGTTCACTCCAAGGACCGTGTTGAGCCGTCCGAGCTTTCCACCTATGAAGCGCTCGCTGATGAAAGATGGCGTGGACGGGTCGTGGTTCGTTCTTCTACCAACAGCTACAACCAAGCGCTGCTAACTACCGTCATTGAAGCGGATGGCCGCGAAAAGGCGCTCGAGTGGGCCGCGGGTGTTCGCAAGAATATGGCCCGACCGCCCCAGGGGAGTGACCGTGACCAGGTCCGAGCGGTTGCTGCCGGACTCGCTGATGTGGCTATCGTGAACACCTACTACATAGGCATTCTCGAGACTGCCGAAGAGCAGAAGGATCGCGATGCAGCAGCAGCGGTGAAGATCTTTTTCCCGAACCAAGACGGCCGCGGAACTCACGTCAATATCAGTGGCCTTGGCGTTGTGAAGGCCAGCAAGAAGGCGGTCCTCGCCAACCAGTTCATTGATTTCCTCCTCTCCGAAGAGGTGCAGGCCCAATATAGCAAGAACACCTTTGAGTATCCTGTTGTCGATGGGGTTCCTCTTTCCGAACGCCAGCAGCGATGGGGGGAGTTCAAGGCCGACAATGTCAATTTCTCAGTGCTTGGTGACCTGAATGCCGAAGCCCTGAAAGTGTTCAACGAAGCCGGCTGGGAGTAAGCCGGAACACGTTTGATTAATGGACGGAGTCTCTTCAGTTGTCGCCGAATCAGAATTGTTTAAGCGGGCTTCGGTCTCGACTCCAAAACGGAGATTCCGTTTGAAGCTTCCCGATCGGTGGGGCGCTTTTGCGCTTCTACTGGCAGCATTAATCTGTCTTCCGATTGGCGCCGTTCTTTTTCAGGTCGGGCAGAAAAGTGAGTCCTGGGACCATCTCGTGAAGACGGTTCTCGGAGGCTACCTGACAAACACCCTCATCCTCGTTGCCGGGGTAACCTTGATTGCCTCCCTTATGGCTGTGCCGTCAGCTTGGTTAGTGACCTGCTTTGATTTCCCGGGCCGTAAGTTTTTGAATTGGGGGCTCGTCCTGCCTCTTGCGATTCCCACCTATGTGGCCGCATTTGTCTTTTACGAGGGGCCGCAGGCGGCGATTCCTTTCCTCGTGTGGGTGAGAACCAATTGGGGAATCGATGCCTTTCTTTCGTTCGAACTCGTGATTCGATATGGGATACTCATCGTAATGATGGCAGCGGTGCTGTATCCCTACATCTACCTAGCTTGCCGGTCCGCCTTTGCTCAGCAGGGGCGTGCGTTGGTTGAGGTGGCACGCTGTCTCGGGGATTCCCCGCGACAGGTGTTCTTTCGGGTGGCTCTACCGATGGCTAGGCCCGGGATGGTTGCCGGTGTCGCATTGGTAATCATGGAAGTCATTAACGACTATGGTGCGGTGCACTTTTTCGGGGTGCCGACTCTGACCGAGGGAGTCTTTCGAACCTGGTTTGGAATGGGCGACAAGGTTGCGGCTTTGCGACTGGCCAGCATCGTCATGGTGACGGTCGGATTTTTGCTGGCTGCGGAGCAGTTGCTTCGAGGTCGTGCCAGATTTGTTGAGGCGGAGGCCAGCCAGATTCCACTGTCTCGGGTATGCTTGTCAGGATGGCGGGGCTTGTGTGCTATGCTGGTTTGCCTGCTGCCTCTCCTGATCGGTTTTATCTACCCGGTGGGGCAACTTTTAAGATGGGCGTGGCTCAATCTAGCCTCTGAGGCCGGAGCCTCGTTTGTGGCAGGACAAGCGATCGCGCGTGGAACCGGACTGGCCGCTATTACTGCCTTGGTGATGCCGCTGATGGCGGCTTTGTTCGCCTATTCTGTCCGTTTGCGGGAAAATCGCAGCCGTCGGTTCTTGAATCGTGTTGCCGGCCTTGGGTATGCGACTCCTGGCGCCGTGATTGCCGTCGGTGTCCTTGTGGTCTTTGGAACGATGGACCGATGGGAGGTCGGTTGGATGCCCCTGGTAAGCGGGACGCTGTTTGCAATCGGTTTTGCCTACATTGTGCGCTTCTTTGC
>PKCI01000161.1 GCA_002862135.1 Verrucomicrobiota bacterium | reverse complement strand
GAGAACACCCTGATCCTCTTTGTCTCCGACAATGGCTGCTCGGGAGAGATGGGCGTCTTTGGGACCCACTTCGCGGGTGGTAAATACGACTATGCCGAGGGCGAATGGCGCGACGGGGAATTCACCCGAAGAGGCGCACAGGAGGAGGGAGGCTGGTCGCGCAAAGACAAGCTTGGCGGGGTGGGTTACATGAAATCCAACTACGAGCAGTGGAAGAAATTCAGCGGCTGGGCGACCTCCCAGGGCCAGGGGTGGGCTTCCTACTCGAACTCTCCCTTTCGCAAGTTCAAGAAGTTCGCCCACGAGGGTGGCATCGCTTCGCCGTTGATCGTGCACTGGCCAAAGGGATTCGAAGCCAGGGGGGAGGTTTCCACTCGGCCCTACTTCCACTTCGTCGATATCATGCCGACCTTGCTGGACGTCGCCGGGGCAGGGTATCCCGAGAACTTCGCGGGCAAGGAGCGACTCCCCTTGGAAGGCATTAGCATGTTGCCATACTTGCGCCAGCCTGATCTAGAGATGGAGGACCGCCCGATCTTCTGGCAGCACGAAACGCATGCGGCGGTTCGCGAGGGGCCGTGGAAGCTCGTCACCGACAACGATCGCAGTGAGCCGATTCTCTGGGAGCTTTACGATCTCACCAATGATCGTAGCGAAACGAACGACGTCGCCGCAGAGCACCCGGAAATTGTCACGGCCCTGTCTGCTGAGTGGGGGCGCTTTGCCAATCGAGTTAATGCGAAACCATTTCCGGAAACACGTAATGTTCAGTAGGTGAATTCGTCGGCTTTCGACTCGTGATTCGCGAGCGGTGAAGATTTGAATACGCCCAAAAAAATCTGAAAAGGTGGCTAATTTTTTGACGGAAGAAACTTATTAATTAACCGATGGTATCGAAGATAAAAATAGCCGCCCCGCGATCGATTATCTCACTCTGCATTGCCTTGTTGTTATCGAATGCCTTGGCTGCCGAATTTGATCCGCGACCTGCGGCGAAGGAGATCGATGAATTCGTCCTCGAGCATTTGAAATCGGAGGAGTTGGAGCCCTATCCGAAGATTTCAGATGATCAGTTTCTTCGCCGAACCTATCTGGCGATTATTGGCCGCGTTCCCACCATCGAAGAAGCGGACCGGTTTCTTGACGCAACGGATCCCGACAACGATTCCCGACTCATCCGGCAATTGCTGGCGGACGATGTGGCCTACTCGGCGCATCACTTTCAGTTCTGGGCCGATTTGCTGCGCCTCGAGGGGAATGTGCACTGGGCGCTTGAATACCGGGTCTGGGTCAGGGACCAGATTGCGGCCAATGTCCCTTACAATGACATGGTCCGAAATCTCGTCACCGGGCACGGGCTTGTGTTCGATAACCCGGCCGCCGGGTATTACATCCGGGACACCGGTATGCCACTCGACAACATGTCGAACACCGTTCGCATCTTTCTTGGTACGCGGCTTGAATGCGCCCAGTGTCACGACCATCCTTTCGATAAGTGGACGCAGATGGACTACTACAAGATGGCGGCGTTCACCTACGGGTTTGATCACCGCGGCGGCAATCCGCACCGCTCCAGCATTCACGGGGCCCTGAAGGCGGAAGAGAGGGACGCCTACCACAACGCCGTCGGGATCGACGACTTTCCGTTCCTGAACGATAACGACAAACTGAACCAGTTCCTCGCCAAGCCGTCGACGGAGAAGTTCCTGGAAGGTCACGAACTCACCGAAGCCGAGGCGCGCAAGATCGCGCAGCGGGGGATCGATGCGCTGCGCAAAGCAGAGGCGAAGAATGAACCGGTCTACGGTTCGATTGGTCGACTCTACAACCAGACCACCTATCTGGAGGTTCGGCACCTCAGAGACACCGACCTGGAGCTACCACACGACTACCAGTATGACGACGCGAAGCCGCATGACCCGGTGACGGCCGGAACCATGTTTGGTGCGGAAGTGCCTGAGTCCGATGACCCTTCCGTCCGTAAGAAGGCTTATGCGGATTGGCTTTCCTCTTCGGAGAATCCTCGCTTCACCCGGGTGATCGTCAATCGTCTTTGGAAACGAACGTTTGGTCACGGCATCTTTGAGCCGGTGGATGATCTGACCGACCACACCACTATCAATCAACCGGAGTTACTGGCCTACCTTGAGGCACTGATGGGTAAGCTGGATTATGACGTCAGGGCGTTTCAGAATGTGCTTTTCCACACCGAGCTGTTTCGCCGCGAGATGCATCGCGAAGAACATTACCCCGGGATGCCTTACCACTTCGCGGGGCCGTTGATGCAGCGGATGAGTGCGGAGCAGATCTGGGATTCCATCGCGACCTTGGTTATTCCTGAGGTGGATCGCCATGCCCCGACGCGAGAGAAGCTGGTGAAACGCATGGCCGAGAAACGAGCGACCTATCACAGTCTCAATGGCTACCCACTTGATGAGGTGCTTCCGCGTATGAAAAAGGTCGGCGAGATGCGGGGTGAACTGTATGCGCAGCAGGCGAGTTACGAAAAGCGAATCACCGAAGCTTACGACGCGGGGGACAACGCCAAGGGAAGAGAACTGACCGACGAGTTGAAGGTGAGGACTCGTGAGTTCGAACGGAAAAGCCAGGCGATTGTGCTGGTTGACCTCGAGGGCGAAAAGATGACGGATACCGCGATGATGATGGGCATGTCTGCCAACGAATTAGAGGAAGCGCCGAGTTCATTTGTGAAGGGTGAGCCGAGAGCGATTCCGGCGGAATTGAAAGATGAGGAACGGGCTCGATGGAGGGAGAAGGAGCAGGAGAACTTAAAGCACTTCAACGAGGCCGCGAAAGGGCTGGCGCGTGCCGTGGAACTCGACTCTCCGGCCCGGCGCGGACATTTCCTGCGGGACTTCGGTCAGTCGGATCGCGATACCATCGAGAACGCCTCCTCCAATGCCTCGGTGCCACAGGCACTCTACCTGCTCAACAGTCCCTTGAGTTTGGCGATTGCCAATCCGAATGCCGTGCTCGGTGGGCAATTGGAAGAAGCCGCGGACACGAAGGCAAAGATTGAGATGATTTA
>PKCI01000154.1 GCA_002862135.1 Verrucomicrobiota bacterium | reverse complement strand
GGCTTTGACTCGGCACGCACTCTCGCCAATCGCGGCCACACGGTTTACGCCGCCGCCCGTCGAGTCGAAAAAATGGAGGCCCTTAAGGCCGAAGGCGTTATCCCGATCCAGCTCGACATCACCAAAGAAGAGGATATTCTGAACACCCTCGAGACGATCAAGGAATCGCACCAAGGCGTGGATGTTCTGATCAACAACGCCGGCTACGGCCTCTACGGCGCCATGGAAGACACGTCCCTCGAGGACGCTCGCTACCAGTTTGAGGTGAACCTCTTCGGTCTCGCCCGCCTCACTCAACTGGTCCTCCCTCACATGCGCAAACAGAACTTCGGTCGCATCATCAACACCTCTTCCGTCGGGGGAAAAATCTACACGCCACTCGGCTCTTGGTATCACGCGACCAAGCATGCACTGGAAGGCTGGTCGGACTGTCTGCGCCTCGAAGTCGCACCATTTGGCATCGATGTGATCATCATCGAACCCGGTGCAATCATCACGGAGTTCGGAGAGGCCATGGGCGGCCCCATGCTGGAACGCTCCGGCAGAGGACCCTACGCTTCAATCGCTCAGAAGATGGCCAACACCCTTGAGCGCGAAATGGACAACGGTAGCGGTTCACCTCCCGGCGTCATAACCAACCTGATGGTGAAGGCCACCGAGTCCAGCAATCCAAAAACCCGCTATGCCGCCGGCAATTGGGCTAAGCAACTTCTTTTCATGCGTCGCTGGCTCAGTGACCGCGCTTTCGACGGGATGATCAAGATGATGATCAGATAGCCTTCACGCACCTATTCTTTAAAAGATGTGAATGCAGGAGGAGCTTCAACTCCAAATTCGAGGCGGAATGCTCTACTTACTCGGACTCATGGCCCGCCATGTGGTAGACTATCATCACCTCTCGTCAACGCCCAGTTCTTTAAACTCGGCGCCAACATCAGCGCCGCGGGATCTGGCACTGACCTTGTTATCGATAGAAAGAGTTTTGCCGTCCTTGCCGATGAAGAGCTTCACCCAGGATGCATTCTTCCCCTTGAGGGTGCCGTAGACTTCCGCCACTTCACGCTCTGGATCGCTCTGGATTCGTTGATCGTCGGCGTTAAACCCGAAACCAAGGCGTCGATCATGGCCGTCGTACAGCCCATTTCATCGATGCCGCCGTAATAGTCGCCAAGACAGTCCCAGCTATTGGAGCCGGAAGTGCTGTTGATTGCTTGCGGATAGACCGCCAGGAACCGCTCCGAGTCCGCTAGCGAGCCGAAGTCACATTCGAATTGCAATGCAGTGTTTGCCTTGCCCCCACCTCCATGAAAGAACATCATCACTGGCATGTTTTCAGCAGCATGAAAGTTAGTTGGGATGTAGACCACATAGCAATGGGTGGTCCCGCTCACATTCACGGTCCGTTTGACCGTTTGCTGGGCCTGGAAAGATGCCGTTGCGAGCACAAACAGGGCCGCAGCAACTGCAATCACGTGGCTCAATTTTATCCTGTCTCTCCTTAAAAATTCGCGGGGAACTCCTCTACCTTAACTCCAAGGACCACAATCGTCGGTCCAAAAACGACGATCTGAGTTATTTTGCAGTTCCTCAAGGCTCAGAGCGAGGGCCCATCATCCTCGCATCCAGCGCGACCGAAGCGATCGGATCTCTTCGCTGCTGAAAAAATGACGAACCACCGGGGTGTCATAGAGACGGTCGAGGTAATCAGGGGACAAGCAGATCTGGGACTTAAATTCCCGATACGCCTCGGCATACAGCTTATTTTCACCGACATTCGATCGCTGTAGCGCTGGGATCTGGTGTCCGAGCAGGCTGGAGACTGCCTGCTGTTTGCCGGCGTCCGTGAGGTCTGACCGCATCACGAGGACTGACCAATGGCGGGTATCGATCTGCGACCATCGCGTGCGGTGGTCAAAGCGGTGGTCGAAAAGGTCGATTCCAAAGACGTCGCGGATCTCCGTATTGAACCAATTGATGGGTTCGTCATGTTCGAAGGTCTCATGAAAGCCCCGCTGGAGCTCGTTGATCGAAATCCGGCGATGTGCTTGGCGGACGCCCCAGATCTCGTCCAAGTGTTGGAAATAACTCGAGACATTACGGGCAACCGGGTCGCGGAACATGGTGATCACTTTTGACGCGGCCCGGGTTCGAATGATTCGATCATGGACCATCAGCCCAAAGTGATCTCGGTCACCGTAGCGGTTCGAAACTCGACGCTTCTCATTAATAATTCCAGCCGGGTGCGCGAGATTATCTGCATTACACCAATGCGTTTGGATAGGTGTGATGCCCGTAACATGTTGCAGCGTTTCTTTGACACTACTCGATCCGACTTTCCCCATTTGGTGAATGAGGACGACCTCGCTGCCGTCCTGACGGGCACGCTCGAGGTGCCGTCGGTTCCGATGCCAGTGACGCCATGCCCGAAGTCGCCGCCGGAGCGGACGCGAACCAACCGGCGGGACCCGCAATGAAGATTGCAAGCGATTGCCGAGGCCGGGACTGGACGTGGGATGTGAAGTCA
Source organism: Verrucomicrobiota bacterium (assembly GCA_002862135.1). Lineage (GTDB taxonomy): Bacteria > Verrucomicrobiota > Verrucomicrobiia > Verrucomicrobiales > DEV007 > Arctic95D-9. The sequence goes on along the minus strand of PKCI01000154.1, from coordinate 546 downwards.
TAAGCGAAGAACAACCCCCGGCAAACGAGTATAAATCAACCCGCCGAAAGCAAACTTTGGGGGGCGAGGCGTGATTGATCTCCCGCATCGAGCGGGCCGAGGGGCCCTCCGAGTCTGGAGCGGGGGAGGTCCTAGCGTCGGGTAATCGAGTTCCAGAGACTCTGCAAATTTCGTGTTGGTTTCCACGTCGTCACAGCTGGCAGTGAAATAAGCCACGTCGAACTTCCGAATTTCTTCACCACTCTCACGGAATGACTTGCATCCGGCGGTTCAACCCTCGGTAAAGGCCACGGGATGCCAGGCAACCACCACAGCCTGCTTGTCTTTTAAATCCGGAAGCTTACAGGTCATGCCATCACTTCCCATCCTGGAGAGGTCCTGCGCGCCACCGCCGACAGCAAGATCGGCCCGGGCGTTTGAATTGAATGCGGTTATTCCAAAGAGAACCCCCGCAAAGAGGAGTGCTTTTTTCATGGTTAATTGATGGTCCAATGTGTCGAGCCACCTTAACCTAAGGGTCTGAAGATGAAATGTCGACGTTTCCGT
>PKCI01000222.1 GCA_002862135.1 Verrucomicrobiota bacterium | reverse complement strand
TTGCGTGCGAACGTGCCGGCTGCGATGAAGAGGCAGAGCGTCATCATGGCATCGGCGATGATGTGGTAAATAGAGCCGGTGAGACCCCAGCGGCCGCTGTCGGCAAGCCAGGCGCCGCCCACCATGTAACCGACCTCGGCAATGATGAGATAGCAGAGCATCTTCTTAATTTCGCTTTGGGCGAGGGCAAAAATGGAACCAGCAAGAATAGCGATTACGGAGAGCCAGACAACGAGGTCAGTCCAGAATGGATTGCTGAAGACCCACTCAAATCCGAAGATGCTCATCATGACCCGGATCATGACGTAGACCGACACCTTGGTCATGAGCGGGGCGAGCAGGCAGGAGCTCGTCGACGGGCAGTAACTGTAGGCATTCGGAAGCCAGCCGGCCAGCGGGAAGAAAGCCATCTTGATCCAGATGCCGACGAGTATAAAAAAGAAAGAGATCGTGATTGCATTCGACTCTGCGATCGCCTGGTTGCTTGCGAGGATGGTTCGGATGTCCATCATGTTGAGCGAACCGGTCTTCATGTAAAGGTAGCCGACCCCGATGAGGTAAAAGGAGGCGCCCACCGTTCCCATGATGACATAATTGAACGCCGCGTGAGTGCCGCGGCGGTTGCTGCCCATGGCGACAAGGCCGTAGCTGGCCAGCGAAGAGACCTCGATGAGGACGAAAAGGTTGAAGGCGTCGCCAGTGACTGTGATGCCGAACAGGCCGGTGCAAAGCAGGAGATAAAGGATGAAGAACTGTGGCGTTTTTTCCTCGTTCTTGGGTCCCGTTCGGCGCATTGAGAACGATGAGACAAGCAGTGAGACCACTCCGATCACCAGCAGGACAAGAGAGTTGAAGGCATCAATGCGAAGGTGAATGCCGATGCCGAGCGGCTCTTTCCAGCCGCCCATGAAATAATCAACCGGGCCAGAAATGAAAACCTCTCTGGTGACTCCCAGAGCGGCGCCAAAGGAAATCAGCAGCGAAGTGACTACGATGGGAAGGCAGAAGCGGTGATCGCGGTTTCCGACCAGCGCGATAATGAGGGATCCGAACATTGGCGCCAGCACAATGATGGCAGGAAACTGATCAGTCATCCTGTTCACCTCCCTTAATTACCTTGAGCACTTCGTCTTCTTCGAGCGTACCGAATTCCTTGAAAATCATCTGGGCGATCGCAAGTGCGACACCAAGTGTGGCAACTCCCACAACAATCGCAGTCAGCATGAGAACGTGGGGCAGCGGGTTGGCGATCTTGTCAGGATTTATTTTCTCGTAGGCCTTCTTCTTTTGGGAGTCACCTGCCTTGCTGTCAGCATTTTCATCTGCCGGCGTCTTTTCCGCAGCAGCGTAGGCGCTCCTAGTATCAGCCTCACTGTCGTAGGCTCTCTCGCTGTATTCGATCGGAGTGGGCTTCTTGATCGGAATGTTGGCGTCCTCTTTTACCCCGAGTGAGACGTAGAATAAGATGATCGCAGTCTGGAAGATGGAAAGCCCGATCAACTTCTTGATGAGGTTGTTTTTCGCGATCACAGCCCACAATCCGATCATCATCAGAATCACATAGATCCAGAAATTGAAGTGGGGCTCGAGGATTTGTTCGACCAATTGTTCCATCGCAGTGGGCTGCCTTTAGAGGCCGTTTTTAAGGGTTCCGCGAGTCGAGAGATTCGCGTAGATGGAAAACATAATCGCCATGACCGTGAAGGCGACGCCGATCTCGACCCCGAGCATGGAGTGGGAGCGGGCCATCTCCGGTCCGTCGGTGAAAAGAATGGGTTGCAGCACTCCGTATTCAAGAAAGTTGGCTCCGAGAAACTGGGCCACCAGGCCGAAGCCGGCGTAGATCAACACGCCGATAGCCGCGAGAGCGAAGTAATTCTTTTCGCTGAGTCGCTTCAAGGCAGCGTTGAGGTCGCTGGACAGGGCAAGCAGGATAAAGCTTGCCCCGAGGAGAACACCGCCCTGGAAACCTCCGCCCGGGCTGTAGTGGCCGTGGGCGATAACGTAGAGGGCAAAGATCTGAACGATCGGGACGACGATGCGACATGTCGTCCCGATGATGATGCGGTTGTGGTCACCGTGGGTAAAGGAGTGTATCTCATCCTTTTCCCTCGCAGGATCGTTGGCGTTGCCAAGTGAACGCATGATGCAGAAAATGGCGATGCCAGCGGCAAAGACGACGACGGTTTCGAACATGGTGTCGTAACCGCGGTAGTCAGCGAGGACGGCAGTGACGATGTTGGGAACCTTGGAGTCGTTGTAGGTCTGGGTGATGAAGTATTGAGAAACACTGTCGGCACCGCCTTCGACACCCGCGTTGGGCGGAGAATTCGGATCACCGAAAGACGGAAAGTCGTAGACACCGTAGAGAAGCAGGCCGCCGGTGATGACGACGGCGATGGTAGCGAAGACCTTCGAGAGCATCAGTCAGACGATTTGCGGTTGGTGTTGAAAACAGTCGCAATAAAAAGCACCGCGCTGACCCCGGCCCCGACCGCGGCTTCAGTGAAGGCCACATCGACGGCACCCATTTCCGCCCAAAGCAGGCAGATAAGGAATCCATAGATACCAAAAATCATGGAGGCGCTGAGAAGATCTTTGACGTTCAAAGCTATGATTGCGGCGACGACCATGAAGATCAGGATGATGAAATCGAAGGTAAAGATCATGGCAGCACTTTAAAACTGGTCGGAATCCTCACCCAGGTGATTGGGACGACCTTCCATGATCTTGGGTTCGTTATGTTCCTCCCAGCCGGCATCCATCAGGGCGTGAGTGCTGGTGGGACTCGTGAAAATAATAAAGAGGCTTACGCTGAGCAATTTGAAGATGATCAGAAGGATTGGCCAGTCGGCAGCAAAATTTTCAAACCCTTTCAGCTGATAGATGGCGAATCCGGTAATCACCAGCAGACTGGAAAGGGTGTCACCTTTACCCGCGGCGTGGGTGCGAGTGTAGAAGTCAGGGAAGCGCAGGATCCCGATAGCGGCACCGGCGAAGAAGAAGAGGCCGGAGATAATGAAGGTAGCGCTGATGATGGAAATGATCATGATTCCGTCGTGGCTCCTTCCTCTTCCGGATTTTCCGGT
>PKCI01000226.1 GCA_002862135.1 Verrucomicrobiota bacterium | reverse complement strand
ATGCGCGGTGACCACCAACCGGAGAGAGTTAGCCTGCCTGCAAGGCCGGAGCGAAGCGTCAAAGCGGCGGGGTTGAAAAAGCGAATTTCTAACAGTAAATAATTCTATGATAGGCAATTACAACTTTCTGCAGCGGGTGCATGCTTCGCTTGCAGCAACGGCATGGGTTGCCTGGAAGTTTGGTGATGCTGGCGATGCGGATGACTATGTGCAGACAATGATAGTTGCACGCTCTCTGCTAAAGTCCGGGGGGTTCGACCACAGAGACGTAGTTGACCGCTATCGCTGTGTTCCGAATTATCGACTGAGAGGAAGGAGCCTTCAGGCGGGAGGTGTCAGTTCCAATTACAAGGGGCAGATATCAAAGCTAATTCAGAGTGAGGATCCCTATTTCTTTGCCACCGATGGCGTTTCCGACGGTTCTGCGATGAAAGTCGCGCCCCTTGCTGCTGCGTATGCGGGAAACTTTTCAGATCTGGTTGCGACTACAGATCAATTCACCCGGGTGACACACGCGAGTGTGGAGTCGCGACTCGCCGCATTACTGGTCGCTCTGAGATTGAGGCAGGTTTTTTTGGGCAAACAACACGAATGCATCAGGAAGTTGATTGATGAAATTCGGCAGGCTTCCGATCAATTGAAATTCGGAGACAAGAGCGCGCTTTTTCTGAAGCGAGTTAAAGTAGCGGGAGAGATAGCGAGCCGAAGTCTGTCGCCGCCTGAAATGCTCGAGGAAATGGCTCGAGAAATCGGCATCGAACATTTGGCGTGGAGCACTCCTATTGCTGCGGTTTTTTGGAGTTTTCATGATGATCCAAAGTATCGAAAATGGATGCCCGGGAAGGGTGAAAAGACCTTGGTCCTTCCTCGGAATTTTGGACGCCCTGTGAGAAAGATCCATGGCGATACTTTAAGGAAAAACGTTCATTTTGAGAATATCGAGCACCTCAAAAAATTGGGCCAGTTGGAAGAGTTTGAGAACTCGCACGGGCATCACTGGCGAAGTGGTCTCGACATCGATACCTTCTTTTCTATCGCCATTAGCATTTTAGCTTCGCGTCACGGAGTAAGGTCCATCCGATTTGGCCTGAAGCGAGCTTCCCGTGTCTTCGGTGACGACCTTTGGGAGGTCTCGTCGGGATTAGCTGAGATTGGTAAGCTCAACCTTCCTTAATCAAGAGGCTCCTGAGATCAACTCCCAGCCGCTCACAACCTTCCACTGAGGGGAGCGATTCGGGCGCCGTTTCCATCTCGTGCAATCCATCCTCCCACGGATCCACGACTCCCCGTCGCACCGCCGACTGATAGCGGCGATTCGCCATTAATGACTTTCTAATTTTTCTCCGCTCATGCCGATCCGGAGCTGAGCCGTCGACGGACAGTTCGACCTGAGGCCTGTGGCTCATTTCTAGAAATATCCCTCGCCGAACCCTGCAAGGCTCAATACCACTAAACAGAAACCGAAAAAGTAAATTGTCGTCTTCTCCTCCCCAGCCCCAAAACTTGTTACTATACCCATTTACCTCCCGGAACTGATCACTTCTAACAGTCGTAATCCCACCGAAATAATGGGACAAGTAATCTGACTTTTTACCGGTATCCTCATCTGTTGATTGAGTCAACAAGCTCAACGGTTGGTTTCCTACTGAGTATTCCACTTCGACAGGCAAACGATCCACATCGTGAAAACAAAGCGCGTCACAATCCCCTTCACAGTGTTTTGCCCCTAAATTTAATAGAGCCGCTCGATTGAACAATAGATTATCTGTCTGCTCAACAATGATGATTCGATAGTCAACTCCCTTTTCGTTGAGGAAATTTTTAATATAAGGGAGAAAGCGATCCAGGTGCTCCCTCCTGTTTCGATACGGAATGATGACACCAAGCCGAGAGGTATCATGAAGCAAAAACTGGGTTGGCTCGGATCTGAGGCGATTGAAATGGTCTCTAATCGGAGCAGTCAAACGGACCTCGCCCATCAGAATGCTGTCAACCCCCACCTTGCCCGTAATGAGACGAGAATCCAAGCGCTTGCCAGCGCGAGCCGGAAGGCAGGCGCGTATGAAGCGAGGACAATTGAAGGGGGGCGTCATGGACGGAAACCCACAATAGGGAACAATCCCTCTGGTAGATCAATCAATATCCCCTAACTAAACCCGCTTTCGCTAGAAGGCTGAGCAACGTTGAAATACGGGGCTTTTCCAACTCCCGCTGGACACAATTTTTGACGTGGGCCACCTCATGATTCGGGCCGCCTCCTTCACCCTTCAATCTGTGTTCACCAACTTTGAAATTCTCGCTGATTTCAGTGCGCCCAGATTAAGTCCATCTAAGGTCCGCAAAGCCAACGGCGGATCCGACGCCCGACCCCCTGCCTTCCGAGCGCTCAATGAACACTGCCCACACAAGCTTGGTCGACCGACTAAACCTCTGAACAAATCCCTTGAAATGAGGGGCACTCGTCGATAGGTGGAGGGATGTCTTTGTTTGAGGGAAAAAAGGGAATCGTGACCGGTGTGGTCAACGAGTATTCGTTTGCCTACCACATTATGAAAAGCCTTCAGGCACACGGGGCTGAAGTGGGCCTCGCCTACCTGCCCGGAAAAGCCGTTGAACGGCGGATCAATAAGATCTCGGAACGCGAAGGCATCTCCTTCAAGTGCCCCATGGACGCGCAGAGTGACGAGTCTATCGTGGATGCCTTCGCCGCCATCAAATCGGACTTCGGTGATATCGACTTTTTTGTTCACTCCATCGCCTTTGCGAAGTCGGATGACCTCGAAGGCGGCTTTGTCGATACCACTCGAGAAGGCTTTGCCCTGGCCCTAGACGTCAGCGCCTACAGCCTCATTCCCATGGCGAGAGAAGCCACCAAGATCATGCCCAACGGCGGGTCCATCGTCACCCTGAGCTATCTCGGCAGTGAGAAAGTGATCCCCAATTACAACGTCATGGGCGTGGCCAAAGCGGCGCTGGAAGCGTCGGTGCGCTATCTCGCCTACGACCTTGGCCCGAGCAATATTCGGGTCAATGCGATCTCCGCTGGACCTCAGAAAACGCTGGCCGCCTCGGCCGTCGGGGACATCGACAAAATGATCGATTACACCGGCA
>PKCI01000181.1 GCA_002862135.1 Verrucomicrobiota bacterium | reverse complement strand
GGCTTGGAACATTAGCAGCGCCACCGCCGTTGCTTCCAGACTTGTTTAAACCGGCCAGAGAAAGACTGGGCATCGAAAAATTGAATCTGCCGCCACCGCGCTTGGAAGTCTCTCCCGGCATAACGATATCTCCCGTCGACGAAGGCGCAAAGGGCGTGTCCTCTGCAAAATCCTCACCCGAGTAACTTTCAACCAAATTCGCTCCGGTCGGAGTCTGGCTCACCGCATTCTCCGGGAAAAGACCGGCGTCGATACTGGCGTCAGTCTTTTTCTTTCCAAATCCAAGGAATCCTCCACCGCCCCTACTTGATGGCGTGGAGAGCGCCGAACTGGACGCGGTAGAAGCGCTCGTCACCTGGCCCCCAGACCTCTTGAAGCCTGAGGAAAATCCTTTCTTATAGGCAAGTTCCTCATCGAAGAAAGAGACCCTTCCGACACTCTCGGCGGAGCCATCGATCAAGGACTGACCTGAGCGAGCCGGAACCATCGTATTCGGCGAGGCTGGCGGCGGACTCAAGGCCCAACGCGAATTACCGACAAACTCAGGTTCAGCGTCATAGACCTGCGCCGCATCAGTCGATTTGTTTTTGTTGCCGATCTTGGGCATCTTAAACCCACCCAGAAATCCCCCAGCCTGAGACTCGTTTCCTGAAGCAGTGTTAGATGAGTTGCTCGAAGAGGATAAACTCCTCGACATGGCAGCCGGGGCCGGAGTCGTTAGGCCTGGGAGCGGCTGGTTCAACACTTCGAGCCCCTCGATTGAGCCTGGCTCCCTCTTTTTGAAGGGATTCAAGCCACTGAATCCCTTCCGCTCTTTTTGCTTCGGCTTCTCCTGACCCTCCATCGCGATCATCGCCTGGAGAAAAGGGTCAGGGACATCCCGCTCCACTTTCACATTGCCGGTAGGGGTCTGCCATGAAGAGATGTCATCGGAAGATACTTTGTTGATTTGAGCCTGATTGCTTCGCTCCCACTTCATACGCTCCGCCATATCACGCTTCATAAACTTAATCTCTCGAGCTTTCTGAAGGGACCGATTGTTATACTGATTTTCCATGGCCTGATCTGCTGAACGAGCCATTGATGCTGCAACAGCCTGCCCTTGCGCGTTCAAAGCCGCTGTCCGAACCTGTGCCATCTGTGCCTGACCGTAGCCGGAGGTGCCGGGAATGCCGCTTGTCATGCCAGCAGCCGCAGTAGGGCTGGTTGACGGATACGAAGGGGCCGAAGACGTCTGAGCAAGGCTGGGCGTTATTCCGATAATGCCGAAAGCTGCCGTCGCCATGGCAACTAGAGAAAGTGAAACCATGCGGACCTGATGCTGGGGGAAGCCCGCAATGATACGGAATCTATCAACCATGAGAGTCGAAGTTGAAAATAACTTCAAAAACTTTAACCCGACTTGAGCAACTCGTCCACCTCTGCGCTAAACTTTTGTTGTGGGGTTTATAAAACTTAAACCACCAAGATTTGGTGGGTGAGACGTACATCCCGGAAGTGCCCAAAGGCCTTCCAAAAAAGCATTTCCGTTTACACGCTTTGCCAAATTTGATAGCGTGCAGCAGTCTTATTAGCGGATCTTCCTGACGGACACTCATTATGAAATATCAAATCCCACTGCTGCTTTCGCTCCTGCTTTTCTGCTTCAGTCTTACCGGCACAACGTTTGCGCAGAATGACGTTAAGACAGTCTACAACGAGGGCGTTCAACTCTACAACGAGGGGAAATACGAGGAAGCGATGATGAAGTTTGCTGCCGTGCTCCAAGCGAATCCACGAATCGTTCACGCCCGCAGCTACATGGCCAAATGCAAGACGGCCATGGCCAGCGATCGACGCCCCACCAACAATATTCAAGGTCAGCTAGCCCAGATCACGATTCCCGAGCTCAATTTTTCCGATGCTCCGATCGGTGATATCCTCGACTATTTCACCCAGCGAGCCGAAGAACTCTCGGGGGGAAAAGTGCGCCCTAACTTTATTTACACAGGCACACCGGAGCAGCGCCGCGACACACTTGTGACGCTGTCGCTTCGCAACGTGCCCATGACAGAGGCCATCCGCTATGTTGGTCAACTCAGTGGAACCCACATCAAGTATGAGGAGCACGCTATCGTCGCTGATCCGAATTACCGTGCCAAAACCCAACCAGCGCTGGAAAAAACTGGAGCGGGTTCCAGTCCGAAAGATCCCTTCTTTGGCCAACCTGCCAAATCGAACGTTAATGGAGCCAATCTGTTTGATTGATCGGCTTCCTGCTTTCGTAGCTCACGGGTCCCTTTATTCCTGAATGGCCTTGAGCCAACGACTTGCCCTTATCACCGGAGGTCAGGGTGACCTCGCTGAAGCCATGGGCCGCCATCTGATCGGCTCAGGTTACGATGTCCTGTCGCCGGGACGCAATGAGCTTAACGTGCTCAAGCCGGATTCCGTGAAGGAATATTTCGATGGTCTCAACCGCCTCGATGTGCTCATCAACAACGCGGGCATCACTGGTGACGCTCTATTTGCCAGGCAATCCGAGAAGGATCGAAATGCGATCATTGATACCAATCTTAAGGGGGCCCAGCTCTGTTCCCAGTTCGCGGCTGGAATCATGATCAAGAAACGCTTTGGCCACATTCTTAATGTAGGCTCCTATTCCGCGATTCACCCTCCCGTCGGCCAGACCGCTTACGCCGCTGCCAAGGCCGGACTGATTGGATTGACCAAGAGTTACGCCAAGGAGTACGGAAAACGCAATGTACGTGTCAATTGCATCCTCCCTGGTTTCCTCCAAACCAAGATGACAGCAAATGTGGCCCCGAAAGCTGTTGAGACGGCGCTGGAACGACATCAGCTGGGTCGGTTCAACACCGTGGAAGAGGCAGCTCGATTCGTTAGCTTCATCTGTTCGACCGAGAACATCTCAGGCCAGGTCTTCCAACTGGATTCGCGGGTCTGACACAAACATGCCCCAAGGGCTCAAAACCGGGTTGAAAGAATCGCGAGCCTCCCCTATGGTCCCGCTCTTCGAAATTCCATTTTCGGAACACCTGGAGGGGTGGCAGAGTGGTTGAATGCACCGGTCTTGAAAACCGGCAGGCCGCAAGGTCTCGTGGGTTCGAATCCCACCCCCTCTGCCAT
>PKCI01000159.1 GCA_002862135.1 Verrucomicrobiota bacterium | reverse complement strand
GAATTCAGAAACCTTTCCGGCAAATGGAAAGGGGGAGGGGTAGTCGCCGACGGTGGTGTCCGGATCGGCATTAAGAGAAAACCCTTCACGGGGTGTTGAGGGTAGAAGTTTCCCGGCATTTGCCCGGGCAATTTCCTCTCGGTTAAGGAAGAGTTTCATTTCTGCAGACGGAAGCAGCGAAGCGCGCGCTTCAAAGGCTTCCTCTGAAACAGGGCCATCGGAGGCAGCGAGGTGAATCTCTCCGTTCCTTCGAACGGCGAATTTAAGCTTTCCGTTACGCAGATAGACCGAGTATCCATTGATGCTACCGCCCTGGGAAACGAGGACGCCACTACTGGAGGGAGAGGCTTCGTCGACTTTGAAGTTGATTTCAAAGGCTTGGTTTCCGATTGGGTCACCTGGTTTGAATGCTGCCCGGGACTGGGGCTTGCTGAGGTTGTAGGGTGATTCAGGCGCTCTGCCAGCAGAAGGTGCTGAAGTTTTTGGTAACTGGGCAGCCAGCTCTTTTCGTGCTGCAGCATGGGCCGGATCATTAATGACATTAGTGAACTCGTTAGGGTCATTCTTGAGGTCGTAAAGTTCCTCGAATCCGTTGTCGTAGTGAATGTAGCGATACCAGTCTGTTGAGATGCCGTGGGACGGTCCCATGTCTCCGCGGAAGTGATAGGAGGTCAATGAAAACCTGTCGCCGGTGGCACCGGGATTCTTCAATTGGTCGACGAGGGAAGAGCCGTCGCATTGATCTGGAATCGGCAGGCCGGCGAGTTCACAGAGCGTCGGGTAGAGGTCGGTCAAGGTGACTGGCTCGCGAGTAGCTTTGCCGTCCTGACTCACGCCGGGCGCATGGATGAAGCAGGGGACGCGTGTGGTCTGTTCCCAGAGCGCAAACTTCTCCCAATTGCCCTTCTCACCAATATGGAAGCCGTGATCGGTCCAGAGAACGACGATGGTATTGTCCTTGATTGAAGAGGCATCCAGTCCATCGAGGAGGCGACCGAGCTCGTTGTCCACGTAGCTGATACTGGCGAGGTAGCCCTGCATCAGCTTTTCCCATTGTTTGTTTTTAGTGACCCAGGGATGCCAGTCCATTCGTTCGTGGGGACGGGCGTCGTCAAAGTCATCCTCGCGACAGGGCGGCAGTTCGACTTTTTCGATGGGATAGAGGTCGAACCATTTCTGGGGGACTTCGAAGGGAATGTGAGGGCGGAACAAACCGACGGCCAAAAAGAGTGGCTGGTCCGTTTCGGATTGCATCTGGTCCACCGCCCAGTCAACGACAGCGCCATCTCCCTGGTCTTTGGTCAGCTTCACCGGTGCGGCTCCAAAGTAGAAATTATTGAGCGGGCGTTTACCGACGAAGCCTTCATTCTGGTCGCGTGTGCCCACAAAGTCAGGCCGCGGCCAGTCTGCAGAGATTGGATCGAGGGGATCACTCCGGTAGTCGTCCCAGGCATCGGGATCATTTTGGGAATCACCGGGAGTCCACTGCAGCGTGTGGAAGATTTTTCCGCCTCCGACAGCGCGGTAGCCGTGATTGCGAAAATGTTGGGAAAGGACAACGGCATCTTCCAGCATGGGAGACTCGTGACGCCAGCGAGGACCGTGGGCGCGGAAGGCGTTTCGGTAGATCCCGGAGCTGACGGGATGGACACCGGTCATGACGGCGACCCGGGACGGGTGACAGGCGGGAGCGGCGCAATGGGCATTCTCGAAAGTGACGGACCGTTTTGCGAGTCGCTCAAAGTTCGGGGTTTGAACGTTTGAGTGGTTGTCTAAAACAGATATGTAGTCGTTCAAATCATCAATAGCGATGAAAAGAATGTTCGGCTTTGACTCGTCGGCGAACGAGAACGAAGCGAGCAGGGCGGCGGCTCCCAACAGAATGAGAAGAATCAATTTCATCAGATTTTGACCAGACAGGGTCAGGTGTTGGACCGTAGCCTGTTGACTGTCGGGAACGGGATCAGGAACTCAGGCTCCACTCAGGCAGACGAACAATCTCGCCGCCTTTCTGGGCACTCTCGTGCGCGAGAATGCCGCAGAGTGTGATGTTGGCGGACTGGACCGCATTCGGGTAGCCCTCACCATTACCACGAAGAAGCTCGACGAATTGATGAACGAGGTGTGGGTGGGAGCCGCCGTGGCCAGCACCCTGGGTAAAGCTGAGATGCTCTTCGCCTTCTTCTCCACCGTAGACACCACCCTGAGTGAAGGGGGCAATCTCGTCGGGAAGGAGATGTCCATAGTCCGGGCACTCCGTCTCCTCGGGAATTTCGGGCTCGGGCTTCTTGGCAGTGTGAACCACGAGCGGGTTTCCTTCGATGAGTGGCCATTCGACAGCTTTCTTCGAACCGTAAACTTCAAAGCTCTCGCGATACTGGCGCGCCACGTCGAACAAGGAACGATAGACTTGGGCACTGAGATCGCTCTGGTGGAACTTGATGTGCGTCGTTTCGACGGCGTAGGGAGAGCCGTAGCAGTCATGCATCTCTTCGCGAATGGTTCCGCTGGGAAAACAACTGATGTATTCGGCTTCGTTGCGCCCGAGACCGAGAACGGGTCCGACGCAGTGGGTGGCGTAATGCATCGGCGGCAGTCCGGGCCAGTAGCCGGGCCATCCATCCATGTCCTGTTGGTGGCTGGCTTTGAGAAACTGGAGTTTGCCGAGTTCGCCATTGTCGTAGAGTTCCTTCATGTAGAGGAACTCGCGGGCGTAAACGACCGTTTCCATCATCATGTATTGGAGGCCGGTCTCAGCGCACAGTTCAACAATGGTCTTGCAATCTTCCTCCGAGGTCGCCATCGGCACGGTGCAAGCGACATGCTTGCCGGCCTTGAGAGCGGCGATGGTTTGTTCGGCGTGGTTCGGAATCGGAGAATTGATGTGGACCGCATCAATCTCGGAGTCTGTGAGAAGCTCGTCGTAGTCAGCATAACGTTTTTCGACTCCGAACTTGTCGCCGATTTCATTGAGAGAGGATTCAGTGCGTTGGCAGATCGCCGCCATTTCGGCGTTCGCGTGGCGCTGGTAAATAGGAATGAATTCGGCGCCAAATCCAAGGCCTACGATAGCGATACGGGGATTTTCGATGGGAGTGTTCATGCGGCAATCAAGGGATTAAATGAAGGAGT
>PKCI01000220.1 GCA_002862135.1 Verrucomicrobiota bacterium | reverse complement strand
AAACCTGGGGCCCTCATTAGATGACTACGAGGTGACAGACCTGGGCCTATCCTATCACTACACTCCCGACCCGGGTTACAAGATGGCCTTGACCGTTCGCAGCGGCACCGGATTCGATCTGGAATCCCCTCCCCATTTTGCGATCTGGCTGGAGAATGCCTCCCAATACCACATCAAAACCCTGCACACCCCGACCGGCGAAGGCGGACGAACCGCCCTGCCCTACTGGGACTTCAAGCGACGCGGTTGGGAGGAAGCCAAGCAACAGGCAGAAACCTCGGGCAATGATCTTTTAGAAGAACTCGAACTCGATGCCATCTCGGGTGCTACCGAAAACAGTTCCTTTGATCCCGCCGACTACATCCTGCCGGGCGATGCCGAGGAATCCCTGCCCTACCGTCTCCTCATCGAGATCAATCAGCCAGGTGATGATCAGGCCTCACTGGTCTACGCCGTGGATATCGACAACATCACCCCCCGCACCTTCCAATTACTCGATCTCGTCGGTTATCCCAAAAGAGAAGAAGATGACGAAGACGGAAAGGAGGACTGGGTGCTCTACTACATCGACGGGAGCTTCAGCACGGCACTGAAGCTCATCGACAGCGCCCTGCTGACCATTGAGCGTTCCGTCGCAGAGTAAGGCAACAAATTTTCGGCCGTCGTTGTAACCGAACGATCGTCCAGGAAGTCTCTTTAGAAGCGGCAGGATTGCGGTCCGTCGTTCAACACTTAATCGATCTGCGTGATCCCCGAACCACATCCACGCTCACTTCGCTATTGACCCACCTACCGATCGTTCGGCAACACATTGGATCACTGCCATGAGTGCCATTTCTGAACCGAAACTGATGCCGACACTGGGCGTTTCGATTTTACGGCGATCTCCAGCCTCTGCTGCACCCCCTCCAACCCGGGGCGATGCACGGTGATAACCGACCAGAGGCCGCAGCTTGACTGGCCACCATCTCAAAGGCCCTCAGAGCCTCCAGCCCAAGGCTGCAGTGAGGGCATTTTTCATTCTATTCCCGTCGCCAATCCTCAATGGCCACGCGTGCCCCGGAAAGTGTCCAGAGTTGCTCCCGGTCGAGACACCCGGCTCGGAACCGAGAGTGGAAGCTCTCGATGAAGCCATTTTGCCATGGGCTCCGAGGCTCAATGAGGAGCGTCTTGATTCCGGCTTCTTTCAGCCATACTTGGAGTTCCCCATCGATGAACTCGCTTCCATTGTCACTTCGGATGTGCTCGAATGCACCGTGGATATCGATAGACGCTCAAGCTGCCGATGAACATCATCGAGGCGGATCCCACGATCCACATGGATCAGATGGTTCTCCCGAGTGAACTCGTCGACGTTCGTCAGCATCTTCAATTGTCCCCCCCGAACAGTGTGGGCGTGAAAGAAGTCACAGCTCGACTTATGTCCTCAATGTATCGCCTTCGTTGGCAGGCCTGTCTCTGCGTGCATCGACTCTCTTCGATTAAACGCTTGGCGATCTGCCGCTTGTGTCCTAGGCTCACAGCCTCTTTCTCCAGCGCTTCCTTTAGGATTTCCAATCCTAACACCTGGTCAGCCACGATCTTCTTGAGATGGGCATTCTCCTTCTCAAGATCCTTGAGCCGCTCGGCTTGACTGACTTCCATCTTGCCAAATCACGCTTCCAACGTTGGAAGGCTTGTTCGCTGCTATTGTGCTCCCGGCAGACATCAAGAATGCTCTTTGCTCTGTCTGCTTTCCGCAGGATGCGGATTCTCTCTTCGGTCGTGTGACGCTTGCCCTTCATTTTCTTGGTCCCTTCTATGAGATCTTAGACTATCATTTAGGCTAGATCAGACTTCCGAGGCTCAACCACTGCGCCTAGATTTATCAAACCACTACTATCACTACCACAAAACCATGCATTGCGTGTTGCACATCGGCATGCCAAAAACCGGGACCAAGAGTATTCAGCGGGGATTGGCAGCAGGTCCGGGGAAGGAGTTTCTCGAAGCTCAAAATATCGGCTGCCCTGCGATTGAGTTGGAGAACGGCAACCTCTTCACCAATTTCTCTGACCTGCTCTACTCAGTGATGATTCCCAATCCAAATCTAATCCAGCGAAAAATGATATCTGGGCTGGAGAAAGTCTTCGAAAGTTTCCAACGACAACCTTGGCGCAGTGCCTTGATCAGTGCGGAATCGGTGGGCGAGCCGATTCGATCCGCTGCGGAGCTGGCGAAAGTCCGTGACTTTCTTTCCCGCTGGTTCGACGCTTTTCGAGCCGTCATCTATCTGCGGGAACCTCGTGAATATGCAAGCAGTCGCATGGCTCAATCTGTCTCGGAAGGTTATCCTCTTTCTCTGGCAGCGTCCGGCTTAAACAGTAAAGGGTTCGACTACACAGCTCAAATCCGGACGCTCAAGAGCATCTTTCAAGGAAACAATGATGAAGTGGTGGTGCGTAGTTTCGATCGCCAAAAACTCAAAGAGGGCGATCTTATTCGAGACTTCCTCATCCAGGGATTGCAGCTTGAGGAAGCCCGGTTGAATGACTTGCCTCATTCCATTGAACACGAGAATCACTCTATCACCGCGCCCTTAGTTAAACTTCTCGACGCTTTTTATGTGGAGACCGGACAATCCATCACGAAGTGGAGTGAACGAGCTCAATTTCGGCCTTGGCGACTCTTTGACGGAGTTGCGTGGAAGGGGCCGAACTTCCGCTGCGAAGAAATACTCGAACCTGAAGAACTCGATGCCTTGGATGCCTGCCGAACAAATTGGAATCAGGTTATAGGCGAAGACTTCTTTCCCTCATATCAACCGGGGGTGTCCTCCGGCCCCGAAGATCAACATCAGGACTCACTCCTGCTTCAGATTTCGGATGCCATCGAAGAAAACATTCCTGAGTCAGGAAACGACCGAATTTGGGCGGAAAGTTTTCATGAATTTGTTCGAACTTCTCTGCAGGAAGAGAGCTGAGGGAAATTCCGAGCGAGAAGACTCCGCTTCGCAGATATCTTCAACTCTGCAGGAGAATGACCTCACCCCCTTGTTGAAAGATCCGGAAGCCGATTGGGACGAGACCACGCTGACGGTCTTTGGCTACAATTACTATGGTCTCCCTTCTGAGCGCTATCGCTACATCACCTACGCCGATGGCA
>PKCI01000083.1 GCA_002862135.1 Verrucomicrobiota bacterium | reverse complement strand
GTTAGCGCAACAACAGACAGAGAACACAGAACGGTTCTTGATCTCATTGATCATCCTGACAAGGACACGCTCCATCTTGCCGGCAGACTCGATCGCTCCTCTTCTGGACTTGTGCTTCTCTCCAACGACTCATCATGGACTGAAAGCCTTGCTCAGCCCGATCAAAAGATCGATAAGATTTACCTCGTTGAAACCGATCGCCCCATTCCGAAGGAAGCGATTGAACAATTCAATGACGGATTCCACTTCGCCGGCGAAGGTATCACGACCCGCCCAGCGACGCTCGAGATCTTGGGTCCAACCCGCGCCCGAGTCACTCTGCAGGAGGGGCGTTGGCACCAGATCAAGCGCATGTTCTACCGCCTCGAGGGCATTCGCCTGACATCGCTGCATCGGCTTCAGGTCGGAAGATACTCTCTCGACGATTTGAAGCCGCATGAATGGCAGGAGATCACTCCTTGAGTTTCGCGATTAAGAACGCTCTCAGTGATCCGCGAGGATCCTTATCAGGCATAACACACTGGTCTATCGCAATAGCACTCGACTCTCAGAGACGCCTCTATCCTAACACCACTCCCAATTATGTCTTCGAAGTCGCGGATGGCTCCGCGGCATGCCAGAATGCCGTGAACTTGCGATCCCGGTAAGCGAGTTCAGGACGCCAACCACTAACTGTGCGAATTGTTGAATTTTGCCCCAACAAATCATTTGCTATTGAGACACGTTATCATTAAGTGGTGGAGATCGAGTTTTTCGCATCGCCTAAACGCATCGCCCCAGCTCCATGAAACAGGTGGAACCCTCCTCTGCCGCCTTTCACTGAGGCCACGTTTCAAAAGACCATGCTTTGGAAATCACCCATCAATAAAGTTCGGTTTCCGCTTGCTGCTGTTTTCGCCGCAAGTCTGTTCCTCTTGATCTCGGCGCAGGCGCAAGACTCTGCCCTGCCTGAAGCTTCGGCCACACAGACGGCCCTCAAGAAATGGGTTCAGACTCGTCAACTCATCAGCCGGGAGGCTACGGACTGGCAGGAACAGCAAGAGTCACTCACCCAGTTGAACGACATCCGAAAGGTCGAAATCGAAAATCTTGAAGAGTTTGTCACCGCCGCCGGTGAACGCGTCGAAGAAATCGACGAAAAACGCAAGAGTTACGTCGAGGAGGAAGCCGAACTCAAGGCCTGGCGCCGCAAGCTCATGGTTCAAATCTCCGAGATCGAGAATTCCCTCCGCCCCCTGCTTCCATATTTCCCCACCCCTCTGCGGGCCAAGGTCCAGGAAGCGGTAGTTCGACTCGAAGAATCGGAAGCGGGACGCCCGCTTCAGCACCGCACTCGCGACGTCCTGCTCATCATGCAGGCCTACCAGGCATTCAACAACAACATCACCCTCGACGCCGACGTTCGGCCGATCGACGGAAAAAAGCGCGAGATTGAAATTCTCTACCTTGGCATGACGCAAGCCTGGTTTGTCGATCAGTCAGGCAAATATGCCGGTTACGGGCTCCCCTCCCCCGATGGTTGGACCTGGGTCGACGCTCCGGCCCTGGCTGCTCCTGTTCGCCAAGCCATCGAAATCCAGACCCGCCAGGCGCCTCCTGACTTTATTTCTCTGCCCATCACCAATGGCAGCACCGCCAATCCCTGATGGGACGAATTCTTACAATCCTAGCTTTTTGTGCGTTCCCGTTTTCCGGCATTGCTCAGGAAGATGCGGCGGCCGACTACCGCGCCGCTGCCGAGTCCGTGAACGAAGACCTACGCATTGCTCTGGCGGAACTTGCGGCCTTGCGCGAAGAGATCGCCAAAACCAAACCGGCCCTGGCCAGAGAAACCAACGAAGTCGCGGCAAATCTTCGCGAGACCAGGCGAAAAGCTGAAATTGCTCGCACGACCCGCGAAGCAGCCGAAGCCGAGTTTGAAAAGACCGAGGAAAAGATCAAGGTCTGGCGCGATGAGAAGCAGTATCTCGAGGGACTCCTTTATGACTTTCGAAAAACCTACCAGGCCTCGCAAAGTCTTGCCCGCGTCGAAGCCGAAAAATACCTTCTCGATCAAACCGATCTCGATTCACGACTCCAACTGGTCAAAAACTCGATCGATCAACTCAGCCGGGCCGGAGCTGTTCAGGTCATGACGGGAGAGGCGCTCAACTCTGATGGCATCCTCGTCAGAGGGCAATTTGCCGACGCCGGCCCGCTTCGCTGGTTTCTTTCAACCAACGGTTCAGACTCCGGGCTCATTGCTGCGGGCGATGACCTCCGCCCCCGACTTGTCGAAGGGACTGCCGATGCGACCAATATCGAACTCCTCCTCCGTGGAGAACCGTCCAATCCGACATTTGATCCTACGTTGGGCACAGCGGTTGCTCTGACTCATTCCGGCGATGGTCTCCTTGACCGCATCAAGCAAGGTGGTTTCTGGATTTATCCCATCCTCATTCTCGCTGCCTTTGCCCTGATTATCGCGCTCTTCAAATGGCTCCAGCTCCTTCGCATCCGCCAATTCCGCCCCTCTCTTGTCCAGGACATCATCGATGCCCTCAATCAACAGGATAGTGAAACTGCCCTCACTGCGAACCAGGCAATTAAACACCCGTCGGCGGAGATTCTCGACCGGGGGATTGAGATCATTTCGAAAAACAAAGCCGTCTCCCGCGACGATCTTGAGGAGTCACTTTACGAGAAGTTTATCGAAGCACTGCCTCCGCTCAATCGAGGGTTGCCCGTGATTGCGATTGCTTCTGCTACGGCTCCATTGCTAGGACTGCTCGGAACAGTCACCGGAATGATTGAGACATTTCGTCTCATCAATATTTTCGGAACCGGTGATGCCAGGTCCCTCGCCTCCGGTATCTCAGAGGCCCTTGTCACGACCGAGTTCGGTCTCATCGTCGCGATTCCCTCCCTGATTCTGCATGCCCTTCTTTCGCGCAAAGTTCAGGGTATCAAGTCGACCATGGAAATGACCAGTCTTGCCTTCCTCAACGGCCTCGACAAATCCCCTCAAAAGAAATCAACATGACCTTCCTTGAGCCACTGCTTCACGAGTTGCAGACCCTCGCCACGGACGGCGGGTGGGTCTTCTACGCGCTTGTGGCTCTCGCCTTTGGGATCGCCTTTGCTCTCGTATCCCTGTGGCAATCCATGCATCTGCACGATGCACCGCTCATTTC
>PKCI01000150.1 GCA_002862135.1 Verrucomicrobiota bacterium | reverse complement strand
TGCGACGAGGCCCCAAGAAACGCTTCGCTAACTTGTCATTCACCTGGATACCTTCCGGCACTTCGGTGATACGAAGACCGATTTCACGAACTTCATCGACTGGCATTCCTGTCTGGACAGAATCGTGAGAATAATCGGGCTGGGGCTCGATATTCGCCTCAGCCATGGAGTGACCCTCGCCTTTCTCCATGGCTGCCTCGAGCTCGGCATGCTCACTATCAAGCTTCATCTGATACTCGTTCTCGATCGCGTTGACCCCTTCGTGAGTAAGGTCCCCGCTCTCTACCAGGTTTCGGCGGAAAATTGCTAGGGGCGTATCGTGGCGGCGAATATCGCGATAAGTTTTTGGCAGAGTGAAGGCTGGTTCATCGCCTTCGTTGTGACCATGGCGGCGGTAACAGACGATGTCGACGACCACGTCCCGTCCGAACGTCTGACGAAACTCCAGCGCCAGTTCGGTGACATAGAGCACATCCATCGGAGAATCTCCGTTCACATGAAAGACGGGGGCCTCAATCATCTTTGCCACATCTGTGCAATAAACTGATGAACGCGCATCTTTCGGCGTAGTGGTGAATCCGATCTGGTTGTTCACGACGAGGTGCACAGTTCCCCCTGTCCGATATCCGAGGAGCTGGGAAAGGTTGAGAGTCTCAGCAACACTTCCCTGCCCGGCGAATGCGGCATCGCCGTGGATCAACACCGGCAGGACACTGTCCCGGTCGACAAAGGAATCACGAAGGCTCTCGTCACGGGCCCGCTGACGGGCGCGCGCTTTTCCTTCAATTACTCCGTTCACGGCTTCGAGGTGGCTGGGGTTGGCTCCGAGATGGATCTTCACCGGATGACCGTCGACTTCCAACTCAGCATCGTAGCCGAGGTGATATTTCACATCACCGTCACCAGCTACGAGATTGGGAACATAGTTCTCCGAGAACTCATAGAGAATCACGGTGAGGGGCTTCTGAAGGAGATTGGCAAGAACGTTCAACCGACCACGGTGAGCCATCCCCATGACCATCTCATGGACTCCGAATTCCGGGAACTTTTGAACTAGGCCATTGAGCGCCACCATCAGCGCATCACCACCCTCCAGAGAAAACCGCTTCTGGCCAACATACTTGCGGTGAAGAAAGCGTTCGAACAGTTCCGCCTGGGCAAGCCAGCCCAGTGCAGCCTTCTTCTTTTCGATGGAAGACTCAGGCTGCTCGAGGCGCGCTTCGACTCGATCACGAATCCAGTCACGCACATCAGGCGTCTGCATGTGCATGTATTCAAAGCCGACCTTTCCACAGTAGGTCTGATCGAGTCGCTCGATCATGTCTCGAAGCTTCATGCGCTGCCCGCCTTCGTAAAACTGGGTTGCCACCTCCTCTTCGAGATGCTGCGGCAAAAAGCCGAGTTCCTCAAGACTCAGGAGCGGCTGACTGGGGGCTTCTTCTTCGAGCGGGTCAAGCCAAGCCGCTGTGTGCCCGAGCGATCGATACTGGTGAACCATCGAGACGACGCGTGCGCGGGTTGCTAGATCGAGCCCACCGACCTGCTCGTTACCGGGATCCGACCCGGCACCATTCTTGCCGACCGGGGTCGGTTGAGTCAGACCCAATTCAAATCCTTCGAAAAACATCGCCCAGGTGTCGTCTACCGACTTCGGATCTTGCTTCCATGCAGCGTATTTCTGGTCGATCAAATCGGCATTCGCACGGGCAGAAATGGCGTGGCTCATGGGCAGGCTTTTTTCAGTGGATCTCAGCTTCTGTAAATTGCAGTCGAACCCCTCCACTGGCTAGGGAAAAATCACTGGAGCAATGGATATTTCGGGGACGTTCGCACGGTTCTACCTTCCGTCTGTGCCAATGCGTGTGCTAACCGATTCAACTACCTTTTGATGAAGGTTTTGCATCTCATCGACTAGGGTCGTTTCTAGGACTTAGCCTATTTACCATCAGCTACGTTTGTGGTGACAAATCAGCCAATTCAAATCTGTGGTTCCGCTCGCAGACATCAGACTCAAATTCCAGCTCTGTGGCGGCAGGCGCGGATTGTATTAGCCATCAGCATGGCAATGGTCATCCGCCCTACACCACCCGGCACCGGAGTGATCGCTTCGCATTTGCACTTTACGGCTTCGAAATCCACATCACCAACCAGCCGGGAACCTTTCGGAGCAGAAGTGTCTTCAATGCGATTGATTCCCACATCGATAACTACAGCTCCATCTTTGATGTGCTCCGGTCCGATGAAATGGGGGATTCCGATCGCTGCGACCAATATATCCGCCTCGCGGGTCAACGCAGCAAGATCTTTGGTCTGGGAATGAGCGACTGTCACCGTGGAGTTGCCACCCTCTCCCTTCCCCATCATCAGCAGGGCGAGACTCTTGCCAACGAGCAGGCTTCGTCCAACGATCACCACATTGGCACCACTGGTCTCGATCCCGCTCTCGATCAGCATGCGTTGGCAGCCTGACGGCGTACAAGGTGCAAAACCAGTCGAATCGTCCATGGCTAGCTTGCCAAGGTTTACTGGGTGAAGACCATCCACGTCCTTGGCGGGGTCGATTCGAAGAATCACGGCATCTTCGTCGAGGTGTCCGGGAAGAGGCAGTTGAACGAGAATTCCGTGAATCGCGTCATCTGCGTTGAGCCCGGCAATCACTTCATGGAGCCTATCCTGCGGAGTGTCCTCCGGCAGTTCAATCTTAACGGAGTGCATGCCAAGTTCCTGGCACTTGCGCTCTTTGGAGCCGACATAGGCTCTCGAAGCCGGGTCGTCCCCAACGAGAACCACAGCAAGACCCGGCAAATGTCCGGCGGCTCTGAGTTCCTCAAACGAAGTGAGACACTCAGCATAGACAGCTTCTGCGATCGGTTTGCCTTCAATCAATTTCATGCTCGGGATTCAGGATGATTTCAATTCTCTGGCGCTCGGATTCAAAGTCATCTTCCGAGAGATCAGATGCCACTTCGACAAGTGGTTCAAGGTAGATATCTACGGTGGTAAAGGGTTTCGGCAATCGGAATTGATCCCAGCTGCGAAATTTCCAATAGGAGCCGTATTCGATGCGCATCGGGAGAATTTTGGCATCGGTAAGTTGGGCCAGCTTAACCACTCCGCGACCCAATTGATAACGGGGGCCCCTTGGCCCGTCCGGGACGATCAGGATATCGAATCCTTTTTTGATCCAGTCTCTCAGTTCGACCAGAGCCGCAGC
>PKCI01000070.1 GCA_002862135.1 Verrucomicrobiota bacterium | reverse complement strand
TTTCTGTCGTGGGTTCAGTTCTTTTATCGCGTCCGGCGCATTGGGACGGAGAACATTCCACGTGAGGGCGGTGTGCTCCTGTTGAGTAATCATGTCAGTTACATTGATTCCTTCGTGCTCTACCTGACGTCGCCTCGCCCCGTGAGATTCGTTGTTTTGGCCGGCTATACCCAGTTCAAAGCGATCGGGTGGTTTCTAAAGCTGTTTGGTGCCATACCGATTCAGCCGCATCAGGCGAAGAAAGCGATCACCACAAGTATCGACGCGCTGAAAGCGGGAGACGTGGTTTGCCTGTTCCCCGAAGGCGGGCTGACGCGACTGGGTGTAATCGATGAATTCAAAAAGGGTTTTGAAATCATCGCCCGCAAATCTGATTGCCAGATCGTGCCGGTTTACATCGACGGCTTGTGGAATTCAGTATTTTCCTTTGAGCGGGACCGTTATTTCAAAAAGTGGCCCAACGGAATTTTCTGTCCGCTCCAGGTCGCCTTTGGTCAGCCAGTTCCGGCGAGTGAAGCCAACACCGAATCGATTCGAGAGGCGGTCATGGCCCAGTCTGTCGAGAGTTTCGTGAAGCGGCGGGACTTCGACTTTAACCTGGAGAAGGCGGTGATTCGGTCGCTGAAAAAGAAGAAAGGGCGTTCGCTTTTTGTTGAATACGGGAAGAAAGGCCCACGCAACTGGTCCCGCGCTCAAACGCTTGGTTTGGCGACCGCGATTGCGCGGCGTTGGATGAATCACCCGCCCACCGACAGTGATTACGTCGGCGTGATGCTGCCACCTGGACCAATGACGGCGGTGATGAACCTCGGCCTCTTCCTTGCCGGGAAAACGCCGGTAAACCTCCCGTTCACGATCGACCAGGAGGAACTCGAAAAAATCGCCAGATCGATTGAGCCGTTGGGGATGAAAACGGTCATCACTTCGCAGACCTTCATGCCTCATCTGATAGATTTCTGGCAGGGGGACGAGGGGTCTTTTATCGACATGAAGTCGGTCGTTTCTGTTCAGGCCAGTCCCATGGGGTTGATGGAAAAGTTGCGTGCCAAGCTGGAACCAGCGTGGGTCACTTGCTGGCGACTCGATCTGAATGATCGTGACCGTCACCGCAGAGCGGTTGGATTGGTGCCGATACCCGGAGAGTCGCCTGTCATTCTGACGTCGATTCAATTGCACCGGAACGCAGTCCAGGTGCGGGCCGCGGATTTTGTCCGGAAAAACGACGCAGTCTTTATCGAGGACTCTCTGGCCGTTCCGGAGGGACTCACTCTCGGATGTTGGACTCCGGTGCTGGGCGACGGGCGAGTTGTGGCCCGATCATTCTCTCTGAGGGGGGAGTCAGATCTGCTTGAAAAGGCGATTCGGGAGCAGGAGGTCACCCTTCTTGTCGGGCCGAGGGAGTTTTATGGGAAGCTTGGTAATTCACTCAGTGGCGGCTCGCTCAGATACGGGCTACTCTTCGGGCCGGTCCTCCAGGAAGAGATCAAGGAGTGGGAGAAGAAGCTCGAGATTCCTCTCTGTCGAGCCTGGTCCTGTGTGGGTAGAGTCGTGACGATGAGCCGTCCGGATCCCGATGATCCTTCAATCGCCCACCACCAAGCTCAGGTCGGGCGCCTTCCGTCGTCGGTGGGGAGGTTTCTCCCGGGAATCGCCGTGCGCTTTGATGAGGCAGGCCTTCAAATGCGGTTTGAATCGTTAACAGGCGAGGAAATAAAACGGATCTGGCTCGACGGTCCGGAGCGTGCGGAGCTCGATAAACCGGGCTTTTTAACCTTCCCGGCGGCCGGATTAGTCCCTCGCAAGCCGACTAAAAATGGTCATTGAATCGTTTTAAAAAAAACTGCTTGCCGATTCGGCGAACCAGTGGCAAATTCCCCGCCCTCAAAGCAGCTCAGAGAGATGGCATACGCAATTTTCAAAACCGGAGGTAAGCAATACCGTGTTGAAGCCGGCGACAAGATCGACGTCGAGAAGCTCGACGCCAATGTCGGCGACACAGTGAAGTTTGAGGAAGTGCTGGCCTCCGGCAACGGCGCCGACATTCAGGTAGGCGCACCCTTCATCGATGGTGCTGCGGTAACCGCCAAGGTTGTCGAGCAATTCCGCGACAAGAAAGTGATCGCTTTCAAATTCAAGCGCCGTAAGGGACATCACAAAACCAAGGGTCACCGCCGTCACCTCACCCGCCTCGAAATCGTTTCCGTTTAACCGCAGAGAAACTCATTCAGAATTTTACCATCCAGTAGTAATGGCTCATAAGAAAGGACAGGGTAGTGTTAAGAACGGTCGCGACAGTAACAGCAAGCGTCGCGGTGTGAAAAAGTTCGGTGGCGAGCACGTCATCCCCGGTAACATCATTCTTCGCCAGTGCGGAACGAAGTGGCACCCAGGCAAGAATGTTGGGATCGGTCGCGACTACACGATTTACTCGCTGGTCGAAGGTAATGTGCGCTTCGACCAGAACGGGCGCCGGGTCAACGTTGACCCCGTTGAAGCCTAAATTTTGAAACGCCGCTCTTCAGTGGCGTTTCTTTCGCAGTGGGACCGCGTTCTATGCTGAACGTCGTGCTTTTCGAACCGGAAATCCCACCGAATACGGGAAATATTGGTCGCCTGTGTCATGCGACCGGAGCAGATCTTCACCTTATCGAGCCGCTTGGATTCTCGCTCGATGAAAAGGCCTTGAGGCGGGCTGGCCTCGATTACTGGCGCGACCTGTCTCCGACTTTATGGCCGACTTTCGAAGCGTTCCTCGAATCGGTTCCTGAGGATAGTGACGTCTATTATCTGACGACCAAAACCGAACAGATCTATTGGGACGTTAATTTTAAAAGAGGTGACTACCTCGTTTTTGGCCCGGAGACGCGCGGGCTTCCTGACAGTCTTTTGCAGAAGAATGGTGAGATGTGCCTTACTATACCCCAGTTGAGGGGGCGTAGTTTAAACTTGGCGACGGCTGCAGGAATTGTGCTTTTTGAGGGCATCCGTCAGACTTCAGGGACGTAACGAGGCTGAATGTTATATGGTCTTGCCTTGTCAGGATTTATAAATAAATATGAACAGGGATGCTAGCCGATTTTGTTGTTTGTGAATCCCTAACCTTTTGTCCTTATGATCGCTCCAAGACCAAATTACGGCATTACCCGTATCGACCAGCCGGAGAAGAAAAATCACGGCTTTTACGTTCGCGTCACTCATCGCGGAAAAAGTAACCAGAAATATTT
>PKCI01000176.1 GCA_002862135.1 Verrucomicrobiota bacterium | reverse complement strand
GGGTCATGGATCGCCGGTGATTTGGGGAGACAAGGTTTTCCTGCTCAGCGCTGTGGCGGAAGAGGTTCCTAAGCCGGCTGGCGGAGATGCGGAAAAGAAGAACAAGAAGGGAAAGAAAGGAAGGGCTTCCAACCCGGCGTTGATCTATCAATGGCTGACAATCTGCCTCGATCGCAATACAGGTGAATTGCTGTGGGAAAAGAGTTTCGACCAGCGCTCTTTCAAAGGACACCGTTTCAACAGCGCTGCTTCATCGACCGCTGCGGTAAACGAGGACATGGTTGTGTTTACTTGGGGGACCGCGGATCAACTCACGGCAATTGCTCTTGATCATGACGGCGAGGAGTTGTGGAAAAGTGATCTCGGTCCGGTGTCAGGAGGGCACGGCTACGGAGCGTCTCCGATCATCCACAAAGATGTCGTGATTCTAAATAACGATCAGGAAAAAGGCGGAGGAACTCTGCTCGGGCTGAAAGCGGACACCGGTGAAGTTGCGTGGGAGGTCGAGCGAAGGAGCCAGAGAATTTCCTATTCCGTTCCGTGTATCTACGAGGTAGCGGGGCGCGATGTGGCCGTCTTTACCAACTGGCAGCACGGTTTTACGGCGGTCCATCCGGAGAGCGGGGAAGTGATTGCGGACAAGTCCGTTTTCAATCTGGGGACCAATGAGCGTGCCATCAGTTCTCCCATTGTGACTATGGGAATGGTCATCGGGACGTGCGGATTTACTGCCAATCCCAAGCACTGTGTCGCCATGAAGCTTTCGGGTGGGGAGTGGCACGAAGTGTGGCGCCGGGAGTCCCGCATCAATCACATCCCTTCGACGATCGCCGTCGGTGACTCTACTTTCCTGATCGAAGATTCCGGCATCGCAACTTGTGTCGATACGATTACGGGTGAGGAGAAATGGATGGAACGTGTGCCGGGGGTTGAGGGCTCAATCTTTGGTTCACCTGTCAGCGACGGGAAGAATCTGTATTTCGTCGACGAGAACGGTAATCTCCACGTGATTGCTGCCGCTCCCGAGTTTGCCCATGTGGCAACGAATCGATTAGGTGAGATCTGCCGGACGACCCCGGCAATTATAGACGGTACGATTTTCGTAAGAACTGAGACGAAGCTTTCGGCCTGGAAGTAGCAGTGCTGCTGACTCAAATCCTAGGGATTAAATGCGGTGGTCGAACTCGCTATCTAAATTCCGTGTGGATGGGGTGGGCCAAGTGCGGTTTCGTTTTAGTGGGATCGGTAGGATGTTTCGCCCTGCACCGACTTAATCACTGAACAACAGTCTCAGCGCAATCGCTCGATCAATTCTTCCCGTTGTTTCGGCAGGTTGCCGATCAATTCCCCAACTGATCGAATCGGCTCGACTCCCGCCTCGAGAACTCCGAGAAATTGGGCCAGCTGCTTTTCGAAGTGACCCACGGCCCTGAGGTCAGCAACGTTTTCGTCGAGGTAGTCGAGCCCCCGATCCAAGAGATCGGTAATTTCAGGAATGGGAGCTTCGGGCTCGGCGATCCGGTCGATGAGTTTTACGAAGTAAGAGGCCGCGAGGGTTTGCAGGTAGTTTCGCCGCAAGCCGAGCCGGGCCTTTTCGATGTGGAGATCCTTGAGAATGTGAAGGTCACCCGTTCTGGCAGGATGGATTTCGATCTCGCAGAGATAGAAGAGGTCAAGTTTGCCGGCGAAAGAGCTCTTGGGGCGCCGGGCTCCTTTGGCAACGGATTTGACGATGCCATACTCATGAGTGCACCAGTGCACGATGAGACTGGTCTCGGTGAGGGGAGACCGGCGAATCAGTGTGCCGCGGGCTTTCATGGATTGAGTAAGTTGATTGAATTTCCGTTGAACATTACTAAGCGAAAGTTTGAATTTTTCCATATCTGTGAGAACGCTTACGGCTCGCATGAGAGAGGAATTGCAAGCGATCGATACGGACTCTTTAAAGGCACGGCTCAATGAGCTGCGCCGGTATCTTTGACTTCGATAAGCTGGAAAAAGAGTTGGAGGCCTTCGAGGTCGAAATGAGCGCCCCGGAATTCTGGGACGACAAGGACAGGGCCCAGGCCAAGGTTGGAGAAGTTGCCGCCCTTAAGAATAAGGTGGTCCCGGTGCGCGAGCTGGATACACGTATTGGAGATTTTTCGGTCCTCGTAGAGTTGGCGGCCGAAGAGGATGATGCCGCAGCCGCTCTCGAGGAAGTCAAAGATGAGCTCGAAGACATTGAGACCGAGCTCGACAAGATCGAACTCCAGACGCTTCTCAATGGACCGAATGACAGGGAGAGTGCTTTCCTGACGATTCACGCCGGTGCCGGCGGCACTGAAGCCTGTGACTGGGCTGATATGTTGGTGCGGATGTATCAGCGTTGGGGCCAGCAGCAGGGCTACAAGATCGAGATGATCGACATGCAGGAAGGGGAGGAAGCCGGTGTCCGTGGGGCCACGATTCGCTTCGAAGGCGAGAATGCGTTCGGTTACCTGAACTGCGAACGCGGCGTGCATCGCCTCGTTCGGATTTCCCCGTTTGATTCCCAGGCTCGTCGTCACACTTCTTTTGCCAGCCTCGATGTTGTTCCCGACCTCAAGGAAGAGCCGGATATGGAGATCGATGAGAAAGACATCGAGATCAAGACGGCTCGAAGTGGTGGTAAAGGTGGCCAGAACGTGAACAAGGTGGAAACTGCGGTTCACTTGACCCACTTCCCATCCGGAATCCAGATCCGATGCACAGTGGAGCGAAGCCAGCACAAGAACCGCCAGATGGCGATGAAGCTGCTTAAGGCCAAGCTGCTTCAGATCGAGGAGGACAAGAAGCGATCCGAAATGGAACGGCAGTATGGTGAAAAAGGTGAAATCGCCTTTGGAAGCCAGATCCGCTCCTATGTGTTTCAGCCCTACCAGATGGTCAAAGACCACCGGACGGGTTGTGAAACCGCCAATATCCAGGGCGTCATGGATGGTTACCTTGGTCCGTTCATCGAAGCGAAGCTCCGAGGGCAGGTAGCCGGCGAATCAAGCGACGATGTCTAGAACCGCCTGACCGAATCTCCACTATTCACCATGAAAATGTTCCTGCTCTGTGGTCTTGGACTGGCATGGGAAGGGATGGTTAACACGGAGAATTTGGCCATTGTTGATCAACGCGACTACAAAGCGTCTTCGGACGCCTGCACACTGGCTTCCGTTTTGAACCTTCTTAAGTTCAGCGGACCGGAATGCCAGGCAATTTATCAAAAAGAACTGGGGAC
>PKCI01000072.1 GCA_002862135.1 Verrucomicrobiota bacterium | reverse complement strand
GTCGGTGTTCTTTTCGTTATGGTAGTAAAGGAAGCGTTCGAAGTTTGAGGCGACCTGAATATCCATGCTTGGCGCATAGCTTGGGAGAACTGCTTCCGGTTCGTATTCCCCCGTATTGAAGAGACGGCAGAGGATGTCATTTTGGTTGGTGGCTACCACAAACTGATCGACAGGGAGACCCATCTGATGAACCATCCAGCCGGCGAAAACATTGCCAAAGTTGCCGGTCGGGACCACGAAATTCACATCATCCCGGTTCTTTGGTGGCAGCTGCATGTAAGCATGCACGTAGTAGACCGCTTGGGCGAGAATACGAACAATATTGATTGAGTTGATCGCTGATAGGCGAAGTTTCTCTTTTGTCTTAAGGTCGCCCATCAGCTCTTTTACAATGGCTTGGGCGTCGTCGAAAGAACCCTTGATCGGAATGGGGTAAATATTCTTGGCTGCTGTGCAGGTCATTTGACGCTCCTGCAGCTTGGAAACGCGACCTTCGGGATAGAGGACAAAAGCGTTAACGCCTTTCTTGTTGGCGAGGCCGGCAATGGCAGCTGAACCCGTGTCGCCTGATGTCGCGCCAAGCACGTTGATCGTTTTGCCAGTGCGCTCAATCTGTTCCTCGAAAAGGTTGCCTATAAGTTGAAG
Source organism: Verrucomicrobiota bacterium (assembly GCA_002862135.1). Lineage (GTDB taxonomy): Bacteria > Verrucomicrobiota > Verrucomicrobiia > Verrucomicrobiales > DEV007 > Arctic95D-9. The sequence goes on along the minus strand of PKCI01000072.1, from coordinate 2,607 downwards.
ACCGAAGTCTTTGAAAGAAAGGGTAGGGCCGTGGAAAAGCTCAAGTAGGAACAGATTATCTGACAGCTGAATAAGCGGCGCGCTCATTGTGTCGCTGAAGTCGCCGTAGCTTTTGTCGACGATCTCAACGAGGTGATCCGGGTCGTGATCGGAATCAAATAGACCAAGGATATCCCAGGCAAGAGCCGGGTAGGGAAGAGCGTCTTCGATCAGGAGATCCCTCGGAAGAAAAGGGAGGTTTTTCGGCACGTAGAGTCCGCCATCGGGAGCGAGGCCGTTTGCAAAGGCATCAAAGAAACTGACTGGGTCGCTGCCGCCGCGTGTCGAAACAAATTGCATGAGTAAGGCTAAAGCGTTTTTGGAGGTTGGAAATCGGAAATTGCAAAAGTGTCTCAACCGAGGTCTTCCACCCGCAGAAGCACAGGTGATTCGCAAACACAATCAAGTTTACTGATACATTCGAGCGCTTCCTGGACGACTCCGAACGCAGCGTAGTGGAGCATCAGGACAATGGGGGCGGTCTCCTCGTCGTGGTCCTCAGGTTGAATCAATGACAGGATGCCGACGTCGAGTTTGCCGAGCACCGCAGCAATCTGGGCGAGGACTCCGGGGCGGTCTTCAACTTCGACGCGGAGGTAATATTTGGAAACACTGTCCTCGATTGGAGCGGGACTGCCATAAAGCCCGTGAGTCACGAAGCCTGAGCCTTGTGAGGAGCCTAGGCGGGCGGTCGCGTCCGCGATATCCGCAATCACCGAACTGGAAGTCGGGTCCTGCCCGGCACCGGAGCCGTAGAAAAGTGTCTCGCCGACAACATCGCCCTTGACCAAGATAGCGTTGAAGACGCCTTTGACGGAAGCAAGAATATGATTATTGGCGATCAGGGACGGCTGGACACGCACCTCGATCGCGCCGGTCTCTTCATGAAGCTGGATGATCGCCAGCAGTTTGATGGTGTAACCGAGCTTCTCGGCAAAGGCGATGTCCTCGCGATGGACGTTTTCGATACCTTCCACATGGATTTTGTCGCAGGGAACCCAGCATCCGTAGCTGAGTGAGGCGAGGATGATAGCTTTGTGGGCTGCGTCCCAACCGTTCACGTCGAGGGTCGGGTCGGCTTCTGCGTATCCGAGTTGCTGGGCCTCTCCGAGGGCGGTCTCGTAGTCGAGCCCGGCTTCGGTCATGCGGGTCAAAATGTAATTGCAGGTCCCGTTGATGATTCCTGCCATCGTCTGGATATGATTGCCGATGAGTGACTCCTGAACCGTTTTGATGATCGGAATGCCACCGGCGACGGCTGCCTCGTAGAAGATGGGCTGCCCGTGCTCTTCCGCGATAGCGAACAGTTCTTGTCCGCGTTCGGCGAGCAGGGCCTTGTTGCCTGTCACGACGGCTTTGCCGTTTTCGACTGAGGCTTTGACCAAATCAAAGGCGCTGTCGATACCACCAATGAGTTCGACAATCAGATCGATTTCAGGATCCTGAACCAATTCATCCAGATCGGTAGTGACGAGATCTGCCGGCATCTCAACGGTGCGAGCCTTGGTCAAATCACGAACCGCAATTCGACTGACAACTAGCTCCTTTCCCGTGCGCTCGCGCAGGAGGTGCTGGTTCTTTTCAATGTTCTTGTAGACTCCGGCGCCAACGTTGCCGAAGCCTGCGAGACCGATTTTGAGGGAGGATACCGACATCTCCCGCAAAAGAAGTTCTCCGAAGGCCTCTACGCAAACGGATTCTTCGACCTTTCGCATATCCTAATAAACCATAGGCCCCAGAACGGCGTCATTTGGGAATTGCATTCAATCCGGCTCCATGTCCTACTGCCCGCCATGAAACTTCCCTTTCTTCTCTCAATTTTGGGGCTGAGCGCCCTGATTATCGCTCCGGTCCAGTCCGAGGACGGATTCATTGAGCTTTTTGACGGCAAGAGCCTCGAAGGCTGGACTCCTTCCAAAGAAAATCCGGATTCCTATTCGGTAAAGGATGGCAAACTCATTGTGAAAGGCGGCCGCAGTCACCTTTTCTACACCGGGGAGATTAACGGTGGGAAATTTAAGGATTTTGAGCTAAAGGTTCGCGCTAAGACTTTCCCTAATGCCAACAGCGGTGTCTATTTCCACACGGAATACCAGGACGAAGGTTGGCCTGGCAAAGGCTATGAGTGCCAGGTGAATTCTACCCACAAGGATCCGAAGAAGACCGGCAGCCTTTATGGAGTGATCAACATTCTCGTGTTGGCCGAGGGCCAAAATCGGCCGAAGGGGGGAGAGCATATCGAGCGTGAAAAAGCTCCAAGTACCGATGGCGAGTGGTTCGATTACTATATCATTGTCAAAGGTCGCGAAATCGAGATCAAAGTGAATGGCGAAACGACCGTCAAATACACCGAGCCTGAAGGCGGACCGGCCTCTAACTTCGGAGGGCGCCGTCTCTCCGAGGGTACTTTCGCCATCCAGGCTCACGATCCTGACAGCGAGGTTCACTACGAGCGTTGGGCAGTGAAACCCCTTTAGTTTGCGCTCTACCGAAGCAGGAAGCCAAGGAAATCATAAAATTTTCCGGTTGTTTTTCCCATTTTGGCGGCTATTACTTTCTCCCCCGCGA
>PKCI01000221.1 GCA_002862135.1 Verrucomicrobiota bacterium | reverse complement strand
ATCCTCATCTTCGAAATGGATTCCCAGTTCGAGATTATCACTCTCTTCAGGTTTCAAGTCGGGGTTTGTAATAAATACTTCTTCGAAATAGTTGACGTTGGTGAGTCCCGGCTGGGGGAGAGGGCTCCCGCTTGGGGTAAAAATAGGAGGATCTCCCTCTGCTGGCAGGGGATCACGAATTGTTTCAAAGAATGGAAAGCTTGGAACGACCCCAAAGTGACTTCCGTCTTGGTAGAGGTCGTTCAAAGTTGGAGCGGTAAACCCTTTTGAATACTGACCGAATACGGTGAGATTTTCACTTATCTCGTAGTCAAAGCTGATATGTGGTGAAAGTGCTCCGTCGCTATGATTCGTTATATTCCCAACGATTTTGTCATTGCTATAAGTATCGTAGCGAAGTCCAGCGGATAGAGTCAGCGAATCACTCACCTCAACCCGATCAGTCGCGTAGATGCCGACATTGTCCGCTTCGGCATCGGGTCGGCCCGAGGAGTTACCGGGCGCACCAGGCACGAAAAACGTGGCTCTAGTTTCGGTGCCATCCTGTTTTTCGTGGTAAAAGTCGAGACCGTAAATGAGTTCGTGTTCGCGGTTGCCGAGGTAGACTATACTGCGATTCGAAATATCAAGACCGTAAACATCGAGTTCGTGAATATTCGAGCGTCCTACGTTGCTACCCGTTGTGGCGGCATAGTTCCGCGTTTGCTTGGTGGTGTTGAAGTAGAACGTGGCTTTGAGATCGATGGCGTCGTTATCGATCGGATTCCAGTTCCAGTCACCGGTCCACTGAGTGTAGTTGATGGTGCGGTCCACCAGCGCGTTTGAAGTGGTCCCCACGGCTAGCGCCTGAGGGTTGGCCCCACCTCTATCGACGGAGGTGTAGTCGTTGATCGCAAATTCAAAACGGTGCTCATCGTTAGGGGTAATAACAAACTTTCCGAGAGCGCTTTCACGATCAACAGAGGAAAAGGCTAGGTCCGTTCCGTTGCCAAGTGCAATGTCATCTCCAGAGCGGTCCGAGTAGCCGGCGAGGAATTGAACTTTTTCTCCTACTCCTGCACCAATTAAACTGTTGGCCCATTCATCGGAATTTGTGTGAAAGGTGTTTCGCATCCGCAGACCTACACTGCCTTCCTCTAGTGCGATATCCGTGGGGTCCAAGGTAGAAATATTTACGACCCCGGCAGACCCACTTCCGTAGAGAAAACTACCGGCTCCCCGCAGAATTTCGACAGTGTCAAGGAAGTCGGTTTCGGCAAAGAAGCGCTGACCTGCGTGCCCTGAGACATAGTTCTGTCTGGCATCGTCGATGCGAACAGTCACTGCGTTGCCGCTTTCGCCACGAATCACGAGTTGCTCACCAAGGTAGCGGGGACCACCGAGAAATTCGACGTTAGGCTGAGAACGAGTAAGATCATCAAAAGAGAGAGGGGCTAATCGCGAAATTTCGTCTTGAGTAATTACCCCAATCGCAACCGAAGTGTCTTTGATTGCCGTCTCAACACGAGTCGCGGTTTGGGCTGTCTGGTTGATGATAACAGGCTCAGGGAGCGGCGCAGGCCTCACCACGATGCCTTCAACAATGGCAGTATCCAGCGCTCCCATCGGAGGTGCTGGGGTTGGCCCTTCTTCGACCGTATCTTCCTGAGCCGAACTAACTGAAGCAAAAGTGGTCAGGCTGAGAATCGTTAGAAAAGCTCTCCACGTTTTTAGTTGCATGATGTGCCTCATGGGGCACTTTTCCTGCAACTGAGATGCAGTATCAATAGTGATGATACGGTTTTTCCGACAAGGAGTCGCTAAAGCTCATTCAACGGGTCTCAGCGCTCACACAAAAATGGAAACAAAACTCTCTACTTCTTCTTTTGGCGCCATCGTTTTAGCACTTTTTACTACTGTAAAAATTTTTGCATCAATAGGCTATGCTTCTAATCCACCTAAAGCTGATCGAGAAGCTATTCTGAGCATGGCCGGCGAATTTGAGGTAATCTTCCAGTTCGAAGAAAAAGTTTCCCTGCAGGACGATTACAAGATCAAGGAAGCCTACTACGAGGAAGCCTATGAATCGGTTTTCGTGGTGGAGGATACCGGTGACCGTATTGCTCTTCAGCACATTCTCCGGGTCGGAAATGTCGTGGTGAAACACTGGAAACAGTTGTGGACCTGGGAAGACACTCGCATCGTTGAGTTTAAGGGTGACTACTATTGGGAAGTCCGTGAAATTTCCGAGGAAGAAGCTGCGGGGACCTGGAGCCAGTTGGTGACCCAGGTGGATGACAGCCCTCGCTACGAAAGCTACGGGGTGTGGAATCATGACGGTGGGTTCGCTCGCTGGGAATCGGGACCGACTAATCGACCGCTTCCGCGTCGCGAGCACACGAAGCGCGACGACTACAACATCCTGCGCGCCGTTAATGTGCACGCCCTGACACCTCATGGATGGGTTCACGATCAGGACAATCTCAAACTCGTGTTGGGCGACGACGGGAAAGTGGAGAAGTATCTTGCCTGGGAAAAAGGGCTCAATTTCTACGATCGCATTGATGAGCCGACCTTTGAGCGCATTACTGAATATTGGGAGAACACCAAAGATTTCTGGGCGCTTGTCTCGAAGTATTGGGACGGACTTGAGAAGGAAAGCGATGGCTACTCCATTGCTAGGATTGTCAACGAAAAGCCCATGATGATGGCTCTTGGTGAAGTCGCGAAAGCAATTAATGAGAAAGAGATGGACACTCCCTCCTACGAGGAGATCGCTGCCATCATCAATCCTTACATTATTCAGTAGTGATCGGTAAAGGCTGTTATGGGTTCCAGAGTTTTGTTTGGAGATCCTGCCCGGTCACCCATCTGGGCAGTGGTGATGGGAGGGGAAAGGTCGACAACTTCCGTTGAGTTGCTGCCGGAAACGTTATCTATCATTGTCGTGACCGAGGGGTCCATCTCCTGGAGTAACCAAGACATCGGCGAACTTTCCGCTACCGCCCTGCTAACTGGTAACCAACGGGTTCTGGTAGAAATGGAGAACGGAAAAGATGTCATTGTTGTGGCCTTCTCTCGTGAGGTGTTTGAAAGCCTCGTTCGTCCATTTGCAAATGAGTTGATCCCGGACCTGTCTGCTGTTCTCACGGATGGGGGAGAGGAGCCAAAAAGTTGCACCCTGATGGCCCCTTTTATCCTGTTTAGCCGAATCGTGCCCGAGTTACAGGAAGTGCCGAATTCCATAGCATCGGGCTCATTCTGGTTCGAAGGTCA
>PKCI01000168.1 GCA_002862135.1 Verrucomicrobiota bacterium | reverse complement strand
ATGTCCGAGGTCTTTCTGCGACGCCTCACTCCGTCGCTGATGTCCTTTGTGCGCCGCGAACTTGACTACCGGATTGTCAGCATCCACCGCCCCATGCGGGAGCTGGAGAAATTGCTCCGTGACCTCGAGCCGGATGGGCTCATCACCGAGTGGCTCAATGACAAAACCGAGGCACTGCTGGAGCTCGATCTCGGTGTTCCTACTGTTATCGTCGACACCGATTTCTGCTACCCCGGAGTGGTGAGCGTTGATGTCGACGACTACGCCGTCGGTCGCGAGGCAGCGCAGGCGTTTCGACAGTCCGGCCTCAAGAGCTTTGCCTGTCTCGGCAACGGCCAGCCCTATTCCGATCAACGGGTCGAGGGTTTTCGCGAAGCAGTAGGAGACGAAGCTGAATTCGCCAGCCACACCGTGACCGGCTTCGAAGACACCCGCTACAGCGAGTCTTTCATCCAAGCTAACCCCGCCCTCTGGAAGTGGCTCGACGAACTGCCCAAGCCGGTCGGCATTTTTGCCGTTCACGATCCACTTGGCCGTTTTCTCTGCGGTGCCTGCCAGCAGATGGACCTGAAGATCCCGGAGGACGTTTCAGTTATTGGCGCCAACAACGATGACCTCGTCTGCGGCCTCACTCACCCCATGCTTTCCAGCGTTGCGATCCCGTGGGACTCGATCGGCGAAACTGCCGGGGAAGCCATGCAACGGCTCATCAACGGCGAGATCTCCGAATCCAGCGAAGCGCGGCTGGTGCCTCCAAGCGGGGTCGTGCTTCGTCACTCCGCCAACCACTTCGCGGTCGACGACCCCATGCTTCGCCGGGCCATGTCCTACTTGTCGGACCGAATGCAGGATCCCATTAGCGTCGGCACGATGTGCCGCGACCTCCGTGTCGCCCGCCGCACCCTCGAACGCAAATTCAGGGAACATTACCGCTGCACCCCGTGGGAAATGCTCTGCCAGTTGCGCGTCAACCAGGCCAAGCAGTTACTCGCTAACTCCAATCATCCCGTTTCGCTCATCTCCGAACTCTGCGGTTTTCACGATCCGGAACGCATGGCCGTCGTCTTCAAACGCCTCACCGGGATGCCACCTTCACAGTATCGGAAGTCGTCCGGAGCTTGACTCTTATTCCACCTCTTCTTTCAAAAGCAGCAACGCGGCATCACTGATTGAAGTCGTCTCCAAATCGGCAAAACGCAGGACACCTTTTCGATCGATCAGGAAATAGTCCGGGTAGGAATCCCCCTGGTAGGCCTTCCACGTTATCTTGCGTTGATCCACAGCCACGGCATAGGGAATCTCCTCTTTCCTGACAAACCGTTCCATATCACGTGAATCCTGCGTGCTGTGGATCCCAATGATCACCAGCCCGTCATCGACAAAAGCTTCGTGCAATTCCTTCAGATAAGGAATTGTGGCCCGGCATGGCCCACACCAGGTGCCCCAGAAATCGATCAGGACCACTTTGCCTTTGAGCTGCTCAAGCTCCAACGCCTCTTCACCGGACGTATTCATCCATCGCTCTGCCACTAAGGCGGGCGGTGCCCTGCCTTCGAGATGACTCAGGTTCTGCTCACGAACAATAACCTCATCAGACACAGCTTCCTCAGCCTGCCCCCAGGAAATGCCCAGCAGCAATACCGCAATCCACCTCGAACCCATTCTATCCTTCTCCCATTCTATACTATCTAACTCCCCTGACCCTTCCCCTTCCCCTTCCCTTTCGCCTTGGCTGCTTTTTCCTCAATTGCCTTTTTCCGCTCCAGGCCGCGCTTGCGAATCTCTTCGGAGTGATACTTCCGGTCGATATTCGTCAGGTCCTGCTTTACATTCTGAGGCACTTGAAATTCCTCGCGTCGTTCTTTAAGCCTAGCGTGGAGTTCCTTGATCACGTCCACATACTCCGGGTTATCGTACTGATTCACCATTTCCTTCGGATCAGTCTTAAGGTCGTAGAGCTCCCACTCTTCAACGTCGTAGTAGTTTATCAACTTGTAACGGCCGTCATAGACCCCTTCGTGGCGCTGCACCATATGCCACCCGGGAAATTCGTAGTAGTGATAGTAATGGGTTTCACGCCAGTCATCCGGCGTCGTTCCTTTCAGAATCGGAACAAGGCTCGCGCCCTGCATGTCGTCCGGCAAATCAGCATCGGCGATGTCGAGAAAAGTCTCCGCGAAGTCCAGGTTGGAAACCAAATCGCTGTTCACACTGCCAGGTTTCACCACGCCAGGCCAACGGATCAGCAGCGGTGTCCGGTAGGACTCATCGAACATAAAGCGCTTGTCGAACCAACCATGCTCGCCCAGGTAGAAACCCTGATCGCTGGAGTAAATGAACACCGTGTTCTCGGCGAGTCCAAGTTCCTCCAACGTCTCCTGCACTTCCCCGATGCTGTCATCCACGGAACGCACGCATCTCAGGTAGTCCTTCAGGTAACGCTGGTATTTCCAGCGAATGAGGTCCTTACCTTTGGGGTCGGCCTTCACAAAAGCATCGTTCTTCGGCTGGTAGGCTGCATCCCATTGGGCCTGCTGCTCAGGGGTCATTCGATTGTAGGCCGTCATCATGAACTGTCCGGTCTCGTCGCGTTCCTTAACCTTGAGATCCCGACCAAGGGTCATGGTGATCTCGATCGACATATCCTGCTCTCTCGCAGCTGTACCCCGATTCTCGTAGTCGTCGAATAGAGTATCCGGCTCAGGGATATCCACATCATCGAACAAGGTCAGGTACTTCGGAGCCGGATCCCAGGCCCGATGAGGAGCCTTGTGCTGCATCATCAGGATAAAAGGCTTCTCCCTGTCCCGTTGCTCTGCGAGCCATGTCTTCGCCTTCTCCGTAATGATCTCGCTGCAGTAACCGATCTCACGATGCTTGCCCTCAGGAGTCAGGAAATCCGGGTTGTAGTAGCTGCCTTGACCCGGTAAAATCTCCCAGTGATCAAAGCCGGTCGGGTCGCTTGCGAGGTGCCACTTACCAATAATTGCGGTTTGATACCCAGCCTTCTGCAACAGCTTCGGAAAAGTCTGCTGTGAACCGTCAAATTTCGTCGCTTCGTTTTTGTAGAACCCATTCAAGTGGCTGTATTTCCCTGTCAAAATCGTGGCGCGGCTTGGTCCACAGATCGAGTTTGTGACAAGACACCTTGTGAACCTCATCCCTTCCTCAGCGATGCGATCGAGATTTGGAGTCAGAGCTACCTCGGCCAATCGGCCACCATAAGAACTGATGGCTTGGGTGGCGTGATCATCAGAAAAGACGAAAACAATATTGGGTCTGGA
>PKCI01000065.1 GCA_002862135.1 Verrucomicrobiota bacterium | reverse complement strand
GCTCTCGATCCGACCGGAAGCTGAGCAATTTGGCCTGACGATGTCGGATCTTGCGAGGCAGGTTCGTCAGGCTTTCTTTGGCGAGGAGATCCAGAAGATCCAGAGGGATCGAGACGAGGTACGGGTGATGCTTCGCTACCCCCTGGAGGATCGTCAGTCAGTGGCCGCGCTGGAGGACATGATGATCCGAACCAGTGACGGAAGAGCGGTTCCTTTTACCTCGGTCGCCGAAGCGAAAATCGCTCAGAGTATGCCCCGAATTGAGCGAATTGATCGCAACCGTGCTGTAGAAGTTTCAGCTGATGCTGACAAGGAGGTGGCGGATTTGGACGCTATTCGTGCCGACCTTTCTGACTGGATGCCGAGCGTACTGGCCCAGTATCCGGGAATGAATTTCAGCTTTGAGGGTGAAGCCCGTGAGGAGAGGGAAAACTCCAGCAGCATCACTGTTGGGATGTGCCTAATCGTCTTTGGTATTTACGCAATGCTGGCGATTCCATTCCGTTCCTACACGCAACCACTCATGGTCATGTCAGTGATTCCTTACGGCCTCATTGGGGCGGTGTTAGGGCATCTCATCGAGGGATGGTTCCGCGGCGAGCCGGGAGGCATACCACTCAGCTTCCTGAGTTATTTCGGGATGCTGGCTTTGTCGGGTGTGGTAGTGAATGACAGTCTCGTTCTCGTGGATTACATCAACCGCCGACGAAAAGCGGGGGAAACGGTGTTCAAGGCAGCCAGTAGCGCCGGGGCGGCTCGCTTTCGGGCCATTATCCTCACTTCGGCAACGACCTTTGCCGGCTTGTTCCCCTTGATCCGGATGCAGGAAACCCAGGCTCAGTTCCTCATCCCGATGGCCATCAGCCTTGGATACGGCATTTTATTCGCGACCTTGATTACCCTGATCCTCGTTCCAGTGAATTACCTTGTGATGAACGATATCTCAGTCGGGGTTAAGCGAATTTACGGGAAGAGTGAAGATGCAAAAACGGAATCTTCCGGGTTGGAGACTTCCAGCGCCTCCTGAACGAATCAGGCTGATTACTCTGCCGCTTGAGGAAGTGAGAGCGACTCGATGTGAAGTCGGCAGCGCAGGAACTGGAGCTCCTCTTCTGGCGCTGGAATCAGAATTGTGGTCTGGGTTTTCCTGAGTCCAAAGAGCTTGTCTGCAAGAGCCGCTTCAAAAGGCTGCAGTCGAGTGGTCCACTCTGTCATTCGCTGGCGATATTCGGCTGTGGATGCACTCGCTTCGCGAGAAGGGACAGAGGGTCCGTATTCCCCTGAGAGACGGGCTTCTTCTATGATGAAGCCGTAGGGGTTGCCAATGTCGAGAGTGATGCGGGTGCCGGCGTCGGACTTTTCAGTGGAGACGAAATTAACAAGGAAGGCACCGTATTCTGTCCGCATCACGGAAGCGGCTTGGGAGCCAATTTTGAGATGGGCGACGGAGCTTTCAGACTGACCGCCAGTCATGCCGTCAGTGGTTACGTCAGCATTCTCGACCAGCATCAGAAAGCTGATCACCTCAAGCTCGTCCCGTGAGTCCGCCTCCATCTCGACATCGAACGTGGTCCAGGTCAGGGGTGCCAGGGGCTTGGTGACACGATATTCAAAGGGAGTCAGTGATTCCTGCCAGGCGCGGATCTTCGGATTCGCGAGGCTGTATTCCTCACCTTCACTGAGCTCGGGGGTGCCTCCCCCATGGCTGCCGCGCAGGGTGAACTGATTGATTGAGAAGCCGTAGGGATTGCCGATGCTGATATGAGCGTCGTATCCGCCCCGCTCAATATTGATGTCGAGCCCGTTAATTCGAACCAGGAAGGTGCCGTGATCAGTGTGGAGGAGAGTGTGGCCGGTCATGCCGGCCCGGAGATACACGATCTGATTGCCGCGGGAACCAAGTGTGCGATACGCGTCGATCGAACGCTCCAGGCTGCCGAGGCGATCGGAAAACGAAACGTCTTCCTGGGAAAAGCCGATCTTGGTTTCCGCCGTGATGACACGTGTCTTCAGGTCAGCAACTTCGTCACGGGTATCTGAGCGCACTTCGCGAAGCTCAGCTTCGAGGCGGTCAATGCGTTCCTGGGTTTCGCTGTCGCAGCCGGAAAGCACGAGGCACGAGGAAACCAGGAAAAGCGCCCGTAACAATGCGGATTGAGTCATCAGGTAAAGGATAAGCGAGAGAATGGTAGAGGATCAACGCGGAATGTCTACTGCCGCTTAAGGATTGTGGGGACAGAGAGCACTCCAGTTGCGCTGACGTGGCGAATAGCAACTTCGTCAGGACGCTTCGGCATCTTGTAGATCGACTCACTAGCCGGCATGAGTCGCAGTGTCGTCCACCTGTTGCCGTCTTTCACTTGGATCAAGCGCCAGCGGGCGTCAGAGGCAGGTTTGAATGAAAGGGCGAGTCCATTACCTTCTTCAATCGGAGCAACGTAAACTGGGCTTGGTTGGCCGGATCCGTTCCATGGGGTTGCCGGAGGAATGGCGGTCTCGGTGTAGGCGCTACGGAGTTTTCCGCGGAGGCCGTCTCGGTCGTCTTTGATCGCCTTAATGCTCCAGTGAATATGGCCGGGCCCCATGTGAGAGGCATTTTTTCGTGTCACATTGATCTGGCGGATGGACTCGGTGGCGGGGCGGCCTTTGTCCTCGGAGCTCATAATTCGGTTCGAAGCAATGCCGGGGAAGAGATGACGCTGTTGCAGGTTCTGTTCGGCCCACCACTGGTTCAGTGCGGTGAAACTTTGGTCCGGGGGGTCGATTCTCCAGTAAAGCTGGGGTGAAAAATAGTCGAGCCAGCCCTGCTGTAACCATTTGCGTGAGTCGGCGAAAATGTGGTCATAGGCATCAAGACCTGCCTTGGTTGAATTGGGATATCCGGGGCGCCAAATTCCAAACGGGCTGATTCCAACTTCGACCCAAGCCTTCGTTGATTTGACAGAGGCGTAAAGGTCGGAAACAAAGGCATTGATATTATTTCGGCGCCAGTCGCGGAGCTCTAGTTTCCCACCCTTGGCGCGGTAGGCCGAATAGGAAGCGGAATCATTGAACTGCTCCTCAGGGCGGCCGTTGATGGTTTTCGGGTAGGGGTAGAAGTAATCGTCGATATGAACCGCATCCACATTGTAGCGTTTCGTGACGTCGACCATTACGTCGATGGCTCGTTTCCGAATAGTTTCAGAAGCCGGATTGCCCCACTTCATAGATCCGGCGGGGAGCATGAGTGACGGGTGCGTTTTTGAAATGTGCCGTGGTGACTTGTTAGAACGTTCTGTCGCGCTGGCGCGGAAAGGGTTGAACCAGGCATGCAACTCGATGCCTCGCTT
>PKCI01000119.1 GCA_002862135.1 Verrucomicrobiota bacterium | reverse complement strand
GAGGCGATTTCTCCAACGCTCGAACCAGCGAACCTGATCCGGAGTCCGGATATCAGGCAAAGGAGGCAGGTTGCTGGTATTGATGTCATCGGCCTGAACTTGGTTAGCCGGGCTACCCAGGAACATTCCTGCCGCGAGGAAAGCCGCAGCAAGAAGCGTGCTGCGGGAAAAACTACGGTTCATTCGTTCCATATTGTTTGATCAAAAATCGAAGGTCAACTATTCACAATCTAAGTCATTCGTCTATTAGAAACTAGCCGGCTATTCGATGATGCCAAGGTTGGCCTGAGGCACACCAAAAATACGAAGGCTGGAGTAGCGATTCGTGTCAGGATGGTAGGTGTAAACGGTCACCCCACCAAAAGAAGGTGAAGCGGCACGCTTTCGTCGCATCAATTCCTCGGCCTCTTCCCGCTCAATCACTTCAAGATCACCAGCAGGATTGTTTCCGAACAGCGAGTCGAGGGCATCCTCAACAAAAGTGTAATAATAGCGCTCACTATCCTCGTAGATCACTTCATCCAAGCCCACGCCGACGATGTAGAGACTGCCGTAGGCATCCGTGTAGTAAACATAACGTTCACCATCTTGATCGCGCTCACCGGCAACTTGAAAGTTGAGGAGGTTGTTATAAAAGAGTTGCTGCTCGGGCGTGAGAATGACGGTTGGCCCACCCGGTCCACCAGGTCCCGGAGGGTTTTCAGGGTCAAAGAAGTAGACGTTGTAGGGCCCAAAACTGTTCCCTGCATAAACTCCTTCCGGAGTGAATGAACCGGTTGGCTCCCCAAAAGAACCCGTTCCCAAGGTAAACTCGGTGGCAAGGCTCTCGTCGTTACGACCACTGCCAGGTGCCGGAGTTCGAGTGTAGGTCGTTCCATTGAGGGAGCTGCCTTCAGCAATCTGGTTCCCTGCCGCATCTGTGGTGTAGATGCGCAATTCACCCGGCCCCAAACCAAGGAAGGAGGAAGTGATGCGCCCCACGGCTCGATTCCTGAGGTCACCGGTTGCGAGGGGATTCTCACTCAAGGTGAGAACACCGCTTCCCGCTTCGGCCGTAGCACGCCCCACCGCAATAAAGGTCTCTCCGTTAAGAGAACGAGTGATTCCGTCCAGATTGTTTGTCACAAAGTCATTGTTGGTAGGATCAGCGTGACCGATGGCTCCCCCCACGCTGGTGATGTCTTTACCAGCCTTCACGTAGATGTCACCATTCCAAATACCACCACTCTTCGCTCTTGTGGGCCTGAAAGAAGCGTTGCGCTCGCGGCTGTTGGTATCACCATGGCCGATTTTGGCCCAGTTGCGAGCGGACGTATCGATCGCACCGACGAGGATTGAACTGTTATCCGTCAAAAAGATGTCGTTACCGGCCGTCACGTCAATATCCCCGGTGAGGTCTCCATTCGTCGCACCGTTAACACCGTTGAGGCCGCCACCCACTCCCATACCACCGTGACCGATGTGAGCATAGGCATCCCGAATGGCTGCGGCGGCAGCCGTGTTCCCGCCGATAGTATTTCCATCGGAATAGTTGGTCGTAGCCAGTGTCTCGATGGAGGTATTCATGTTGAGAGCACCCGGCTCAAGTCCGAAGCCCTGCCCAAACCCACCTTCGACGCGGAGATCGTTTGAGGCCGCAATCGTGATGGCGCCATTCACGTTCGCATCGCGGCCCAAAGCACCATGACCAATTTGAGCCCACATAAACTGAAGGTCGAGCGCGTTGGCATTGACGTTGTTAGCATAACCACCTTGCAGATTGAGATCATTCCCGGACAACACCGTAATATCCCCGTTGAACGGCACGGTAAGACTCGATCCGTTTAGATTGACCCCGGCTTGATACCCCCCGTGCCCGACTCTCGCGAAATCAAATTCCGAAAGCCCTCCTTGGATATCAACATCTCCACCTGCGTTGAGGAAGACGTTCCCGGTATAACCGGTCTCGTAGTTAAATCCACCATGGCCAATCTGAGACCAGTTCTGCTCGAGGTAGTCCACACCTCCGGGAGCGGTGGATCTGCCAATTTCTCCGTTACTTCCCGTGGTCGTAACAAGATCGATCTGCGGAATCTGGCCGGCTTGAACCTTCAAATTGCCGCCAGTCGTGATTGCAATGGAACCGACGGTCGCCGCGGTGCGATTGATCGTGCGTGCAGCGTTGCCTTCACCCAACCCGCCATGTCCTACATGAGCCCAGTTCTGTTGCGCTCGAATACGGGGATCGCGAGTCACCGTCGTTGGCACACCGGTGGTTTCATCGTTTTCAAACTGACTCGTTTGGAAAGAAAGAAGGTCGCCGATTTCGTTCTGAGCCAGCAACTCAAAATCAGCTCCTGCAGTGATGGTGATGTCCGAGGTGGTGCCGGTGACATTACCGATACCGTTTTGCTCTTTATTGCCGTTATCGAGGAAACGGCGACTCCCGTTATTATTCCGCGTATCTCCTACCCGGAAAAGACCAGGACGGAAGCCACCATGACCAATTTGAATAAAATTCTGAGCGCCTGTCTGGGCGCCGCCATAGTCGTGATTATTTGGACGGTACTCCTCGTAACCGCCAAGTCCGGATTGCACGATCACATTACCTTCCGCCGCCGCAATAGATATGTCACCCCAGTGGTCACCTTTCGAATCGTAGCCTCCATGGCCAACACGGGCCCAGTTTTGGTTATTCACAAATCTAGCACGGAGAGCGCTGGCGCGAGGCTTCGCCTGAACAATGACACTGCCACCTGCATTCAAGTCAATGTCACCATGGTGACCCCACTCGGTTTCAGCCACCACTGCCCCGTCGAGCCGGTAGTCGGCGGTGCGATGAATACCACCGTGGCCAATCATCGCATAGGAACGCGCGTCGCGACTGCCCGAATAGGCTTCGACATTGCCACCCGCGGTGATAGAAATGTTACCGGAGAACGTGGCATGGCCATTGTCAGGAGAAAGATTACCAGAGTTCTGCTGGTAGGCAGCTTGGTTGGTCTCGATTCGATGAGCTCCTCCGTGCCCAACTTGGCGGTAAGCCTCCTGGCCTTCGCCTGCCTCCATAAGAAAGAAAGTCCCGGCCGTGATATTGATGTCGCCGCTAAATCGTCCCGCGGCTCCCCACCCACCGAGTCCGATTTGACCGTAACTGCGGTCCCCCACTCCTTGGGATGTGGGGTGAGCTTCACGCAGCATACCGACGCTGGTCCCCGCGATCACCGTAATGCCATCCTGCAACGTTGCTGTCGTCTGGGTCCCATCACTGACCATGTTGGTGTTGTGGTTGCCGTGAGCGTTGTAACCCCCGTGACCAATCTGCGCAAAGCCCCGACCACGAATGCCGGGTGTCAGACTAACCTCTCCTATCCGGGCCTCGACGTGGATAGCTCCGGTGTGTCCAGCCATGGTCGAAGAAACCGCGCGGCCCTCTTCCGAA
>PKCI01000069.1 GCA_002862135.1 Verrucomicrobiota bacterium | reverse complement strand
CACCATGCTCAACGAAGAAGGCGGCATTGATCCGCTTGAGTATCGCTACTACGCCATGGTCGATCGTGTCGCCACGACCGGCACCGTCTGGATGGGCTTGTCCACCGGCTGTGCCCAGTGCCATACCCACAAGTACGATCCCATCACTCACACCGACTACTTCAGCCTCATGGCCCTGTTAGACAATGCGGACGAAGTTGCCATCCAAGTGCCTGATCCTCGCATGAAAGCAAGGCAGGCTCTGATCAATAAGCAGATCAAGGAAGCGGAAGCCGAACTGCTCACTAAGATCGATCCCATCAAGTATCAGACTTGGAAAAAAACTGAAAAAGCAAAAGTCGTTCATTGGCACCATCTTGAGCCTCACGAACTAAAAGCTAACCTACCGCTTCTTGAGCATGAAGGAGACGGCGTCATTTTCGCGAGCGGCGACTTCACCAAGCGCGACACCTACGAACTAACCTACCAGTTGCCCGAAAAGCTCAAAGGCAAAACCATCACCGCACTTCGCCTTGAAGCTCTGCCTGATGACCGGCTGCCCGCAGGAGGTCCAGGGGCTGCCTATTATGAAGGTAGAAGCGGCGACTTCTTTCTTAGTGAAGTTACCTTATCTCTCAACAACAAGCCCGTAGAAATCGAGGCGGCCACTCGTGACTTCGGGAGGATCTACATCGGCAAAGGCGACGCACCGGCTCAGGCCGTTTTTGATGGCAAAGGCTCCTCGGGCTGGTCCACCGCGTCCCGCGAAAACGAACCTCACGAGCTGGTCGTGAACCTCAAGTCGCCGCCCTCGGCCGAAGGAGAATTGAAAGTCGAACTCCTTTTCGAGCGCCACTTTGTCGCCGCCCTCGGCAAGCTTCGCATCTCCGTCACCACTTCAGAAAAAACCGCCGCCGCACGAGCCTGGCCACAGATTGACCCGGCCACAGCATCCGAGCGGGAGATGATGATCGCCTACGCCAATTCCGCGAAAGAAATGACCAAGGCCAGGGCTGCTCTCGAAGCACTCAAAAAGAAGCGCCCCTCTCCTCCCACCACGATGGTGATGAGAGAGCGTCCTCCCCAGAATCCACGCACCACTCGACGTCATCACCGCGGTGAATACCTCAACGCCGAAGAAGAAGTACCCGCAGCTGTTCCTGCGGTTTTTCCTCAGTTGCCTCAAGGTGAACCCGCCAACCGACTCACCTTTGCTCGCTGGCTCGTGAGCGAAGACAACCCTCTTGTCGCCCGCGTTGTCGTCAACCGCGCCTGGCAGGCCATCTTCGGCCGCGGCATCATGGAATCCGTCGACGAGTTCGGCACCCAGTCTGAGGCACCTTCGCATCCCGAGTTGCTGGACTGGTTAGCCGTTGAATTCATGGAGAAGGGCTGGTCTCGTAAGGAGTTGCACCGATTGATCGTCAGCAGCGCCACCTATCGCCAAGATTCCGATATCCGCTCGGATCTGCTCGCCGCTGACCCCGACAATATCCTCTTAGCTCGCGGACCACGCTTCCGCCTCGACGGAGAAGTCGTTCGCGACATGATCCTGAAAGCCTCCGGTCTGCTTTCTGACAAGATGGGAGGTCCCGGCGTTTACCCACCGCAACCCTCCAGTGTCGCAGCTGCCGCTTACGGCAATACCAAGTGGCCGATTTCGGTGGGAGAAGATCGCTATCGACGCAGCCTCTACACCTGGTCGAAGCGCACCGCCCCCTTTGCCGCCTTCACTGTCTTCGACGCGCCTACCGGTGAGATCTGCGTGGCTAAACGCGACCGCAGCAATTCTCCTCTTCAGGCTCTCACTCTGCTCAACGACGCCATGTTTGTTGAGATGGCTGAAGCCGCAGCAGCCGAAGCCATCGCAAAGAACGAAGGCAACGAAGCCATTGTCACCGATCTCTTCAAACGCTTCCTGACACGTCCACCCAATAACGAAGAGCAGAGCGCCCTACTCAGCTATTTCGAAAACCAACGGCAACGATTTGAGAAAGGCGAGCTAAGTGCCACCGAGTGGCTCGGGGAAGACGATTCATCCCCCGACCTCGCCGCCTGGGCGCTCGTGGCGCGAGCCCTCATGAACCTCGACGAAACGATTACGAAAGGATAACCGCATGAACTACGATCCTCTCCACGAACGCACCCGCCGCCATTTCTTCCGAGACTGTGGCCTCGGTGTCGGCAAAATCGCTCTTGCTTCCATGCTCGCCGACAGCGGCTCGAAGCTTTTCGGTGCGCCCGCGACTTCGGCCCTGACCGAAAGCCCTATCGCGCCGAAACCGGGTCACTTTGACGGCACGGCCAAGCGGGTCATCTACCTCTTCATGGCCGGGGCCCCGAGCCAGCTCGAACTGTTTGATAACAAACCCAAGCTCGCAGAACTCGCCGGAAATCCTCTGCCTCCTTCCGTGATCGATGGCCAACGCTACGCCTTCATCCAACCGGATGCCGCCGTTCTCGGGCCGTGTTTCTCTTTCAACAAGCACGGACAGTCAGGAGCCGAAATCTCTGAAGTCCTGCCCCACCTCTCCAAGGTCGTCGACGACATCGCCATCGTCCGCTCGTTGACAACGGACAAGTTCAACCACGCCCCGGCTCAGCTCTTCGTAAATACCGGAAACGGGATTCCCGGACGTCCCGCGATGGGGTCATGGCTCAGCTACGGTCTCGGCAGTGAAGCCAACGACCTCCCTTCCTTTGTCGTGCTGAAGAGTGGCGGCAACCTCAGCGGAGGCGCCTCCATGTGGAGCAGTGGTTTCCTGCCCTCCACCCACCAGGGTGTTCCTTTCCGAGAAAGCGGTGACGCTATTCTGCACACGTCGAATCCAGGCGGGCTCGACATGCAGAGCCAGCGCGAATCAATCGATCTGATTAAGAACCTGAATCAGCAGCACGCCAGCTCGGCCGGTGATCCTGAGATCACTACGCGAATCAACGCTTACGAAATGGCCTACCGGATGCAATCACGCGCACCCGAGCTAATGGACTTCGGCAGCGAGTCACAGGCCACCCTGGATCTCTACGGAGCCAAGCCGGGAGACAAGAAGCACGCCTTCGCTAACAACGTTCTGCTTGCCCGCCGTCTAGCCGAGCGCGGCAGTCGATTCATCCAAGTCTATCACTCCGGTTGGGATCATCACAGCCAGGTGAAGAACGGGGTCGCCAACCAGGCTCGGCAAACCGACCAGGCCTGTGCCGCCCTCATCATGGACCTGAAGCAGAGAGGTATGCTCGAAGACACCCTCGTCGTGTGGGGTGGCGAATTCGGGCGCACCCCAATGGTGGAAGCCAGTGCAGCTCTCGGGCGTAGCCAGGGTCGGGATCACCATCCCCAGGCCTTCACCATGTGGATGGCCGGTGGCGGTATCAAACCGGGTATTCAATATGGCAAGACCGACGAACTGGGATTCAACGTGGTCGAAAACCCGGTTCATGTGCACGACCTGCAGGCCACGATTCTTCACTGCCTCGGACTGGACCACAATCAGCTCACCTACCGA
>PKCI01000137.1 GCA_002862135.1 Verrucomicrobiota bacterium | reverse complement strand
TCAAAGTTCTCGCGGCTGCCTTCCCCCTTCCACTCCTCGCGCCGACTCCGCGCTCCACCGTTTTCCGGCGTCCCACTAGCGCAGTAGGCGCAATCAAAGTTGCAGAGGCTCATTGGACAAACATACCAGATATCCAGAACAGGGCTCCGTTTGTTGTCGGACTGGGGAGAGATTTCTGACATGGCTGGAACGAAGAGACGGGAAAAAACCAGATGTTTACACGAACGGGCGATTCCCGAAAAAACCTTTGTTGAATTGCCTATCCTATGGAATGGATCCCAAGGTCGAATCCTCAAACCCTTCCATGGCTCCTACCAGTTGTAAAGACCCGCAGTCAAACCCAAACTCATCGCCGAGAGAACCCGTCGCGATCGTGGGCATGGCTGTTCGAGTTCCGGGGGCGCGAACACTCGAGCAGTTCTGGTCCCATTTAGAGGCAGGAAGAGACTGCCTCGATCGGCCCAGTCAGGGTCAGTTGGAAAGAGCCGGAGTTAAAAGCGAGACGATCTCAAATCCTGCTTTTGTTGGATCGATACCTCAAATGGATGGAATCGAGCATTTCGATGCCGAGTTCTTTGGGATCAATCGGGTTCAGGCCGAGTTGACTGACCCCTCCCATCGCGTCTTCCTTGAATGCGTCTGGGAAGCCATGGAGCATGCCGGGATCATACCGGGAGAAGGCGACAACCTAACGGGTGTGTTTGCAGGGGTTGAAGGGGACTACGACCAGTGCAATCTAACCACCAAGATCGGCGAGAGCACCAACGAAAATATACCCAGAGTGATCGGTAATTCGATGGAATACCTGACCCTCAGGGTCTCCCACGAACTCAATCTGGTCGGGCCCAGCTTTAGTTCGGTTGCCGCTTGTGCCACCTCTTTGCTGGCCGTTCACACTGCGGTGCAAAACCTGAGACTCGGTGATTGTTCTGTGGCCATAGCCGGGGGGAGTCGTGTAGAGGTCTCGATAGCGAATGGATACATTTCGGCCATCGATGGCATGTTATCTCCCAGTGGCGTCATTCGCCCCTTCGACGCCAAAGCGGATGGGACTGTCTTTGGACAGGGAACAGGTGTGGTCGTTTTGAAGCGTTTAAAAGACGCGATCAAAGATGGAAATCAGATTCACGGGGTGATTCTGGGAACCGGCTTCAGTAACGATGGAAAGCCGGATGACAAAAAAAGTTTTATTGCCCCGGCCGCCTCCGGACAAGCCAGGGCAATTCGCAAAGCAATTCAAGATGCGGGGATTTCACCTCGAACGATCGGACTCAACGAATGCCACGGGACCGCGACTCTGGCTGGCGATCCTATCGAAGTTCAAGCGTTGAAATCGGTGCATCGCGAGGCTGGAAATGAAAAAGGTTACTGCGCGCTTTCCTCAATAAAAGGGAATGTGGGGCATCTTGGTGCGGCAGCAGGGGTGGTCAGCCTTATCAAGACCTGTTTGAGTTTGTCAAAGGGTGAAATTGCTCCGATCGCGAATTTTGATACCCCGAACGAGAAAATCGACTTCGAATCAAGTCCCTTCTTTGTTGCGAACAAAAAGATAGATTGGCAAACCACTAACGCTCCACGCCGGGCCGGGGTCTCTGCGTTTGGGTTTGGCGGAGCCAATGCTCATGTTGTGGTAGAAGAGTATCGCCCATCAGACCGGACGGAGAAAGAGGCAAGCGATCGTTCGCACCATCTTTGGGTTATCTCTGCGAAGAGCCCAGTCGCTTTGAGACGAAGGATTGCTGACCTTGCCATCTTCATGGAGCAGAATCCGAAGGTGGATCTCGGAGATGTGGCTCACACTCTGAGGTCGGGGAGAAAAGCAATGGCTTTTCGGACTTCTCTGATCGTTTCTGAGGAATCGCGGGAAGAAATTCCGAGACAATTGCGATCGTCGGCACCAGTTGACAGTCGCGCGATCAACGGACGACCCCTGATCTTTTTATTTCCCGGACAGGGAGCTCAGGGTCCAGGGATGGGAGCACTTCTCTACGATCGTGAACCCACCTACAGAGAGACGATTGACTACTGTGCTGACTTTATCGAAACATTGACGGGTCAAGATCTCCGCCCTCTCATTCACGGGGACGGCCAGATGTCACATGAGGAGGCAAGAGAGCGGTTGAAACAAACATCAGTCGCCCAGCCGGCTCTCTTCGTGGTGGAGTATGCTCTTGCTCAAGTCTATCTCGAACTGGGAATTCAGGTTGGCGGCATGCTGGGCCACTCTCTCGGAGAATTGGTGGCCGCCTGTCTCGCTGGCGTCTACTCGCTCGACGACGGTTTGAGAATGGTATGCCTTCGAAGCAGTCTCGTGCAGGATTGCCCCACTGGGTCGATGCTCGCTGTGATGCTCTCTAGGGACGAATTGCTGGAGATATTACCCGAAGGACTCGAGATCGCGGCGGAGAACTACCCGGCCGGTTGTGTCGTCTCGGGTCCCGATGAGGAAATCGAGAAATTCCAAGAGTTGCTATCGGATCAACAGGTCGGGTTTCAGGCCCTTGAGACATCTCATGCGTTTCACTCAAGGATGCTGGATCCGGCGGAGGAAAAATTTCGGGCTGACTTGGAAGAATTCAAATTTCGTTCCCCGGAGATGCTCATTGTCTCGAACGTGACGGGACGGCCACTGGACAAAGAAGAAGCGAAAGATCCCGCCTACTGGGCGAGTCAGATGCGCCAGCAGGTTCGCTTTTCGGAAGGCCTTCAACAATTCCCCCTCGACGATCATCCGGTGTTTCTCGAGCTAGGTCCCGGGAGCACTCTCTCGGGCTTCGTTTCCCGTCATGACTCGAAACTCGAAACACTTACCACGATTCCATCGATCTCAAATTCTTACGGCTTTACCGATCCCCTGGAGAATGTGGGAAAACTTTGGGAGTTGGGTACTGAAGTGGATTGGTCCTGTCATGAGGATGGTTCTGATCTGACATTGCTACCCCTGCCAACCTATCCCTTCCAATCCCGCTATCATTGGAAAAATGCCCAGATCTCGTCTGAGGGGCTGGAACACGAATTCCCCCTTCCTCTCTACGAGTTTGGTTGGACGGAAAAAGCGGTTTCAGATGATTCAACAGTCGAACACTCTGGGCCATGGATCGTGTTCGTGGACAGGTATGGATTCGCTGATTCGCTGGTGTCCCGGTTGAAGGAAACCGGTTCTTCAGTGGTTCGGGTCAGTCCAGGGAACTCATTTGAAGAGGTTTCTGAGTTCGAGTATCTGGTAAAACCGGGCTGCCCGATTGGCTTTGAGGCGCTGGCGACGCGGTTAGCCGAAGGTTTTGGTGAGGCACGAATCAGGGCCCTTCATTTTTGGACTATCACGGGAACGAGAATCCATGAGTCAGAGCTGGACGCTTTTGAAGCCTGTGTCGACGATGGTTTCTTTTCCTTGCTTTATCTGGTGCGAGGCGCGGCCTCCAATGGATTCGCCAACCGAATGGATGTGCAAGTGTTCACAGATGGAATCGCTGCGGTTGATCTCAAGAACGATCGAAATCTCCCTGAAAAGGGCTTACTC
>PKCI01000003.1 GCA_002862135.1 Verrucomicrobiota bacterium | reverse complement strand
TCGGTCGTCACTCTGAAGCGCTCCGGGGACCAGCCTGTAATCGGGCAAATCTCCGAAGGGAATCCGACCAGCGATCCTTGGGAGGCAGGCATGCTGTTCCAGGCTTCTGGCTGGATTGAACCGGACCCTCTGCCGATTAAAGCAACCGCCCTGGTGAACGGGGTGGTGGAATGTGTCGGCGTACTGGAGGGAGAAGTGGTCAAAGAAGGACAAATCCTGGCAGAACTTATCAGTGAAGACTTTGAATTGGATCTGGAGACGGCGGAAAGCGACCTCACCTCATTGAAAGCGCAGGCAGAGGCGCATGAATCAGCCATTAAGGCGGGAGCGGCGCGAATTGTGACCCTGGACAAAAAGGTGGAGGCCGGCGGAAAGAGATGCCTTGAGCTTGAGGATCGCTTGAAACGATTGGAGCGCGCCAGAGCCGGGGCAATTTCTGAAGAGGCCCTGACGCTAGCCAAACTTCAGTTGGAAACTCACGAGAGTGAGGTGGATGCCTTGAAGATTTCCCGGGTCGAACTGGAAAGTAACCTGAACAGCCTCGAAGCAACGAGGAAGGAATATGAGGCGAAAATCCTTCGTGCGGAAGTCGAAGTGAAACGGCGTCGCCTCGCGCTGGAGCGAACGAATATCACTTCCCCCATCGACGGGGTGGTGCTGAGACTTCTGGCAGTTCCGGGGCAGAAACGAATGCTCGATATGGATGATCCTGATTCGGCGACTGTTGCGATTCTGTATCAACCCGGCGAACTCCAGGCCCGTATCGATGTTCCTCTGGAGGAGGCAGCTCAGCTCAATGTGGGGCAAGCAGTACGATTGCGTTCGAATTTCCTGCCAGACCGGGTTTTCAAGAGTACTGTGACGCGCATTGTAGGCGAGGCGGACCTGCAGCGGAATACGCTGCAGGCCAAGGTCAGAGTGGAAGATCCCGACCATCGATTGCGTCCGGATATGCTTTGCCGAGCCGAGTTCCTAGCTTCCGGAGTGGAGCCGGACGGTTCATTAAGCGAAGATGCAGCTGGGGAGAGTGGCAGGATTTCAATTTTCGTTCCGGAAGCATCGCTGATCAATCAAAGCGGAATGGAAGCGGAGCTCTGGGCGATTGATAATTCGGGGGCGAGGATCGAGAAGCGTACCGTCGTGCTTTCGAACGAATTTAAAGACGGTTTTGTTTTGGCAACCGGTGACATCCGTCCCGGGGACCGTGTCATTATTGGGCCTCCCGATGAGTTGGAGGTCGGAAGTAAGGTGAAGCCGATTGCAAAAGGAGGAAACGATGAGTGAGCAACCTCTGATTCGTTGTCGTGATCTGACTAAGGTCTATCGCAAAGGCAGGATCGAAGTGATCCCGCTTGAGAAATTAACACTCGATGTGCCGCGTGGGGAGTTTCTCGCCCTGATGGGGCCGTCAGGATCGGGTAAAACCACCTTGTTGAATTTGATCTCCGGGATTGATCAACCCACGTCCGGCGGTCTCTGGGTGGGGGACCAGGAGATAAGCCGGATGAGCCGGGGGCAGCTGACCAAGTGGCGGGCCACGGAGTGCGGATATATCTTCCAGCTCTATCACCTCGTTTCGATTCTATCAGCTTACGAGAATGTCGAGCTGCCACTGCTACTTCAGAAGGGGCTGTCGAAATCAGCGAGACGCGTAAAAGTTAACGCAGCGCTGGACTTAGTGGGTCTGGCAGACAGAGCTGACCATCGTCCTTCGGAATTGTCAGGTGGGCAGGAACAGAGAGTTGCCATAGCCCGGGCTCTCGTCGCCGATCCGAAGCTCCTGGTGGCAGACGAGCCTACCGGGGATCTTGACCGTGAAAGCGCTGACCAGATCCTGAGCCTGCTGGGTGAACTCGCCTCGGTTCACAAGAAAACAATCGTGATGGTAACTCACGATGCCAAGGCGGCGAGTGCGGCTGATCGCACACTGTACCTCGAAAAGGGGCAGTTGGTTGAAAGTAGGGAGGTAGCGGCGTTATGAGGAAGGTGATTCACTTAGCGGTGCTGGCTTTCAAGCAGGTCACCCGCCATCGCGTTCGCAGCCTGCTTACCATAGCTGGAGTGGCAGCCGGAATGTTTCTATTCACCGCTGTGGAAACGATGCAATCCTCTCTGCGCGTCGCAACCAGATCTGGTGCGGATGATTCAACTCTCGTCGTTTACCGGGAAAATCGTTTTTGCCCATCGACCTCGAAACTTCCCGAACACTATCAACCTGACATTCGGAGAATACCTGGAGTTGCTGAAGTGATCCCAATTCAGATTGTGGTGAACAATTGCGGTGCCAGCCTCGATGTCATCACTTTTCGGGGGGTACCGCCGGAAGAACTTGAGACGTTCAATCCGAACCTGGAAATCGTCGGCGGATCGTACAAGGCATGGACCGGGAGAAGTGACGGAGCCCTTCTTGGAGAACATTTTGCCGCGCGCCGTGGGCTCAAGCCCGGAGACCAGTTTGAGGCAGTAGGGGTGCGTGTGTTTGTCTCGGGAATTATTCGTTCCCCGGAACCACAGGACAACAATGTTGCCTATGTGCACTTGCCGTTCCTGCAGCAGTCTTCAAGGATAGGCCTGGGTACAGTCACTCAGTTCAATGTCAGGGTAGATGATCCGTCGAAGCTGAACGCGGTCGCTGCAGCGATTGATGCGCTGTTCAAATCAGACCAGGCTCCAACCAGCACAAAACCGGAAAAAGCTTTCTTCGCTCAAACCGCCAAGGACATGATTGAAATGGTTGGTTTCACGCGATGGCTCGGATTCGGCGCTGTTGCAGCAGTTCTGGCCCTGGTGGCAAATGCTCTCCTCCTCGTGGTTCGGGGAAGCATTAAGGAGAATGCCATTTTTCAGACGATTGGATTCTCCCGAACTGCGGTTGGGGCCGTCATGCTCTGGGAAGGTGTCATCATGGGATTTCTTGGAGGCATCGCAGGATGCGTCGCGGCAGCCACTTTCTTCAACTTGAAGCGTTTCACCCTGGGTAACGAGGGACTTACCCTGGCGTTGCGCCCGGACTTAAACGTGACATTCGCGGGCCTAGGTGTTGCCGTGGGGCTGGGTTTGATTGCCTCACTTTGGCCTGCCTTCGTGGCTTCCCGGAAGCCCATTGTTAACTCCCTTAGATCAGCCTGACATGTTGCCTTTCTCATACGCAGTCAGAAACTTGATCCGCGATCCCTGGAAATTAGTCCAGAAGATCGGAGGGGCTGCTCTCGTGGTTTTTCTTATCTTCTCTGCGGCATCATTCAATCGGGGGATGGACCAGATCCTGAGAGCAAGTGGAGCTCCTCGGAACGTGATTCTGCTTGGCGCTGGATCCGAGGAAAGCGTTGAGCGAAGCGAAGTGCAGGTCCAGGCAGAGGAGCAGGTGACAGCCGGTGTGCGTGGCATCGAGGTGCGACTCGATTCGCCTTCTGTGAGTGGTGAAGTTCACTACATGGGAAATGTATTTATCGAAGGCGAAAAGAGTCAGGGCCTGCTTCGCGGTGTGACGCCAGCAGCGTTTGAAGTGCATCGAGAGGTCCGGATTAT
>PKCI01000007.1 GCA_002862135.1 Verrucomicrobiota bacterium | reverse complement strand
CCGCCGCCAATCACCGTGAGTCTTTAAACTCCCACTTTAGTAGCAAAAAAGCTAACCCTTCGATTTCGGTTTGAATTTATTCCGACTTCTAATTTCAAACTGGCGAACTAATCCAGTGTCTTAAATCGAAAATTATAAATGGAAACTCAGAGCCGAGAGAGCAATTCCTCAGCTGTGGGGCGAATCCGCCAGTTATCGGTCAAAAGTTTCTCCTGAATTGTGCCAGTTTCATTGATGATGATGACAGCCGGCCTCGCAATGTCACCACCGGTTGGGTAGCCAGCAACATGCCTTAGGCCAAAGGCATCAATCGCCGCTAACTCTGGGTCCGCCAACAGCGGAAAAGTGAACCCTTTCGGCAACATCTTACTCTTTACCTCTCCAACCGTGCTAGTACTGATACCGATCAGAACAGCTCCCCTTTCCTTAAATCGATCAATTTCTGTCTGCAAACCTTGCAGCTCTGAAACGCAAAAGGGTCACCAGAAACCACGGTAAAATGAAATAATGACCTTTTTGCCGCGAAAATCGGAAAGCGAAACCATTTTTCCGTTGGCATCACTCAGCGTGAAGTTCGGCGCTTTCTCTAATTGTTCGGTTGTTTCGCTCAAACCAGGCATCTGGTATGACATCGAGAAGAGATAAAAGATAAGTAAGCCGGCTACCACCACAGAGAACAAGGCCCCACCCACGTGTAAACCACGTTTTACGGCGTGACTTCCCTTCCAGGCACGGCCTACCCCTCCCACCGCAAGCACAGCGGATAAGATAACGATCGGAAGATTCACCCACGGTACATCGCGCAGAACGGGGAAACGAACAAAGAAAATGAAGTAGGTGACAAACCCAACAAAGGCGAGAACTGGAGCCAGCCAGAATGAGTGCTTTAATAAAAATTTCATCGATCAGTATTACGACGAATCAGAAGGCGATAACCTTAGCCGTCTGTGACCATGAAAGTTTACGCATGGCGTAATTCGGCGAATCATAGAATTGTGACGATCTCGTGAGTCCACCAAGCTGACAACTATGAGAATCATCTGGCTTGTCACACTCGCCGCCTTGTCTCCCGTTCTCCTCATGTCAGAAGAATTCAAATTCGAACCGAACTACGACGAGAGCTTGATCCCGGACTACACCCTGCCTGATGTCCTCGACGATGTCTCTTCCGCCGAAGACTGGCCTGCCAAGCGCACCGAATGGCTCAACCTGATCGGGACGCAGATGTTTGGGGTTCTGCCGGCCTCATTCCAAGATGTGACCGCCACCGCTGAACCCCTATCTGCCGACAAATCAATTCTCGGAGGCAAAGGCAGGCTTCGCCAACTCACTGTCACTCTTGCTGGCTGTGAACTGAACCTGGCCCTCTTCCTGCCTTCATCCGCTACCACCGAATATCCCGCTCCGGCGTTCCTCGGCTACAATTTCTCAGGCAATCATACAGTTTTTCCAGATCCTGACATCGTTCTCACCGAAAGCTGGATGAGGAGAAAAGAAGATGGGAAAGCCAGCGCCGACGACAGGGGCGCGAGCGCGAGCCGCTGGTCCATCGAACGCATGCTCGACAACGGTTTTGTTCTCGCCACGCTCTACTACGGGGATGTTGACCCCGACAAAGACGACAATTTCCAAAACGGCGTTCATGCTGAGCTCGGCCAGCCTGGTCCCGACGAAGCCGCCTCCATCGCAACATGGGCTTGGGCGCTCAGCCGCCTGCTCGATGTGATCGAATCCGATGTCACCGAGATTGATTCCGATAAGGTCGCAGTTTTCGGCCACTCACGTCTCGGGAAAACCTCTCTTTGGGCCGGAGCCAGCGACGAGCGCTTCGCCCTCACTATCTCCAACAACTCAGGTTGTGGTGGAGCCGCCCTTTCGCGGCGTGCCATTGGGGAGACTGTCTGGAAGATCACGACCGCCTTTCCCCATTGGTTCTGCGACAATTTTGATCAATACGGTAACAACGAAGGCGCGATGCCTTTTGACAATCACACGCTTCTGGCCCTCATAGCTCCTCGACCGCTCTATATCGCCAGCGCCGAAGAGGACCGCTGGGCGGATCCCAAGGGCGAATTCCTCTCCTGTGTCCACGCCACTCATGTCTACGAACTACTTGGAACCGAAGGCATGCCCGCGTCGGAGATGCCCGGGCTGAACGAACCCGTCCACGGTCGCATCGGCTACCACATTCGCACCGGCAAGCACAACGTCACGGACTACGACTGGGAGCAATACATCGCCTTTGCGAAGAAGCACTTCAACTGACTGGCTCTCATCAATCCAGGGCCCATTCGACCGCTTGCTTGAGCAACTGGTGAAATGCAGCGCTCTCAAAATCCGAGCGCTGGCCCATTGAGGTGTAGAAAACCTTCGCTCCATTTTCACCGACCTCATTGATCCAGGCCATGGGTTCAGCGTCGTGTCCCTCTATCTTGCCACTGAGCAGGAGTGTCGTGGTGTCAGCCAGCGGATTGGCACGATAGAGCTTGTCTGACTTCGGCAGCTCGCCAAGCCCTTTCAGGACAGGGTGATCTTCTACGCCCTCTGCCGCGCTGACAGTAGCCATTTCAGCCTTGTAGTGGCCGTCGTAGTTCCCACCAAGGATTTCCGGATCAAATTCCTCCCAAACATCGTGCCCTTCCGGAATCGGAGCACCCTTGATGTGAAATGCATGGCTTGTAGTACGAATGGCCACGATCGGCTTTCCGGCGGCAACGTGGGCTTTCAGCGCATCTATCCCCTCCTTCTCCGGCGCCCTCCTTCTCACACTGACGAAAACCAGGTCGGCATCAGCTACCGCCTCCGCCATCCCTTCAAAGTGATTGCGCGTCTCATCTTCCGCCTGAGCGACAATAAAAGTCCCCTCGTAGCCTTCAGGCTTAAGATGCTTCTCAAACCACTTCGGCACGTTTTCAAGCGTTCCATACTCCCGTTCACCAAGAACAAAAACAATATGCCGTTTTGGGGAGTCCTGGGAACAACTCGTCACTCCAATCGTCCAAATAGAAAGCGCCAAAACAAAGAACCACTTCATGAATAAATTCTAGCACAAAGGGATTCGACCGCGCCTCAATTCGTGTCCCCCAATACCGCTTCGAGAATTGCGCAATATTGGAGGGGTCAGAAACCTAATCACAATCGCGAGAATTGCGGCGTTCGTAATCGACGACATTTCCCTGCCGATCAAGAGGGCACCATTCCCAAAGTTGTCATATCAACTCTGTGCGCAGAATGCTATGAGTAAAAGTATTGCCTAACGACTCAGTGGGCTTAAGTAACCAGCGTCGTTTCGAAGGCGTTCAGGAGCTTTCGGAGCCATAATGGCATGGCGATCATCATTTGACTACCACTGTCGATCCCATCATCCCGACCGGCTTCGCTGTTCACAATAAGGGCGGTGACAACAATGATTGGCACACTGCTTAGAAACGGATCCTGCTTGAGCTGCGCTGAAACGTCACCTCCATCCAGGATCGGCATCACAATATCTAATAGAACTGCATCGGGCTGAGACTTTCTTTCCGCGGCCAGGGCCGAGACAGAATCTGTCTCAACACAGACGTCAAACTTTCCAGTATCTTCCAGAACCAGTTTCATACTACCTGCAACTGGCACATCATC
>PKCI01000053.1 GCA_002862135.1 Verrucomicrobiota bacterium | reverse complement strand
GTCCCTGCTCGCTTATGGCGCTTTTGGCCTCGCTGGAATTGCCGGGGTGATGGACCTGATTCTCGATCGACAGCTTAAGAGCCACAAACCGGGAAGGCTCTTTTACTCGTTACCACCGATGAAATATCTTTACGACGCGATGCAGCGACTCACCGTGATTGGTTGCGGTTTGCTGACCATCGGGATCGTGTCGGCATTTTTCATGGATTATCATCCGACCGCTCTTCATTGGATGGTGACTGGAACGGTGTGGTTGGTCTACGTTACAATTCTCCTGGTGAACCTTCTCAGGGGCCTGCGGCCCAAAGCCCTGTCGAAGCTCTCGATCGCGGCTTTCACCTTCGCACTGATAGCCCTGTCAGTACTTTTCTTTTAATCCTGTCTTCTGTTTTGGCGGTGTCTATCTTTTGTCTTGGCGTGAACCATAAAAATGCCCCGGTTGAGATACGGGAGCGGTTGGCTTTTGCCGAGTCGGCAATTCCGCGCCATCTCGACGAGATCTGTGATCTCGAGGCGGTCGAAGAAGCGGTGGTGCTTTCAACCTGCAACCGCGTTGAGATTTATGGAGCCGCAGATCAACCAGGCGAAGCGTTGGATCGCCTCGTTGAGTATCTCATCAGCCACTTCGAGGTAAATGATGGTGACGTTGAGTTTTATCGTCATGAAGAGGAAGCGGCCGCGCATCATCTTTTTGAAGTGGCGAGTGGTCTCGACTCTATGGTCCTCGGCGAAACCGAGATCTTTGGCCAGATTAAGAAGGCTTACTCCATCGCCCAGAAGAACGGTGCGACCTCCCGCAGTATGAACAAGCTTTTCCAGCAGTCGTTCTCCGTGGGTAAGATAGTCCGGTCGAGCACTCGTATCCAGCAGGGCTCGACTTCAATCGGATCTGCTGCGGTGGATCTCGCTGAAAAGATCTTCGGTCAACTTGAAGGTTGCCGCGTCCTCGTTATAGGTGCCGGAGAAATGGGGCGAGTCACCGCACAGAGTCTCAAGTCCCGCGGAGCCAAGAGCATCGCAGTTTCGAATCGCAGTTTCGACAAGGCCGAGGCCCTGGCTGACGAGCTCGAAGGAAAAGCGGTCCCGTTTGAAGCGTGGGCTGACATGCTCGATCAGGTCGATATCGTGATTTCTTCGACGGGCGCTCCCGGCTCAATTGTGAAAAAAGTCGACGTGGCCAAGGGTCTGAAACGTCGGCGCGGGCATTCGCTCTTCCTCATCGACATTGCGGTGCCACGAGACATTGAAAACGATGTGAACGATCTCGACAACGTCTACCTTTACAACATTGACCAACTCCAGCGCATCGCCGATGCCGGTGTGGCGCAGCGGCAGAAGCAGATCGGAATCTGCCGCGGCGTTATCCGGGAATTCTTGAAAGAGAAGGGTATTGAGGCCCTTGTTTCTGTTCCCGTTGATCACCCGGAGCGAGGGTTGCGAGCCGACAGCCAACCATCATAACGAATCCAATGAGCAAACCGCTGATTCTTGGTACTCGGGGGAGTGACCTTGCTTTGACCCAAGCACGTATGACTGAGGCTGCTTTGAAGTTGCAGGGAATTGAAGTCCAAATCGAGGTGGTTAAGACCATCGGCGACAAGCGCCCGGATTTGAAGCTCAGTGAGTTCAGCCAGGGCGACAATCCCATTCTCGACAAAGGAATCTTCACCAAGGAACTGGAGGAGGCTCTCATCCGTGGTGAGATCGACTTTGCCGTGCACAGCCTCAAGGATGTCCCGACCGAACTCGGTGAAGGATTCGAGATCTGTGCGACGTTACCGCGGGCTGAGATCGCTGATGTTATCCTGACAACCGAACAGGGTCTCATCGGAGACCTGACCCTGTTGGGTGGCAAAACTATTGCCACCAGCTCAGTTCGACGAGCGCAGCAACTCAAGTGGCTCTGCCCCGGAGTGAACGTGGTCGACATTCGAGGTAACGTTCCGACCCGGATTCGCAAGCTGATCGAGAATGGTGAGTGGGATGGTATTCTCCTGGCTCGAGCCGGGATCGAACGTCTTGGCATTTATACGTCCGGTGAAGCGAGTTTTGACTTTGAAGGAACGGAGGTGTTCGCCTCCGAACTGGAGGAGAATGAGTTTCTGCCAGCGGCCGGACAGGGTGCTGTGGCCATGGAAATTCGAAGCGAGAATGTGGCAGCCCGAGAAGCTCTTGCGACGATTAACGACGAGCCGACCTTCCTGCGAATCACGGCAGAACGCGCTTTCCTGCATTTGCTCCAGGCCGGGTGCCAGACACCGGTGGGAGCCTACACCTGGTTCGAAGACGAAGGCTCGACCCTCGCGATGTCCGTCCGGGTATTCGACGAAGATCAACCGGACAAGGAACCCTTTATTGCTGAAGTCAAAGGTAGTGCCGAAGAGCCGGCCGCTCTTGCACACCGGCTGATGGAGAAACGAGGATAAGAATTGATGAGCGAAGAGAAAGGTATTTGTTATCTCGTCGGGGCGGGTCCCGGCGATCCCGGTTTGATCACTCTGCGTGGCAAGGAGTGTATTGAGGAAGCCGACGTGATTGTTTATGACAATCTCGCTAACGATGATTTTCTGTCCTGGGCCAAGCCCAATGCTGAGCTGATCTTTGCCGGCAAGACGGCCAAGTGCCACGCCATGCGTCAGGCCGAAATCAACGAACTGCTGGTTAAAAAAACTGGCGAAGGGAAAGTGGTCACCCGACTCAAGGGGGGAGACCCCCTGATTTTTGGACGAGGCGGCGAGGAAGGAGCCGTGTTGTATGACGCGGGCCTTGAGTTTGAATTTGTGCCGGGCATCAGCTCGGCGATTGCCGGACCTGCCTACGCGGGCATCCCGCTGACGCATCGCAAGTATTGCTCGCAGGTCAGCATCTTCACGGGCCACGAGTCACCAGATAAGGAAAATTCTTCGATCGACTATCGCCAGATTGTCAGGGCGCCCGGCACCAAGATCATGCTGATGGGGGTGGCGCGGTTGCCCTACATCATGGAGACGATCATCGAAGAAGGAGGTGATCCTGAGACCCCGGTTGCGCTCGTCCGTCAGGCGACGACAGGGCAGCATCAAACCGTGACCGGAACGGTAGCGACGATTGCCGACATCGTGCGGGATGCGGAATTCAAAGCGCCTGCCGTTTGTATCATTGGCGGAGTAGTGAATTGCCGCGAGAAGCTCAACTGGTTTGAGAAGCGGCCTTTGCTCGGCAAGCGCGTCGTGGTGACTCGGACCCGCAAGCAGGCCAGCAAGTTGAAGGACGACCTTCGCGCTATGGGAGCCGATGTGCTCGAGATGCCGACAATTCGTATCAGCCAGTCCGAAGGGGATGATGCCCGTGAGTTTGCTCATTGTGTGGCCGAATGCCACACCTACGATTGGATTATTTTCACGAGTCCAAACGCGGTGGAATATTTCTTCCGCGCCTTTGACCTGATTCGTGACGACGCTCGTGCGATCGGAGGTTGCCGCATCGCTGCAGTTGGGCCGGGCACTGCGGAGAAACTTAAGGAGTATCGCATGGCCACCGACTTGATGCCTGAAGAGCATGTTGCCGAGGGGCTGTTGAAAGCATTCCAGGAAGAAGTCGGATCCATTGAAAATACGACCATGCTCTGGGTGCGCGCCAAGGGTGCCCGG
>PKCI01000086.1 GCA_002862135.1 Verrucomicrobiota bacterium | reverse complement strand
AATGGCGTAGTCTCCTTCCGCTATGGGCATTCTTCTTAGTTTGGTTCGGACAATTTTTCCTCGCCCTAGCTCCCAACTGGGCAGACGGCACCTACTACGACTACGGCTACCTGGCCCCGCCGCTGGCCATCATGTTCTTCGCCAGTCGATGGGCGGAAATGACAAAAGGGTTCAACCAAGAGACAATCGTCAACGCTTTCTCCAAAGCAACTCAGAGTCCGATCGTCTGGTTACCGGGTTTGATTGCCATTCTCCTTACTGCTCTGCTCCGCCTCATGGAAACTGTTGATTCTGGATGGCGGGCGCCCCTTTACATCCATTGGTTCCTGCTCTGGGGCACAACGGGGCTTCTCTTCGTTCAAGCGCTTGGAATCAATCGCTCAGCGCCACTCATCCCGGTAGCGATTGTCACCCTGCTCAGCGTCCCACTTCCCTCAGCGATCGAGTTTTCCATCATCCATGGCCTCACTGCACAAGTCATGGAAACATCGGTTGGCCTCAACCGCTTCATGGGCTTCCCCCTGACGATGGCAGGCGAAACCATATTTGCGAACGGCATTCCACTTCAAGTGAGCGAAGGCTGCAGTGGAATCCGCTCTTTTCAAAGCAGTATCTTTGCCGGCTTTGTTATTGGTGAATTTCTCAGGAATCATTGGTCTTTGCGGATTCTCCTCATCCTGTCCAGCGCTGCTTTTGCATTCGTCGGTAACAGCGCCCGCGTTGTTTATCTCGTTCGGCACGCGTTCCGCCATGGCGAAGAGAACCTCCAGAAATTGCACGACGTAAGCGGTTACATGTCTCTCTCGCTAACCCTCGCTGCCATTGTCGCCCTCGGACTTCTGATCGACAAACTGCAGTCCAGACTTCAGCAGGAAAATTAGTCAATCAATTTCAAATCTTTCATTATTAAAGGCCGGCCTCCGCCGGCCTTTTTGATTTGCTTCGCGCGTCACTCGCAAAAAGAACCGCCATATAAACTGCCACCGGCAGTTGAAGCGCCGGAATCTGAAAAGGAAAATCGACCATCGCATGTAGCATGACAATGATCATGCCGATCAACGCGCAACTGACCGAGTATTCAATCCCGCCACGTTTCAGCCCGAGTCCAACGGTCTGGAAACCCCGAATCAATCCTCCGGCATAAAAAATAAACCACGCTAAAGCACCGTAAATACCCCATTCGATAGCCGTCTGAAGGTAGTCCTGGTGGGCGTGATACCAGAAGAACTCGGAAACCATCCGGTCAGCGGAGGGTCTCACATAAAAGGGGAATACTAGGCGAAACGTTCCGGGACCGGAACCGTAGACCGCATTGTCGGGCAGCATCCTGAGACACGTGGCATAGGCCTCAGCTCTGCCTCCAAAGCTGGAACTTGCACTCGCAGATGACCAGCGTTCCTGCCATTTCGAAACCACAGGCATGGCAAAGACCAGAGTGAGGCCCAGTAAAAGAATCCCGGTAACCATCATCACAATCTTGGAACCAACAAAGATACTGCTCCGGAAACGAATCAGTGCGATCACAACACCGATTGCACCTAACACTTGTCCAGCCTTTGAGGTGTTGATAAAAACCCCGATGATTGAAATAATCAGAATCGTTGCCCAGATTGAAGAAGCTACCCCCCCCCTTCCTGAGTCACGCTCGCGCAGGAAAACCACCATCGCGGCCGGCCAACAGAGATTCATGAAGGCAGCCGCATTGGCATGATAACGAAATGCTGCGAAAAAGAGCTTATTGCCATATTTGAGCGGGTCAGGATCAACCCAGAGCATCGCCTTGGCTCCTGCCGCCTTTTGGGTAATGCCAATCAACGCAATAACAAATCCGCTGATGGCAAGCCCTTTGAGAAAGAGCCAGCGAATCCTTGAGTGTGAGCAGGCATCAAGCAGGACTAGAAATCCAAGCAATAAAGCCAATAAGTGCACCACAACTTCCCCGGTCGACGCCCGGTCCACAGATCCAGGCAGCCAGGGAATCGCAGTCTCAGTGGGTCTGAGGACCCCGAAATTCTCATCGAAGGTGGATACCGGGTTAGCCCACGAGATCAGACCAAGAACTGTCACGAAGACGATGGGAATCGCGGCCCAAAGCGAAAATCTGGGTAGTCGCCTTTCCAGTATCAATAAAGCACTCCAACCGAGAAACGAGGCAACGAATAACCCATCCAGGATCGCCACTGTGCCCCGCGTTGTTGCCCCCCACGCAAGCGGAGCATATAAGAAGCTGACCAGCAGAGGGAACAGAGCAGGCCACCACTTCCTTTCCGGCGAATCGCTGCTCCCATGAGGTCCCATTGAACAGGCCTACTTCGCCTCAATGGCAGGATCCTCTTCCTCAGACTCCGGAGACTTGCGGCTGGACTGCGAAGGAACCGTTGTCAGGGTCCCATCCTTTTCCGGATCCCCTGTTTCGTTGTAGTAGGAGTAATTTCCTCCACCCATGTAGTTGTAGTAGTAGCCGTAGCCTCGCTTGGTCCGCGTGCGCGGCAGACCGTTCGCCACCAACCCGACAGGGACGGTTCCGTTGTCCTGCATCATGCGAATCGCTCGCTTAATCCCTGCAGCGGGAGTCTTACCAATACGACAAACCAGGACCGCTGACTGGACCAGCCCAACCAATGGCATCGTGTCACTCACGGGAATCATAGGAGCGGAATCGATAATGATCCGGTCAAAATACTCGGAGAGTTTCTCCATCAGTCCCGGAAGCTGCTTGCCGGCAAGCAACTCAGCTGGGTTAGCTGAACGACTGCCTGCCGCCATGAGAAAGAGGTTTTCTGATACATCACTGCGCTGGATCACTTCCTTAAGGCTCTTTCCAAGCGAGAGGTGATCGGCCAGGCCTTTGGACATGTCTTCATATCCGAAAGTTTCGTGCTGCACCGGCCGCCGCAGGTCTGCATCGATCAACAAAGTTCGGTCTCCCTGGGAAGCAAAAGACAACGCAAGGTTGGATGCCACCCAGCTTTTGCCCTCCCCAGGTAGTGCACTTGTTACCAGAAAAGTACAGCGCTCTCGCGAATCCCCCAGAAAGGTTAGCCCCGCCCTAAGAGATCGAACAGCTTCTGTCGCCTGTCCTTTTGGTTCAACAATGAGCGCTAAAGACTCCTCACGCCCACGGAAGTTGCCTGTCGGGATGGCTCCAATAACAGGAACACTGGTGAGAAGCTCCAGGTCCGAAACCGTTCGCACGGTGGGATCCAGAAAGCCAATAATGAAAATGATGGCAATTCCCAGCGCAGCGCCTCCAGCGGTGTACTTCAATAGGATCTTCGTCCGGTTCGGCCCGACCGGCATCGTCGGCAAAACGGGAGGCTGAAGAATCTCGAACTGCTTCGTGGCGAAGCCCTTTGAGAAGTTACCTTCTTTCAACTTGGTGGTCAGGTTGTCAAAGATGCGCTGCTCAGCATCAATCTCGCGAGCAAGAACACTGGACCGCGTTGAGACCAACTGAATCTCTGCGTTGATACGCGCATCAAAAGCCTGGTTTTCAAGATTAACTTCGTTGGAATCCCAGAACTTCTTTTCGTCTTCGGAAAGGCGCATCACCTGCTCCAGTTCGCTACTGAACTGCTCCTTCAGGATCCGCCCAAGCTCCCTCGCCTCGACCAGAGGGGGCCACTTGGG
>PKCI01000198.1 GCA_002862135.1 Verrucomicrobiota bacterium | reverse complement strand
CGTGATTGCCGTCGGTGTCCTTGTGGTCTTTGGAACGATGGACCGATGGGAGGTCGGTTGGATGCCCCTGGTAAGCGGGACGCTGTTTGCAATCGGTTTTGCCTACATTGTGCGCTTCTTTGCGATTCCGCTGCAATTTGCACGCGCCGGAATGGACCGCCTCGGTCGTCCTCTCGAGGAGGCTTCGCGTCTCCTAGGGCAGTCACCCCTGGCCACATTTCTCAAGATTGACCTGCCTTTGTTGAAGGGACCTTTGATTGCAGCCGGGATGCTTCTCTTCGTCGATATTCTCAAAGAACTGCCGCTTACCCTGATCCTGCGGCCCGCCAACTTTGAGACACTTGCGACGATGGCCTTCAGTTTGGCCAAGGAGTCCCGCCTGCAGGCCTGCGCTGTTCCGTCCTTGATGATTGTGGTAGCTGGTGCGATTGGATTGCTGGTGATGAATCGCTGGCTGGCATCACCTACTTCAAATGACTGAATTGGCACCACTTTTGTCTTACCGAAAGGTGACCCGGAGATTTTCACAGCAGAAGTATCCTGCGGTGAAGGGAGTCTCGCTGGATGTGAACGACGGGGACATTCTCGCGTTGATTGGTGAGAGTGGAAGCGGCAAAACGACACTGCTTCGGTTGGCCGCCGGGTTGGAGGCGCCTGATGAAGGGGAGGTGTTTCTGGGGGGAGAAGTGGTGGCCGACGGTAACGGAATAGATAAGCCACCTGAGAAACGCCGCCTTGGATTGATGTTTCAGGACGGAGCCCTGTTTCCACACTTAAAGGCCGATAAGAATATAGCCTACGGCCTGACGGGATGGGATTCGGACCGTATCCGTTCACGAGTTGCCGAGTGCTTCAGGATGGTCGACTTACAGGGAAAGGAATCACGTTTTCCACACGAGTTGTCTGGAGGTGAGCGTCAGCGACTTGCTCTTGCTCGTGCTTTAGCGCCCGAGCCGCAACTACTCCTGTTAGATGAGCCTTTCAGTCACCTTGATCCGTCTTTGAGGCGCAAGCTGAGGGAGGAAATTCGTAGGATTCTCGTCGATCTCGGGCAAACGGCTTTGTTGGTCACTCACGATCCCGAAGATGCCCTGGCCATCGCCACGAGAGTTGCAATCCTTGATCGAGGCAGGGTGATCCAGGTCGGAAGTCCTTCCGAAGTGTATCAGGGGCCGGTGGATCAATACTGTGCTGAGCGCTTTGGCCCTGCCAACAAGGTGCGCAACCCTGAGACGGGGGAAGTGACTTGGACCCGGCCAGAGGATGCTCGCTGGATTTCCTGCGAGGTTGCAGAAGAGGGATCCATGGCGACCGTCGCCGACGTCAGGCCGATGGGAACGGTTTATGAAGTCTCAGTGGTTCCTGATGACGATCCCGAAGAGCGATGGCTCTGCTTCTTCAAGGAAGGCGAGCAAATCAAAGCCGGAGACCGCGGTCGCGTTGCCTGGCGCGGTAAGCCGGACAAGGTCGCCTGGAAAAGTTAATTCAGTTCAGTCTTTCAACTGATCCAGCGTTCCCCAGGCGTTATCGCTTTCTTCGGACTTCGCCTCCTCTTCTAACGGTTTCTGGATTTTCACCACATAATGGGCTTTGGGACAGAGCTTGCCAGGCACGAGTTCATCGCAACGTGGATAGGAGGGGAGGTCGAGTAGAAAGTCTTCCCGAATGATTTCGGCGAGATCAAAGCTCTGCTGGTCCTCATCAAGTTCGAGATCAGAACTCCACTTGGAGAAGTTGGCCTCGTAATCCAAGTATTCGAGGCATGTATTGCATTGAAGTTGGAATTTGCCCGTGAGACTCCCTTCGAAGGTCACCACGCCATCAAAATGATATATCGTAGCATTGTAGGTGATATCGCCGGCAGGTTGGATGCTATCCTCGGGCGAGAGGCCAAAGATAGTCGCTGCTAGGACACCATTGCGGTGCAGGCCTTCTTCCGGGATCTCTGAAATGAAGATTTCCATGGTCTCGTTGTAAGGGAGTGCCGGATTCATCTGGATGCAAACACTACGCGAAATCTCACGAAAATTTTTAAACAATAATTGGCATTCGGCGTTTGCGCCGAAGAGTCGTATCACCTATATCCATCGCAATGAGTCGATACGCAATTGGTCTTGATTACGGCACCAACTCCTGTCGTTCACTTCTGGTGGACATCAATACTGGAGAAGAAATGGGGTCCGTTGTATTTCCCTATCCCTCGGGCACACTGGGAATTCTGACTGATCCCGCCGATCCCAATGTGGCCCGCCAGAATCCACAGGATTATCTCGACGGTATGTTAACGATTATCACCGGAGCGCTGGCTCAGGCCAAAGAGTCGAATCCGGATTTTGAAGCGTCTGAGGTGATTGGCATTGGGATCGATACTACCGGTAGCACCGTGATTCCGGTCGATGAATCCGGCATCCCGTTGGCGCTGAAAGAAGAGTTCAAAGACAACCTCAATGCTTGTGTCTGGCTCTGGAAGGATCACACAGCGCACCAAGAAGCGGCCGAAATTACTGAGAAAGCTTCTGCGGATCGTCCCCACTATCTTGCCAAATGTGGCGGCACCTATTCCAG
Organism: Verrucomicrobiota bacterium; assembly: GCA_002862135.1. Taxonomy (GTDB): domain Bacteria; phylum Verrucomicrobiota; class Verrucomicrobiia; order Verrucomicrobiales; family DEV007; genus Arctic95D-9. The sequence continues at coordinate 1,079 of PKCI01000198.1, read as the reverse complement.
CGAATGGTGGTGGAGTAAGATCTGGCGGTGTCTCAACATTGACCGCAACGTCTTTAACGCCGCATACTCCTGGGTGGAGCATTGTGACTGGCTTCCGGCTGTTCTTACCGGCAATGACAAGCCTTCCGAAGTGAAGCGCAGCGTGTGCGCAGCCGGGCACAAAGCAATGTATTGCGAAGAATGGGGCGGCCTCCCGGACAGGGAATTCCTTGCGTCTCTCGACCCTGCGCTTGGTGACTTGCGAGACCGTCTTTATGACAAGGCCGACACCTCACTTGCACAAGCCGGTAAATTGACCAGTGAATGGGCTGAAAAACTTGGGCTCTCCGAGGGGATCCCGGTCGCCGTAGGTGCATTTGATGCCCACCATGGCGCGGTTGGTTCCGGCGGCAAAGCCGGAACCTTGGTGAAAATTCTTGGAACTAGCACCTGCGATATCACAGTGCTGCCGAACAGCGCTAAACTCGGCGACGTGCCCGGCGTTTGCGGCGTGGTCGATGGTTCGGTGCTTCCCGATCACTATGGCATTGAGGCGGGGCAGTCAGCAGTCGGTGACATATTCCTCTGGTATGTGAATCATCTTGTTCCGGATTCATACGGAGTTTCGCAGGACGAAAAATTTATCGAGATGGAGAGGCGAATGAGTGGTCACAAGCCAGGTGAAACCGGACTGATGGCGCTCGACTGGAATAACGGCAACCGCACCATCCTGACCGATGTTCGTCTCAGCGGTATGATTCTCGGCCAGACTCTACACACCGAAGCCCATGAGATTTACCGGGCTTTGATTGAAGCCACGGCTTTTGGAGCGCTGACCATCATTAATCGGATGGAGGAATATGGCATTAAGATCAACGAAGTCGTCACTACAGGTGGGCTTGCGGTGAAGAATGCGACCTTAATGCAGATCTACGCTGATATCCTGGGTCGTCCGTTGCGCGTGGCTGCCAGCGATCAAACCTGTGCCCTTGGAGCTGCTATCTTTGGAGCTGCTTGCGGTGGCGAAGTCACCGTGGCTGAAGTGCAGGCAAACTGCTGCAAGATGCGCGATGTGGAATACCAGCCCATTCCGGATAACC
>PKCI01000202.1 GCA_002862135.1 Verrucomicrobiota bacterium | reverse complement strand
CGAGAGGACTAGCTGTTTAGATGATGTCTCAGTGAGGATTTGAGGTTTGTCCTCGCCCGGAAGAGGAGCTTTTTGACGGCCGATTCGGTGGTGGACAGGCGTCGCCCGATTTCGAGGTAGGGCATTTCCTCATTGCGGCGTAGCAGCAGCGCGGTCCGTTGCCGATCGGGGAGCGCCTCGATCGCTCGTTCGACGGCTTCTTCAAATTCAGAGTGCTGGGCATCAACCGCGGGCGAGGTTGCGTGCAGGTCCGCCACGATTTGATAGCTGAAGTTCTCGTGCGTTTCGACCGACACGGTGGGTTTCCGCTGCCGGCGTCGTGTTTCGTTGTAGACCAGGTTGCGGGTGATGATGAACAGCCAGGTGTTGAACTGGGCTGACGGCTGGTAACGGGGCGCGGCTTTCCACACGCGAAGAAAGACCTGTTGGGCGATATCCTCGGCTTCGAAGGGAGAACCCAGCATCTTTGTGACGGTACCGATGACGGCGAACCGGTGAAGTTCGACGAGCGACTGAAACGCTTCAACGTCTCCCTGGCTGACCCGGATCATCAGTTCGAGGTCGCGTTGGTTGGCCTGACGTTTTTCTTCGTCGGAGGAATAGGTGGGAAGAGAAATGGGGTTTCTCATTATAGAACCTCCGCGGGAGATGGGAATATTCGGAAAATATCCTTTCTAGTTCCTCTGAACCGCCGGAGGCAACCCGGGCCGTAGTCGAGAATGACATCGGCAATCTGGACGGTGAGAAGGAGGGGCGATTTGGAATCTCCCGCGTAGCCAGTGCAGGCGATTGCAAATCGCCTCTCCTTGGGGAGAATTGCTTCGCATTTTCTGGGGCCGAGGCACTAGTCTTCTTGTCGGAATGTCAGTGTGGTTTCTTTAGAAGTGCCGGTTCCGATCGAGATTCGGGTCTCTTGCGTGCCATACACTTCGTGCCAGGCGGTCAGGGTGTAGTCACCCGGGGGTAGTTTCGGCAGGGAGAACCGGCCGTCACGATCGGTCACGGCAAAGAAGGGGTGATCCATGACCCAGAAATGGGCGGTCATCCACGGGTGAAAGTCGCACTTGGCGGTGATGGGACCCTCGGCGGTTTCGAACACCTTCTTACGATCCGGAGAGTTGGCGGGGGTGGCGATATTGAAGGGGCGGTTCTTCATCGAGAGGGACCGGATGTTGTGAATGAAGGGATCCCCGTTTTTCATGACGAGTTCCTGTCCCACCCGCAAGCCCTGCACGCGCGGAACAAACATGGACTTCTGCTGGTCGATGATGGCCGGCTCATTGGGCGACGGGTAGTCACCCGAGGGCGGGTTGGTGACATAGACAAACACATTGGCGAGTGCGCCGTCGGGGCTAATGAGAATGTTTTCGTCGAGAGCGGGCTGGCCCTTGTAGAGTTGGCGGCTGGCGGCGTCGAGGGGGAGTGGCTGACGCTCGGGAGCAGGGCCTTCAAAGCGGACGGTGCCGTTGATCGATGGCGCAGTCGGGAGCCGCGTTGATAAGATGTCCTTTGAGGTGTCGAGAACCTCGGCATTGATGATCGAGGTGCGAAACTCCTCATCTGTGACGCCTTCGAGAGAGCTGAGAAAGGCGAGCAGATTCTCAATGTCAGTCCTCTCAATGCCTGCTGCGTCGCCATGATGATCTGCCTTACCGGCGGCAATTTCTTGCTGGATCACTTTTTGAAGTTTCACTTTCCGTTCTTGGTTGCTGAGAACACTAGCCTCCCACCACGCCTCTGCCTCTGAGTTCAGGAAATGCTTAAAGCCGAGGTAGGCATTGCGAGCCATTTCAGAAGGTAGTTTGATCTGGATCCGGCCTTCCTGATTCGCCAAGCGACTCTGAATTCGGCCGGCAAAATCCTCGGGCGATTCGCCATTGTTCGGCTGGTCAGGTATCCGGTTCACGTAAACAAAGGCGTCGAAGGCGGAGCGTCGGGAACTGTCGAGACGATGCACGCTGGTTTGTTTCTCCATCGAAACCGCCTTGGAGCCCGGGTTAGGTTTTTTGGCGGGAGTGGTGGGGCGGTTTCTGATGCGTTGCGAGACCTTCGCGACAACGTTTTCCCGAAACTTCTTGTCGCCGATCTGGTTGGCCCACTTTAACGCGGCTTCCGGGTTTTTGTTGACGAGTCCGTGTGCCAGTCCGTTGAGAGCGGAGTCCCGGTCGCGGGGATTCTTGATGGACTCGATCTGTTCGATGACCTCTTCGAGTTTCGCGCCGCCCACGCCGGCTCCGAGTCGGCCAAAGGCGGTGGAGAGGGACGGGCTACGGGTTTCGCGGCTTTGTTGAGCGAGCGCCAGTTCCACGGCTTTGAACGGAGTGGCGTCGTATTTTCCGGAAGCGATCTGCTTGGCGATGGCCTGCTCGGCTTGTCGCACCCTGGCCTCTTGGGCGCGTTCTGCTTCCGAAAGGATGCCTTGCTCAGCTAGGCTGAGCTGGATCGGGCTGAGTTTCAGGCCACCGGTTTCTTCGACGTCGTCGGGCAGTTCCAGTTTGATGATGGAGCCGCAGACGTTCTCCATGTGGCGCGCCGGGCCACTGGTGCTGGTCCAAACGTTGCCGTCTTCGTCGAATTCGATCTCACGGGTGTAGCTGACCCGAAAGGGCAGCGGAAATTCGACGAGGTATTCGGTTTCGGGATTGAATCGGTAGAGGGTGTCGTTGCCGGTGCCGCAGATCCAGACCATGCCGTCGGGCGCGACATTGAGGGCGTAGGGAATCTGGTTGAGGTAGTCTGGCAGCGGGTAGGTGGTCCACTCCTCCGAGGTGGGATCAAACTTGCCGAAGACGCCGGAGCCAAATCCGGGCACCCAGACCATGCCGTCAGGCGCGACGTGAAGTCGGCGGGGACCGCGGAAAGGAGGGTTCCATTCGGTGATGTCTCCGTCAGGGACTTTGGGATTGATCCGGCCGATACGGTTGCCGTTGAGCTTGGAATACCAGATCATGCCGTCGACCGGGGAGTAGTCGAGACCGTAGGGGGTGATGCCGCGGGACTCGCCTTTGCCGCCGGCTTTGACCTGTCCAGCGTCGAGCAGGTGGTATTCCTTCACGAAGTGGGTGGTGGGGTGAAGCGAGAAAACAGAGTTCCGTCCGGCGTCAGTGTACCAAATGAGTCCTTCCGGATCCTTGGGGTCAATTCGCAGGGTATGAGGGTAGGAGCCGCGCTTGGCCGGAGCTTCTGCGCTGGAGACGTGAAGGAACTCTCCGGTATTCACATCGTATCGTGCCATGTGGCCGGACCCACACATGGTGGTCCAGAGGCTCTTGTCATTGGCTTGTTCGATAGAGTGGGCGCCGCCGGTGCCCTTGGGATATTTGAGAAAGCGTTGCTCGCCGGTTTCCGGGTCGAGAATCGCGAGCTGGTTGATGCGAATGTTAACCGCATAAACAAGACCGTCGGGACCGAGCTCGAGATCGTGATAGGAGCCTTCGTAGTGTTCGCCAAGTTCCCACGAGGTGATTTTGGCCTGGGTCACCATGCCGGTAGGAGCAGCGGGGGGAACGTAGGGCGACCAACTGTCCACGGCGTCGTCCTTGTAGGTGCTGATGAGTCGTTCGACGATGGTGTCCTGAGTGTGCTTGTAGAGTCCACCGAAGCCATCCATTCGGGTGATCATGGTCTCCCAGTCGACCGGCTCTTCCGGGCTGCGGAACGGAAC
>PKCI01000024.1 GCA_002862135.1 Verrucomicrobiota bacterium | reverse complement strand
AACGTGGTGCTGATCCTGTCCGACGATCACAGTTATACCGACTACAGCTTCATGGGGCACCCGCATATCGAGACGCCTCATCTCGATCAGCTCGCTTCCGAGAGTGCGCTTTTTAAGCGTGGATACGTCCCCACTGCCCTCTGTCGTCCTGCTCTGATGACGCTTGCGACCGGTCTCTACTCTCACCAGAACAAGATCACAGGCAACGACCCCGCGGGAACACCAGAGAATGCCGCTCACGCTGATAAAGCCGGCAAGAGCGCCAGAGAGTTACTCATCTCCAACGTCGACAGGATCGGCACCGTCGCCAAATGGATCGGTGAGAAAGGTTACGTCAGCCACCAGAGCGGCAAATGGTGGGAAGGCTCCTACCAACGCGGTGGTTTCACCGAGGGTATGACTCGTGGTTATCCCGACAAGGGTGGCCGCCACGGAGACGATGGTCTCAAGATCGGGCGCCAGGGCATGGAACCCATCTTCGACTTCATCGACCGTTCCGTCGAAGGCGAAAAACCTTTCTTTGTCTGGTATGCCCCTTTCCTGCCACACACCCCGCACGATCCGCCCCAGGACCTGGCCGCCAAGTATGAGGCTAAGGGCGTTCACGAGCGCGTTGCCAAATACTACGCCAACATCGAGCGCCTCGACGACACCGTCGGGCTCTTGATGGAGAAACTCGATGACGCCGGCATTGCCGAAGACACCCTTGTTATCTATGTGACTGACAACGGCTGGATTCAGACCGAGACCGGCAGCTACGCCGACCGTTCCAAGCGCAGCCCCAACGAAGGCGGCACCCGCAACCCCATTATGTTCCGCTGGCCAGGCACTATTCCCGCTGCGGATCGTCCTGAGCTTTGTTCCTCGATCGATATCGTGCCGACCATCCTCGCCGCCGCGGATGCTGAAGGACCTCATGACTTTCCGGGTCTCAACCTGCTACCTGAACTGGAGAGCGGTGATGCCATCGATCGTGATACCCTCTACGGCGAGTCTTTCGCGCATGACATTGCGGACATCAAGAATCCCCAGGCCTCGCTCCTTTACCGTTGGGTCATCAAAGGCAACGACAAGCTGCTTCTGACTTACGACGGGGCTCCGGGCAAAATGAAATACCCCCCCCGGGGTGGCGAAGCCCAACTCTACGATCTGAAGAAGGATCCCAACGAGGAGACGAATCTGGCCACCCAAAACCCGAAAAGGGTCAAAGAACTCAGCAGCCTACTCGATGAGTGGTATGCCGCGGACCAACGACAGGTCGGCAAGGTCACGGAAGTTGAGCCGAAAGAGCGGACGCCCAACCGGAAAGCGAAAGGGAAAGTCAAGGCCACTCCAACGGGAAAGGGTAAAGGGGCAGCCGCGAAGAAAGAGACCGCTGCCCCTGACAAGAACGCCACCCGCCCCAATATTCTGCTTCTCTACGCAGACGATCAGCGCGACCACACCCTCGGTTGCGCGGGTCACCCCATCGTCAAAACACCGAACATCGACAGACTCGCCGGCGAAGGGGTCCGCTTTGAGAATTCCTTTGTCTCCACCTCCACTTGCTGGGTCGGCCGCGCCTGCCTCTTCACCAGCACCTACGAGCGGCGTCACCTCTACCGCGCCAAGCCGGGGGCGCTCGATCCGGAACTCTGCGAAACTTCCTTCTTCGCCGTGTTGAAGGATGCCGGCTACCGCACCGGCCACCTCGGCAAGGAACACGTCAACATCGCCGATGAATCCGCCGCCCTAATGTGGGATGTGCGAGAGAAGCTTTTTCGCCGCCCCTTCTTTAAGGAAATGGAGGACGGCAGCACGCGTCATGAGACCCAGATTCTCGGCGACTGGGGCATTGACTTCATCAAGGAGCAACCCAAGGACCAGCCCTTCTGCCTCCAGATCAGCTTCAACGCCACCCACGCCGAAGACGGTGACAAGCGCCCCGGCATCGGTCACTTCCCCTGGCCCAAGGTCACCGACGGGATGTATGAGGACCAGGAAATGCCCCTGCCTCCTCTCAAGGATCCGGCGATCTACGAAGCGGAGCCCGACTTCCTCAAGGAATCCATCAATCGTCAGCGCTTCTTCTGGCGCTGGGACACGCCGAAAAAATATCAGACCAACATGCGGGCCTACTTTCGCATGATCAGCGGCATCGACCATGTTGTTGGCCGCCTCGCCGAACAGCTCGAAGAACAGGGCCTCGCCGATAACACCATCATCGTTTACACCGCGGACAACGGTTACTACCTTGGTGATCGCGGCTTCGCCGGCAAGTGGACCCACTACGATCAGTCCCTCCGCGTGCCGCTCGTGGTTTACGATCCTCGCCTGCCCAAATCCATGCAGGGGCGTGTTCTCCCGGAAATGGCGTTGAACAGCGATGTCGGCACCACCCTCATCGAACTGGCCGGGCTCCCCACCCCGGACACGCACACCGGTCGCAGCCTCGCCCCGCTCATTCGTGGCGATAGAGTGAGAGACTGGCGCAGCGAATTCCTCTGCGAATTCCTGGCGGTTCCTAAAAGCATCCCCCGCTGGGAGGGCGTTCGGGGCCGAGACATGAGCTACGCGCGCTACTTCCTCGACGGCACCGACCAAGCGCCTCAGGAATTCCTTTACGACCTGCAGAAAGATCCAGACCAACTGGTCAATCTTGCTGATGCTGAGGAAGAGCATCCCCACCTCAAGCGCATGCGCGAACGCACCGATGCGCTGGTGACGGAATACGGCCCGGAGATGAAGGATATCGGAGAGGTGCAACGGCCTTCCGGAAGAACCAAGAAGAAGTCAGACGCTTCTTCTGAAAAAAACGATACACCTGCCGCCGAAGCCACAGCGAAAGGGGAAGACTCCGGAGAAACTGCAAAGAGCAAGAAAGCTGATGATTACCCCGACGTCGTCTTCATCATCGTCGATGACCTCAACGACTACCTCGGTTACCTCGGCGGACACCCCAACGCAATTTCGCCCAACATCGACGCCCTCGCTGACAGTGGCATGGCCTTCCCCCACGCCTACTGCAACTCCCCGCAGTGTCGCCCCTCGCGTACCAGCTTGAACCACGGGGTCTACGCCTCGAATACCGGGACCTACTTCAACGCCAAATTCAAGGAAGAGACGAAGATCGAAACGCCCACGATGCAGCAGTTCTTCATGGAGAATGGCTACCGCGTCGCCAGCGGCGGCAAGGTGTTCCACGGCAATCCTGGCAAGCACGGCGATTCTCTCCTCGCACGCCCGAAGGATCCCAAGCCTCCGAAAGGCGAAGACACCTTCAACGCCTACGGTTCCCCAGCTGACGGTTATGCCCTCGATGCCTCGGACGAAGAGATGAGCGACTACAAAGTCGCCAGCTGGGCCATCGATGAGTGGAACTCTGAGACGGAAAAACCACTCTTCATGTCGGTTGGCTTTTTCCGTCCCCACCGCCCGCTCCAGGTCCCCGCCCCGTGGTTCGATAAGTTTCCCATCGATTCCATCAAGCGTCCGGCCGAACCCGCCGAAGGCGATGACTGGGATGATATGCCTGAATTTGCCCGCAAGCTGGCCCGTTCCCATGCCCACAAGAACATGCACAACGGTCTCAGTGACCACGAGGACATCGTTAAACGCGAGCTCTGGGACGAGACACTCCAGGCCTACCTCGCTTCCGTGGCATTCGTCGACGCCCAGATCGGACGCTTTCTCGATGCGCTGGAAAGCAACCCACGCGGTCGCGACAC
>PKCI01000200.1 GCA_002862135.1 Verrucomicrobiota bacterium | reverse complement strand
CAGCCTTCTTCGTGGCGGCAGGTTTTGCTTCAGGTTCCGGGTCGGGCGAAGGTTTTTCCTGTGTCTTCCCGGTAATCTCTTCCTGTTCCGCCTTGGAAATGCGCGAGACCCGATCAACGGGGTGCCTTGTCAGGATGTTACCCTTGGCACTACGTCCCTTGATGGTGAGTTCGCCAAAGTGGAAGTCGATCTGAAAATTACGAAGACGAAGATCGGACTTCAGATGAACGCGGACGACGACGTCGGCTTGTTCCTCGGTGTCATGCTCGCTGAGCCAGAGAACTCGCGTGCCGGGTTTTCCTCCGGTGAGGTCATAGAGTTTTTCCCGGGTCACACCGGTGACCTGGAAACGTTTCACCATGGCCCGACCACCGCGTCCATCCCGGTAGATCATGTTGTAGTATTTCGGCTCGTCCTTATTGAAGACGTGGACAATGAGGTTGTCTTTTCCGATGAAGACTTTGTCGGTGATCTTGACGACGCGCATGGTGCCGTCGCGGGAGAAAGCGATGATGTCGTCGAGGCGCGAGCATTTCTCAACGGACTCGTCGCGCTTCATGGAGTAACCGGCGAAGCCTTCTTTACGATTCACGTAGAGCGTGTCGTTGGCCACGACCACCTGCTTGGCGGCAACGCGGTCAAAGCGGGCGAGTTCAGTGCGGCGGCTACGATCTTTGCCGTATTTCTCTTTGATGTTCTGATACCACTTGATGGCGTATTGGGTGAGGCGGCGAAGGTGTTTCTTCACCTCAGTGATCTGATTTTCGAGGCCCTTGATAAGTTCGTCGGCCTTGAAGGCGTCATATTTCGAGATGCGCTTAATCTTGATCTCGGTGAGGCGAACGATGTCTTCCTCTGTGACCTCGCGCTTGAGCAATTTGAGGAACGGCTTCAAGCCCTCCCAAATTTCTTCGATCACCGCTTCCCAGGTTTCGCATTCCTCGATGCGGCGGTAAATGCGATTCTCAATGAAGATTTTTTCGAGGCTGGAGAAGTGCCAGCGTTCCTCCAATTCACCGAGCTTGATCTCGAGCTCCTGCTTTAGCAGAGCGCGGGTTTGCTTGGCGCTGTGTTTGAGGATTTCTGTGACGCCGAGGAACTTCGGCTTGTTGTCCTGGATGACACAGGAGTTGGGCGAAATGCTGACTTCACAGTCGGTGAAAGCGTAGAGTGCCTGGACGGTTTGATCGGTATCGACGCCGGCGGGGAGGTAGACGTGTATCTCGACGTTCTCCGCGGTGCAATCCTCGAGTCGTGAGATACGGACTTTGCCCTGTTCATTTGCCTTAAGGATGGAATCACAAAGGCTCGAAGCGGTAGTGCCAAAGGGGACTTCGCGAATCACCAGTTGGCGGGCTTTGACGCGCTCGATCCGGGCACGCACCCGAACTTTCCCGCCGCGAAGGCCGTCGTTGTATTCGGAGACATCGGCAATGCCTCCCTGAAGAAAGTCGGGGAAGATCTCAAAGTCTTTCTTCTCTAGCGCCGAGATGCAGGCGTCAATGAGTTCGTTGAAATTGTGCGGCAGGATCTTGCAGGCCAAACCCACAGCGATGCCTTCGGCACCGTGAGCGAGAACAAGGGGAAACTTGGAAGGAAGGGTAACGGGTTCTTTGTTGCGCCCGTCATAGCTCGCTGCCCAGGTCGTGGTCTTGTGATTGAAGAAAACTTCGTTTGCGAATTTTGAGAGTCGGGTCTCGATGTATCGCGGGGCCGCAGCGGAGTCGCCAGTGAGGATGTTGCCCCAATTTCCCTGGGTATCCACGACCAGTTCTTTCTGGCCCATGTTGACGAGGGCATCGCCGATCGACTGGTCACCATGCGGGTGGTATTGCATGGCATGGCCGATGATATTAGCGACCTTGTTGAAACGGCCGTCGTCTTTTTCCTTGAGCGAATGAAGAATGCGTCTCTGAACGGGCTTGAGTCCGTCATCAATATGAGGGACAGCACGTTCAAGAATAACGTAGCTGGCATAGTCGAGAAACCAGTCAGCATACATGCCCTTGAGGGGCTGCTGGGGTTGAGGTGTGTCTTCAGGCATGAGGAAAATGGTTTGGCTTAAGCCGCTTCGTGGTCCTCCTCCTCAATGAGATCTGTCTCCACCTTCAAATTCCGGATGATAAACTCCTGCCTCTGCGGCGTGTTCTTGCCCATGTAGAATGTCAGTAGATCGTGGATTGCTTTCGGCTTGGGCGGCATTTCCACGGGTGAAAGGCGAATGTTTTCACTGATGAAAAACTTGAACTCGTCTGGCGAGATTTCTCCGAGACCTTTGAATCGGGTGATCTCGGGATTCTTTACTTCTTCGAGAGCCTGGATCCGTTCCTCTTCAGTGTAGCAGTAGCGAGTCTCTTGCTTATTCCTCACTCGGAAGAGCGGGGTTTCGAGAATGTAAAGATGGCCTTCACGAATCAGGTCGGGGAAAAACTGGAGGAAAAAGGTTAGAGCGAGCAGGCGAATGTGCATGCCGTCGACATCGGCATCGGTTGCCAGCACGACCTTATTGTATCGCAGATTCTCAATGTCATCTTCGATACCCAGTGCCGCCTGCAGCAGGTTAAACTCTTCGTTCTGGTAGACGACCTTGCGGGTCATGCCGAAAGAGTTGAGTGGCTTGCCTCTGAGCGAGAAAACGGCCTGAGTATCGACGTTGCGCGCCTTGGTGATAGAGCCGCTGGCAGAGTCACCCTCGGTAATGAAGAGCGTCGATTCGTCCGCGAGCTTGTGCTTGGAGTTCAAGTGGGCGCGGCAGTCACGCAGCTTCTTGTTGTGGACCTTGGACACCTTGGCTCGCTCGCGGGCCAGCTTCTTGATGCCTTTCATCTCCTTGCGTTCGTGCTCAGAGCGCTGGATCTTTTCAGTGAGCGCAGCAGTAGTGTCCTTGTTGCGGTGGAGGTGGTTGTCGAGCTGCAGACCGATGAAGTTGCCGACGAAAGTTCGGATTGTTTCGCCGTCCGGCGCCATGTGGGTGGAGCCGAGCTTGGTCTTGGTCTGGGATTCGAAGACGGGATCTTCCACCTTCACGGCGACGGCAGCGACGATGCCACCCCGAATGTCAGTGGCGTCGTACTGCTTCTTCAGGTGGGTTCGTACAGTGCTGACAATGGCTTCCCGAAAAGCGGCGAGGTGAGTGCCGCCCATGGTGGTATGCTGTCCGTTAACGAAGCTGTAGTATTCTTCGCCGCTCTGTTCGGTATGGGTGAAGGCAACCTCGATATCTTTCCCTGATAAATGAATGATAGGGTATATTGGTTTCTCCCCGCCATCGAGATTTTCGTTGAGCAGGTCGAGCAGCCCATTCTTTGATTTGAACTTTTTGCCGTTGAGCGTCAGCGTCAGCCCGGTGTTAAGATAGGCATAGTTGCGCAGCATGGTCTCCACGTATTCGAAGTTCCATGCGAAGGTGCCGAAGATCTCTTCGTCAGGCTCAAAGGAAACCATAGTGCCGTTTGGCTCTGTCGTCTTGGCTGCCCGTTTCATCTCATCGGCGATGTGGCCTTTGCCGAATGAGATGCCCTTGGTCTGCTTGTCTCGGAAAGCTGCGATCTCGAAGAAGTCAGAGAGGAAATTTACCGCCTTGATACCGACACCGTTGAGGCCGACCGATTTCTTGAAAGCTTCGCTGTCGTATTTGGCGCCGGTGTTGATGATGGAGGCACAGTCCTTGAGCTTGCCGAGCGGAATACCGCGGCCGTAGTCCCGCACCCGGACGAAACGGTCATCGATCTCGATGTCGATCTGCTTGCCGTTACCCATCACGAATTCATCGATGCAGTTATCGATGACCTCTTTGAGGAGGATATAGATTCCGTCGTCCTGGGCGCTTCCGTCACCGAGTTTTCCAA
>PKCI01000219.1 GCA_002862135.1 Verrucomicrobiota bacterium | reverse complement strand
CTGCTCATGATGATCCCATTTGTAGGCTGGATGTTTGCCCCCACCTTTGGAACGGTCGCAGGAACTTTGAAAGCCGTCGAGGAGCTGGAAAAGGTTTCTCAAGATTCAGTATAAACTGGCCTGACTGACGGTGGCTTGGAGTGTGTCGCATGGATCACCTGAGAATTCAGGGCCACCCGGTCTGCGATGATCTGACCAAGGAACATCAATTCATCCTTCCCAGCCAAGATTCCGACCTCCAACTCTGGAGGGGGCATATCAGGTCTATTCAAAAAGGACGCGACCTATTTCTTTGAGTTGTTCCGGAGAGACTTTCTGCACCTCACGGTCGTAGGTGATGAGCCCGTTAATCTCACCCTCAACGTCAGTAGTCTGGGTATAGATACCGCCGGCGATACCCTTGTCCTTGAGATCTTTCAGCATCGCGATGGAGGTGCGATAGCGATTGAGCCACTCCTCCTTGTCTTCGGGAAGACCACCGTAGCCCCAGTTACGGGTCTTGGGATCCCAAACATGCCCTTCGACAGGGAACCCGTGGCCACCAAACTCACCCATGACTTTGACAAATCCATCGAAGCGACCACCATCCTGGTCAAAAGGGAACTCCGGATGTGGGTAACAATGAGCATCCACGATGTGACCGGAGGGAAAAAAGTTTCCACCGCTTGCAACGTTCACCTGGCGGCTCAGATCATACTCAGTATTCCAGTCGCCGACTGACTGGGTGTTGTGCTGCCCCCAGCGCTCATTGAACGGCACCCACTGAACAATGCTCGGGTGATTGTAATAGGTGTCGATCATCAGCTTCAACTCGCTCATGAAATGCTGGTGATCCTTCTCCGGCCAGACGCCTTTCTCAGGGGCGGGCAAAAGCCGGGTCCACTCTGGATCATCGACCGGAGCACGGTGACTGACTTGGTCCTGCCAAACCATCATTCCGATCTTATCACACTCGTAGTAGTAGCGGCGGGGTTCCACCTTGATGTGCTTGCGAATGACATTGAATCCGGCCTCTTTCAAAAAGGTAATGTCAGACACCATTGCCTCCTCAGAGGGCGGTGTCAGAAGTCCGTCAGGCCACCAGCCTTGGTCGAGCGTGCCCCAGTGAAAGATCGAATCACCGTTCAGGGTGAATCGGAGATGACCGTCTTCGTCTCTCTCGATTCCGGTTTCACGAATGCCGACGTAGGACCTCACTACGTCGTCACCCACTTCGATGCGAAGGTTGTAAAGATAGGGCGAATCCGGTGACCACAGCATTGGGTTTGGAATCGAAACCTGCATCGATCCTGCCTTGGTCCGGCTTCCCGCAATTTCGTGCTCGCCCTGCAACACCGTCACCACGACTTCCGCGTCTTCGGGACCGTTGTGTTCCACCTCGATGGCGAGGCGACCATTGATGCTGGGTGTCACCTTGAGCCCGGTCAGGTGAATTTCGGGGGTTTCCTCGAGCCAGACCGTCTGCCAGATCCCGGAGACGGGCGTATACCAAATCCCACGGGGATTGAGTCGCTGCTTGCCATGCAATTGGTAGGTTCCAGGTTTGTCTGTCGCGTCGGTGACTTTCACCACGATTCTATTTTCGCCATCACGAATGGCATCGGTGATATCAAAGGTAAAAGGCATATTGCCGCCGCGATTCTGACCAACCTGCTTTCCGTTGACCAAGGCCGTCGTTTCGTAGTCCACCGCCTCGAAGTTTAGGTGAAAGCGCTTGCCTACCTTTTTCTGAATTTCAACGCTGCGCTGATACCAAAGGGCATCCTCCGGAGTGAACCTTTTTTCCACGCCTGACAAAGGTGCCTCAATCGCAAACGGCACCAGAATTTCGCCCTGCCAGTTTTTCGGGGCTTCTTCGCGGCCCTTCCCGGTCACGGCGTAGTTCCAGTGTCCGTTCAGGTTTGTCCAGTTCTTCCGTCGGAACTGCGGGCGGGGATAAAGATTCCAGGCATTGTCCGGCGTCACATCCTTTGCCCACTTTGTCCGCATATCGACCTTGGGCACGACCACTTCAGACTTCCAGTTTACGATGCGGGCGCCGAACTTGTTCGGCACCTTGTAGTCACCGACCGGATCTTCCCAGTCGAGTCCGGAATACAGACCAATCGCCGGCTGACCAGTGAGCAGACCCGGTGACTTGGCCGAGGCGACTTCCTTTCCGTTTACGGACAGGGAGATGGTTTCCTCATTAAGTGTTGCCTCCACTTTCAGCCTGCCCTGAAAAGCTTGGGACGAAACCAGATTGGTCAGCTTACCTTTTTCGCGGATCGAGAAGACCGGCTTTCCTTTGACAAAGTGCAGGGCATAGCCTTGGCGCAAACCGCCGTGCGAGACCAATACCCCGTTGAGCGGTTTTTTGGCTCCACCGCTCACCTCAGCTGTCACCATGAAAGCACGCCCTTTCACCTGTGGTGGATGAGGGTGACCCCTCAGTATCTCTTCCGCCCCGGCTGTTCCCTTTTTCGTCCCCTTGGTTTTTTTTGGATATACCTTAGCGCGCTCACTCCATGCATCCCACTGCGCCGCCATTTTCTTAAAGAGCTCCGGTTTTTGCTCCCTCAAGTTGTTCAACTCAGTGCGGTCCTGAGCGATGTTGTAGAGCTCCCACTTCGACTTGTCCACTCCCGGACCGGCAGCAACACCTTTACCGACCAACTTCCAGTCTCCGTCTCTGACAAAGGCGTTGTTCTCGTGTTCGACAAAAATCGGGTTTTCACGGCCCAGGTCCCTGCCTTCAAACGAGGGGCGCAGTGAAATACCGTCGAGCGGCGGCATTTTATTCCCGTGCATCGTTTCAGGATAGGTCGCTCCGGCGACATCCAGAATCGTCGGCACCAGATCAATCAACTGAGCCGGCGTTTCATACCAACTTTCGCGAGTCTTAATACCAGCCGGCCAGTGCAGGAAGAACGGCGTCGCAGCACCGCCTTCATGCACGAAATGCTTGTAGAGACGAAACGGCGTGTTGCTTGCGTTGGCCCAAGCTTCACCATAGCTATTGGCGCTCTCCAGGTTGCGCTTCTCAATATCATAGAAATTACCACGCCCCAGCATGCCGCCTTCCTGGCAACCGCCGTTGTCAGAAAGGAACATGATCAGCGTGTTTTCGAAGATTTCTTTCTCCTGCAGGAAATCAATCAGCTTTCCAATATTCTGGTCCACTCGGTCAACCATCGCTGCGTAGACGGCCATCTTGAGGTCCATCTCATCCTGCTTTTCCGGGTCAAGCATCTCCCAGTCTGGAATGCTCTCGACCTTCGGCGACATCGACCACTTCTCATGGATCAAGCCCAGCTCAATCTGCTTCGCGAAGCGTTGCTCGCGCAGTTTGTCCCAACCCATCTTGTATTTGCCGCGATACTTGGCGATGTCGTCTTCAAAGGCCTGCAACGGCCAATGGGGTGCGGTGTAGGCCAGATAGAGGAAGAAAGGCTCGTCCTCCGCTTTTCCCCTAAGGTGTTCGTCGATAAAACGTATCCCGTAGTCAGTGAAAGCATCCGTCGTGTAGTAGGCTTCATCGGTGGTGCTCTCCGGTTTCTCCAGCTGCTCATTCATGAAGGTAATGTCACGAGGAGCCTCCGGATAAAAAAAACGGGTCGCTCCCGAGATGCAGCCGTAGTATTTCTCGAATCCACGCTGCAGCGGCCAGCGATCCTTTGCGTTGTAGCCAAGGTGCCACTTGCCCGACATCAGAGTGGCGTAGCCACTCCCCTTCAAGATCTCCGCAATCGTCGCGCACTCACGATTAAGATAACCTTGGTAAGCGGGTGGAGTTCCTTCATCATACTGCCTCCCGGGTGGCTGAGTCATGTGACCGATCCCGGTCTGGTGCGGATGTAATCCGGTCATCAAGGTCGCCCGGGTTGGACAACAGCGGCCGGAGTTGTAGAACTGAGAAAACCGCACTCCTCCATG
>PKCI01000146.1 GCA_002862135.1 Verrucomicrobiota bacterium | reverse complement strand
ACCAATGAACTCAATCGCCGGTTTCACAAAACTCTGTTCCTTGAATCGAGCGATCTGGTTCACATAAATCGCCGCAGCGACGGCGAACGGAACCGAAACCGTCAGCGCAATGATCGAAATCAGCAGCGAGCCGGTGAAGAGCGGAAGGAGTCCGTAAAAATCGTGCCAGGAACTGTTGGTGAGCCAGTGCTTTCCAAACAAAAAGGAAGTGGTGGAAGTCCAAAGTGAAAGTGGAGCGTCGTGCCGCCAATCAAGGATGCGGTCCCGGTTGTTTGTGACGGTATTATCGAAGCGCTCATAGAATACTGCAGCTCGGTTCAAGTTCTCGCGAGCACTCTTGGTTTCCACCTCCTGCGGCAGCTGGCGGAAAAGCTTGTTCATCTCATTCTGGAGGGGACCTACCAGTTCCCCATGCTGAGGCACCAACGCGTAAAGCGGCTCATTATTGGCGTCGTAATCAGGCTCAATGATGACGACCGCATCCGCCTGCTTTTGCATGCGTTCCTTCTCCGCCGGATCGTCGGTTTGTTCCACGCCGGAGAGCAACGCCGCACGTCGGGCAGGAGCCGTGGAGAAAGCATCAATTTCGCGCCGATTGGCGACGGAAATGTCCTTCATCTCTCCGTAGAGGCTCTTCATCGGGCGGATCAAATCCCGGATTCCGTTGAGCGTCTCCTTGAAACCGGCCTGTCGCTCAGCTTCGGCGGCCTTCTTATCCCGGCTCACCTGCTTCAAATTCTGAATGAACTCATGCTCATCATCGGCGTCGGGATATGCTTCGAAAACAACCGCCTCGCGCACCATGGCAAGCTCTTCGTCGCTCAATCCCCTCGTAGCGATGTCGAGGTCCCAGACACTGCTTGTCCCGAGCGCGGTTTGGACCTCCTTCTCGAGTTGCTCACGCTCTTTGGCGATCAAGGGCTCCAACTGTTTCAATCGAGCCTCAAATTCTGCCAGTTCAGCCTGGTCCTTTTTCAGGTCTTCAGCGTCAGCTTCGGCATCTGCAGATGCCTCTTCGATGTCTTCGCGGAGATCCTCGACATCGTCGTTCAGATCCTCAGCCTCGTCCAGGTAGCGCTCAAGACGCGCCCAGGTGTATTTGGTCGATTGCTCCACGTTGGCGAGCACGGTGCGGTAGGCACGCAGTTGCTTGTCCTCGTGAATCGAAGTGCGCCCGACCTCGGCGAAATAGGCAATATTCGCACTGCTGTAGAATTTTGTGTGAGCGTCAACTTCGTCGGAGACATATCCAACGAGCTCTTGGCCACCCTGCCGATAGGACTTCATTCCCCGGTGGTGATCAGGGAAAAACATGGCCGCCTCACGCAGGAGAAAGAGACAAATCAGGATCAGGACGATAATCGCGGAGGTGGCGTTTCCGCCAAAGAAGACGCGAATGTAGTCCTGCACTCCCATTCCGAGAAACTGGAAGCCCTTGCGGCGAAAGACGACGACGCCATTTTTATCATTCTCTGGGGTCTTTTTCTCGTCTTTCAGGCTCATCTGAGGATGGCGATATTCGTGCGGTTGCCGCCATTTCTAAAGGCAACATCAATAGGAATCAAGGTCGAGAAATTTCCTTATCGAATCGGTGACGATTCAGTCACCCCCTGGCACATCAGTCAATGTCCCCTCAAAACAGAAAAGGCCCGACGTAAACACGCCAGGCCAGACCTTAGATTGTGGGGGTGCACCATTCCTCGAACGGTGCACCCCGAATGGGAGTCAAATTACTCAGAGGCGGGAATGAAGCCCACGCGATCAACGACCTCAGCGGCCTTCTCGTCGGTGGTTGCCCAGGCGAGGAACTTGCTAGCAGCCTCGGAGAGTTTGCCGTTCACTGTGTAGTAGTGAAGGCTGCGAGCGATCGGATAATCCTTGGCGTTCTTGGGCTTGAGCTCAACACCGTCAACGGCGATCGGCTTGATTCCGTCTTTCTCGCAGTAGGCAAGACCAACGTAGCCAATGCCGTTTGCGTTCTTGGCGACTTCCTCAGCGATCTGCTCGTTACCGGCCATCTTCTGAGTGTCGGCACCGTAGTCACGCTTCTGCATGGCCATCTCCTGGAAGGACTTGTAAGTACCGGAGGAGGTGTTGCGGGTGTAAACGGAGATCGGGCCGGCGTCGCCGCCAACTTCGCTCCAGTCGGTGATGTCACCGGTGAAGATACCTTCAACCTGCTCAAGAGTGAGCTCTTCGATGCCGCTTTTCTCATTCACGATCACCCCGATCATGTCGTAAGCAGCCGTCCAGTCTTTGAGCTCCATGCCCTTAGCAGCGAAAGCCTCGACTTCGGAGTCTTTCACGTTACGGCTGGACATACCAACGTCAGCAGGAGATGCCTGGAGGTGAGTGAAAGCAGTGGAAGAACCTTCAGCAGCGATTTCAAAGGAAATGTCGTTGCCAGCTTCTTTGTAGAGCTCAGCAAGCTGAGGAACCATCTTAGCGCCGAGGGTGTCAGAACCCTTGATCACGATCTTGTCTTGTGCATTAACTCCAGCAGCGAGTGCAGCAAGAGCAAGGATAGCGAGTGATTTTTTCATCAATTATTTGTTCAGAGTTGGGTTTGTGTTGGGTGCCCCGGAACTAGCCATCTTGGCTGATTTCCCCGAAGCACAACCGAAAATGCGGTCTCGGCCTCAATTCATCAAATCACTGACGGTATCAATCCTGTCACATTCGACCTAAAGCCGTTCCGAAAGCTGAATTCACAAGACGCTTATTTTTAGTATTTTACGCAGATAGCAGGCAAAATATTGAACCGACAAATTTCGTCCAAAACAGCCAAATCGTCACATTTCTCAGGGACTTCCGTAACCCGCGCCTATTCAACCGCCTTGACGAGGTAGCCGCCTGATTTCTCGTCAGGCTGAAGTTCGAGCAATCCCCGCTCCCTCGCCTCCTCAAGCAGCGAATTGAAACCGCGAAACCCGAAATAGCTCTCGTTGAAGCCGGGTTTCCTTCGCTTGATCGCCTGTTTGATCATGGAACCCCAGACCAGATCGTCCCCTCCCTTGTTCTCCAGGATCGTCTCCAGGGTCTCAAGGACGAGATCGACGGCTTCATCCTTCTTCTGAGCACCGGCATCTGCCTTGGCCGCCTTTTTCTGGGGCTGCTTTGACTTCCTCGGTGCTTTCTTGCGAACAAGATCGTCGTAGAAGATGAACTCGTCACAGTTCGCCACAAAGAGCTCGGAGGTGGAGCGCTTCACCCCCACGCCGATAACGATTTTGTTATTCTCACGCAACTTGCTGACAAGCGGGGAAAAATCCGAATCTCCACTGATCACCACAAACGTGTCGATGTGCGGCTTTGTGTAGCAAAGGTCGGGGGTATCAACCACCATGCGAATATCCGCGGAGTTTTTGCCGGACTGACGCACGTGGGGGATATCGATGAGTTCGAAATTCGCTTCGTGCATGGAACGCTTGAACTTCTCGTATCGGCTCCAGTCGCAATAGGCCTTACGCACGACCACATTCCCTTTCACGAGGACACGCTCAATGACCTTGCCAATATCGAACTTATCGTATTTCGCTTGCTCCGCCCCGATCGCCACGTTTTCAAAGTCAGCGAAAATCGCCATGCTGGAATCCCTCTGCTCTGTGGCCATAGACATGCGTCGCCGAAGAATAGGGCTCGCGCAAACAGCGATGCACTCGCGTTTCGCAACCTAGGCAAGGTCGAAACCTTGATCCCGCTTCCCAATTGCACCCTTTGGCCCTGAAGGCTCGCGGCTTGCTCCCCTCTCGCCTTCGTGCAACCTTGCCTCAACATGCAGATCTTTCTGTTCATATTCGCGATCGCCCTCGCTGTCACCATGTGGGGACGCAGCCGCTTTCAAAAAATCTACGGGCAGGAAGTTGAGAACTCCCTGCCTTCGCGAATCACTGGCGCCCAGCTGGCAGAACAGATCCTGAAGCACCGCGGCGTTGAGGGGGTGGAGGTGAAGGAGAGCCGCGG
>PKCI01000123.1 GCA_002862135.1 Verrucomicrobiota bacterium | reverse complement strand
TCCCTTGTTCAGGTATTGATTCCCTGTGTGGGCAGAATTTTTTATCGAAATTTAAAAGATTTTAGTTAAAGATTGATTAATATTCTATATCTATTTAATAAACTGTCGCCTTATGCTCAGCGGACAGTGTATATGGGACAAAAAAGTTGTGAGTATGAGTTGGCCGGAGGTTAGAGAAATCAGCTTGGTTTTGGGAAGAATGAAGATGCGTGGGAAAGGTCAGTCTTTGTTCTTGTTTGTCAGCCTATCGGTCCTTTGTCTTTCTCCGTCTTCTAAAGCACAGCAGTTCACGGTTGGTGACGGTAACTCCCAGATTAATAATTCCTTCTTCGGGAACTTGAATCCGGGGAGTTCGATTACCTTTCAGGGAAACTTAACTGTGACTGGCGCTGGTCTGAGCAGTGCTGCCGTTGACATTGATCCGGAAGTATCCGGATTGACGTTGACATTTGAGGCCAGCTCCAGCACGACATCCACCGATTCCTCCGGGGTGTTTACAGCTGCTGTAGACGGTCTGCTCGAGAATAACGGGACAATCTCTGGAACTTTAGCCGGGGTAGAGATTGAAGGAAGCTTGGATGGAACAATCCGCAATAATGGAACCATCTTTGGAATCTCAGAAGGTATTTTTATCGACGATGTCGCAGGTAATATCGTGAACAACGGGTCGATCAGGGGCCTCGGCATTGGTGTTTATGTCTTCACGGAGTTGACAGGTGATATTTTCAACTGCGGTATTATAGAAGCTAATGTCGTGGGAATTGATGCGGTTAGTTTCTCGGGGACGATCAGAAATCATGGCGGTCGTATTACGGGAGCGGAAGGGAATTTTTCGATTCGTCTTCTTGGTGCCCCATCAACTGTAATTCTCTCTGGGCCTTCCCATATTGAGGGCCCTATTAGTTTTGCCCGTGGGCCTGAAGGGGCAGTGTTTGACGGCCAAATACTTCGCTTCGAAAATATGCGAGGTATCAACGCGGCTAAACAAGCAGAATTAGCAACCTTGGATTCTACTGATCCCGCAACGGGGTCAATTATCCTCTTTGGCGAAACCATCGCGTGGGAAAATGTAAGCGACCTTCAAGCTGATGCTGCGAGCTTGGATTCTTACGAAAGCTTGATCTCGGGCGCTGGCCTTGAGGGTTACGCGATCGCTCTCGACAATGTTCAGGGGCTTAGCGACGAGTTTCGGGAATTCTCGAAGGCTCTCAATGATGCCGACGCTTCGAGTCTCAACGAAATCGTCGCTAATTCCTCCGGACAGAATCTGACCAATTCCGTGCGAGATTTTGCGAGACAGCAGGATGTTAATTTTTTCCATCTCTTTGCGAATCAGTTCTCCTCCCTGCGTGGGAAAGTTGCTGGGCAGTCGCACTCGAACCAGAGCGCGATTCAGCGTGCCGGATTCCTTACCCGCGAGGTTCAGGCTGGTATGGTAGTTGCCGAAACCTCCGAAGAAGAGAACCTCTGGATGACCAGCTATTTCGGTGCATCTGAACAGAATGCCAACGGGATGCGCGCTGATTCGGACTCAACTAATGTTTCCATGCTGTTTGGCGGAGGGCGCGATCTGAGTAATGGTTGGTATCTTGGAGGGTTTGGTGGCTATGCTCGCAGTGATGGTAGGGTCGACGGTTTTGGTAGTGCGTTGGAGACGAATGGAGGGTGGATTGGTCTGAATGCTCAGCGTCGCAGTGGCGATGTTTTTGCTAATGTGGTTGGTGCGCTTGGTATCCAAGACCTTGATTCGATTCGACGAGATGCCTTCGGTAATGAAATGCGGGGAGATACTGAATCTTTCGGTGGATTTATCTATGGCCAGGCTGGGCGCGACTATTTTATTGGGGCGGACGATCGAGGAGCCCGCATCACGCCATATCTTGGATTCACGATGACTTTCCAGTCGTTGAGTGAGTTCGTTGAAGAGGGCTCAGCAGGAACGGCACTGCGTTTCGATGATGAATCAATCGCGGAATTCCAAACTGTCCTCGGCGTCAGCCTTACGGGTTATCGCCAACTGCCCAGTGGCTGGATCCGACCCCGTGCAGAGCTCGCTTGGTGGCATTCTTTTGCAGGCAGTAGTGGTTCTCTTGTGGGATTGGCGACAACTGGAATCCTTCCTGAATTTTCCCTAACGTCACCAACTGCTAGTGATGACCGTGCGGTTGTTCAGGTAGGCCTTGAGTTTGGAAGCGATCGCCTCGCAGGCTGGACCTTTGAAGCGGGTTACTTTGGAGTTTTTGGTTCCGACGACTACACTTCTCATGGCGCTACCCTTGGCGCGCGCTTCAACTTTTAGATCGTTTCTTGAGTGCGCAACTCTCCAGAACCTCTTAAGTTGACTATGGCGTGGTCCCTTTTGGTGAGGTGAGTCATGACAGGATGGCGTGACGTTTACCTGTCGTATTTTTCCTAAAAGGAATCGGGTCGATACAATACGTGGGAGGCGGCCGGAAACAGAGTGTGATTCGTCATGAAATTGATCTTCGCTTCTACTCAGGTTTTCCTCCTCATATTTGGCCTGCTTCCTCGAATTACGCACGCGGAGGATCCCGTCAATCTAGTGGTGTTTTTATCGGATGACCTGGGCAGGTTGGATACTTCGATTCATGGTTCAGTTGATGCAAAAACTCCGACCATGGAACGCCTCGCTGCCGACGGGATGGTCTTTGAAAACGCCTATGTGGCCTCACCTTCCTGCTGCCCCAATCGCTATTCTTTTCTCACCGGGTTGATGCCGGCGCGGCACGGAGCGCATCCGAATCACACCAAGCCGAAAGAAGGAACGAAATATCTCACGACTCTCCTCAAAGAGATGGGCTATCGTGTCGCATCCTTTGGCAAGGTGGGTCACGGGAGAATGCATTTCCCGGGCGGCGATCACTTCTCTTTTCAGCCGGAAGATATGCATGAGAATGTGATTCCTTACTTTGAGAAGAACGATATCGAAGGGCCCGTTTGCCTGTTGGTAGGTGATCGGCGCCCGCATGTCTCCTGGAGCGTTGAGTCTACCTACGATCCTGATGAAGTTACCTTGCCGTCCTTCCTGATTGATACGCCGGAGACTCGTGAGCACTGGGCGCGTTACTTGACAGACGTTAGCGGGATGGACACCGAGATGGGGCTGATCTATGATTTCGCAAAGGAGAAGTTCGGAAGCAATTTTATCTTCCTTTTTACCAGCGATCACGGTGGCCAGTGGCCGCGTGGAAAGTGGAACCTCTACGACTACGGTGCCCGTGTGCCCATGATCGTGGTCTGGCCGGGTCATATTGAGCCCGGGACACGGACGGACGCGATGACCAGTTGGGTGGATCTTTTGCCCACGTTGATTGATGCCGCCGGTAGGGACGTGCCCTGGGAAATTGACGGAAAGTCCTTTAAACCGGTTCTGCTCGGTGAGTCTGATCAGCATCGAGATAGAATTTTCACGACTCACACCGGAGATGCCGCTATGAACATTTTCCCGATCCGGAGTGTTCGCATCGGGAAATACAAATACATCCACAATCTCTGTCCGGATGCTTACCACACCAACCACAGCGACCGCTATCGCAAGGACGGCGCTGGAGCTTACTGGAACTCGTGGGACGCAGCAGCGAAGCAGGATCCGGAGGCTGCCGGAATTGTGGAGCGCTATTACAAGCGGGAGGAGTTTGAATTCTTTGATCTGGAGAAGGATCCGTTGGAATTGAACAATCTAGCCGGAAATCCTGAATATGCCGGCAAGATGGAGGAACTGAAGCAGGAGTTGGCGACGTGGGCAAAGGCCCAGGGAGATGAACTCCAGCCTCACCGGGAGCCGTATTCGGTTCGTGAGCCGATCCCCGTGTTCGAAAATGGGGGCAAAGCGCCGAAGGGTAAGGGAAAAGGAAGGGTAAAATCAAAAAACAAGGGCGGGAGCGAATAACGAACAACCATTTGCCCGTAATGCTCAGCCCAGAACAGGATTCAGCGAGTGCCTACCCTGAATGGACTTCG
>PKCI01000077.1 GCA_002862135.1 Verrucomicrobiota bacterium | reverse complement strand
GACGTTGTTGATCGCATCGGCATGTCGCTCGGATGAAGATGCAGGCCGGAAGTTTTACGCAGAGCAGGTCTTTCCAATCTTGGAGGCTCACTGCTTCAAATGCCACGGTGGAGAAGACCGTATCAAAGGACATTTTCGGATCACCAATCGAGAGGGCTTACTCCGCGGTGGAGACTACGGCCCGGGCTACGACGCTGAGAATCCCATGGAAAGCCTTTTGCTCTCCATGGTGAGCTACGAAGACGATGAATATCAAATGCCGCCAAAGGCAAAGCTTCCGGAGGAGGAAATCGAGGTTCTGACTCTGTGGGTGAAAATGGGAGCCCCCTACGATCCGGCGCTTGAGATTGCCGGCAGGGAGGGCGAAGTAAAAGGTGGTTTCACGGTTTCCGAAAAGAGCCGGAACTGGTGGGCTTATCGATCGTTGCTTGGAGCAGAGCCTCCGAAAGGTAGCGACGCCCTCTGGAACAAAAATGGCATTGATGCTTTCATCAAGGCTCGTCTTGATGAGGAGGGGTTGAAACCGAACCCTGTTGCCGAGCCGCGCGTTCTGATTCGCCGCCTCTCCTATGACCTGCTCGGATTGCCACCGACTCCCGAAGAAGTCGAGGCTTTCGTCAAGGCGAGTGCATCAGATCCGGACAAAGCCTACGCCCATCTCGTCGAAGACTTGCTGTCCCGTCCGCAATACGGCGAAAAGTGGGCCCGTCACTGGCTTGATGTCGTTCGCTATGCAGAATCGAACGGTTTTGAAAGGGACAATCCCAAGCCGCACATCTGGCGTTACCGCGATTATGTCATCGACGCTTTCAATAGCGACAAGCCTTATGATGTTTTTCTAACTGAACAGTTGGCCGGAGACGAGATCGACCAACCGACCATGGAGTCAATGGTGGCGACCGGATATCACCGGCTCATGCAGTGGGATGACGAACCGGCCGACCGTCGGCAGCATGTCTACGATGTCCTGGCTGATAACGTGCTGGTGACGAGCGAGGCGTTCATGGCGACGACCCTGAACTGTGCGAGGTGCCACGATCACAAAGCTGATCCGATATCACAGAAGGACTACTACGCTTTCATGGCAAATTTTGGCGGGGTAACTCACTATGAGACCGCTGGCACGCTGGTGCATTGGAACTCACCCGAAGAAAAGGCGGTTTTTGAAAAACAGAGAGCGGCTAAGCTCGCGGACTTGACGGAGACGCGCGAATCACTTCGAAGGGAAATCACGACGATGCTTCAGGAACAGGGCATTGTTGCTTCTTCAGAGAAAGTCACGACCTTTATCGACGATTCCCGCGGGAAATCCGCGCAGTGGTTCTACACCACATCCAAACCGACCGATGACTGGAAGGAAGTCGGGTTCCTCAATAAATCTTGGTTCAAGGGTTACGGCGGCTTCGGCGCAGGTAATCCCCCCAACTCGAACATCAGATCCACTTGGGACACTGAGGAGATCTGGATGCGAGCTACCTTTGGCTTGAAGACTCTCCCTGAGTCTCTCGCGTTGGAAATCTATCACGACGAAGATGTTGAGGTCTACCTGAACGGTGCCCTGGTTTTCGAAGCGAAGGGCTATGTGGCCAATTCCCAGGTTATTCCTCTCTCGGAAAACGCCGTGGAAGTTCTGCAGACAGGAAAGAATGTACTCGCCGTGCACTGTCGTCAGTCCAGTGGCGCGCAATACATTGATGTGGCTCTTAGATCGAAAGCATCTTTGAACTCGATTGAGAGCTTGCTGACCGGTGCAGGAGGCAAAAAAGCGAAAACTACTGTCAATAAGCTAGCGGGCCGCGACCTGATTGGTGAGTTTGACAAAACGGTTGCTGATATCATCAATTTGAAGAAGCAGAATTACGGGACGCCGCTGAATGTTGTGAAGGAAAAAGCAACTCCGGGCCCGATGCACATCCATCTGCGCGGCAGTGCTCATGCTCTGGGTGAGGAGGTCTTCCCGGGGGTCCCCGCAGTACTTAGTAGTGACGGTTCGGACCCCGGTGAGCTCATTTCGGAACCGGTAAAGCATGATGGTCTAAAGTCGTCCGGACGCCGCCTCGCCCTCGCTCAGTGGATGACAGGTGAGGGGACCCCGCTCACTTCCCGGGTGATGGTAAACCGAATCTGGCAGCATCACTTTGGCACCGGGATCGTGGCAAGTTCCTCCGACTTCGGAGCTCTTGGCGAGGAACCGACTCATCCGGAACTTCTCGACTGGTTAGCCGCGGAGTTCATTAAAAGCGGCTGGGGGATCAAAGACATGCACCGCCTCATTCTTAACAGCCGCACTTACCGTCTCTCTTCTGAAGCTGACAGTGCCAATCTAGCGGCGGATCCCCAGAATCACAATCATTGGAGGTTCTCGATGCGGCGCCTCACCGCCGAGGAATTGCGCGACACTATCTTGGCGGTATCGGGCAAGCTGAACTTGGAATCTCATGGTCACTGGGTGACGCCGCCCCTGCCGGCGGAGGTTCTTGCAACCGCTTCGCGGCCGGGGAAGGGTTGGCCGATGTCAGCTGACGAAAAGGATAACTTTCGGCGTTCCATTTACGTTCATGTAAAACGTAGTCTTCGCCACCAGATGCTGGCTGACTTTGATCAGGCTGATACCGATGCCCCCTGTGCCGTTCGCTTTGCAACCACGGTGCCGACACAGGCGTTAACGATGCTGAACTCCGAGTTTGTGAACGACAACGCGATCCGGTTTGCTGACCGCCTTCGCGAAAGAGGCGGGGATGCGGCTGAGAAAATTTCTTATGGGCTGTCGCTTGTTTTGCAGCGGGATGCTGAGGACAGTGAAGTTGAGGAGTTGATGAGCCTCTACAGCGATTTAAAAACAGATATGGGGCTTTCCGATAAGGAGGCACTGGACCGTGTTGCTCTCCTCGCACTCAACCTGAATGAATTTGTGTATCTTGACTGAACTATGAAAAAGAAATCCAAGGGAACATTTTGTGGAAACGTCAATCGACGTGAATTCCTGCACAATGTGGGGGGAGGTTTTCCTGCACTGGCGCTGACCGGAATGCTTGGTCAGGAGGGATTCTTTAACTCCGCCCGGGGAGCGATGGCTTCTCAGAATCCGCTGGCACCTCAGCCGCCGATGTATGCAGGAAAAGCAAAGAGTGTGATCTTTCTATTTATGTACGGCGGGCCGAGTCATATCGATACCTTCGATTACAAACCGGCCATGACAGGGATGGACGGGAAGACCGTTGCCGTGAAAACATTTGGCCGCGGTGGCAAGAAGAACGAGGGCCGGATCGTCGAGCCGAAGTGGAATTTCAAGCAGTATGGCGAATGCGGGAAATACGTTTCCGACTTGTTTCCGAATGTGGGCAGCTGCGTGGATGACATCGCCTTTGTTCATTCCATGACCGCGGATTCTCCGATTCACGGATCGGCCCTTCTCATGATGAACAGCGGATCGCTTATCAGCGGACGACCTTCGCTGGGATCCTGGGTCAATTACGGTCTGGGTTCGGTCAATGAAAACCTTCCTGGCTACGTGGTGATGCTGGATGAGAGCGGAGGGCCGATTTCGGGTGCTAAGAACTGGACCTCAGGATTCATGCCGGCCAGCTATCAGGGTACGGTGTTTCGTTCACAGGGTGATCCGATTCTGAATCTCAAGCACTCCGACGGCATGAGTGATGCGGAACAGCGCCGCCTCATTGATTCACTGAATCAGCTAAATACCGATCACTATTCCTCACGTTACGATAACTCTAATCTATCCGCACGCATCGCGAGCTATGAACTGGCATATCGAATGCAGGCAACAGCGCCCGAAGCGATCGATCTCGAGGATGAGTCCGAGGAGACCAAGTCGCTGTATGGAATGGACAATCCTCAGACGTCTGACTTCGGCAAGAAATGCCTGCTTTCCCGCCGTCTGGTTGAGCGGGGTGTCCGCTTCATTCAGCTTTATTCAGGAGGCGCCCACAACGATGATAACTGGGACGCTCATGGTGACTTGGAGAAGAATCACAATCACCACGC
>PKCI01000232.1 GCA_002862135.1 Verrucomicrobiota bacterium | reverse complement strand
GGTCCTTTGAACCAGAGCACGCCATTGCCATGGCCGCGAGTGGCGAAATAATCCATATTACTGTCGCCATTAAGATCAGCAGGCATAATGTTGGAGGCTCCCGGTTGATTCGCCGCCAGCAGGTGCTTCTCCCAGACGGCGGTAGGATCCTCGGGTTGCTCCCACCAGGCAAACCATTCTCCACCAGGAATCTTTTCACCACCTTTAGCGGCACAGCTGATATCGGGACGTCCGTCTCCGTTGACGTCTCCAAAGCCGGTGTAGTGAGAACCGCCAGGTGCGTCTCCGTCGGCGAAAACGTGACGTTTCCATGCGGTGGCATTGTAAGTATCCTTCGGCACTTCGAGCCAGGTGATGGAGTTGGGAATCTTCGTGGCCGTTTCGGTGCGACCGGAGTTGGCGATTAGGTCCAATTTACCGTCACGGTTCACGTCTCCGGTGATGAGACAATGGGTGCCGAGGATAACGTCGTCCACGAGGCGAAACTTCCAGGGCTCTCCGGAGAACGGATCGTCCGGACATTCCAGCCAGAAAACTGTGTTGTTGGAGCCGATGAAGTCGGGATCACCGTCGCAGTCTACATCCATGAGACAGCTGTGGATGCAGGCAGGGCGCATCTTGTTGCGAGTCTCGCCATCGCCGAAAGTGTGAATCGACTGACGTTTCCAATCGGGGCCCTGGTAGAGGATGACCTCGCCCTGGAGTGACGAAAGAACATCGAGATGGCCGTCGCCATTCCAGTCGTGAGCGACCGCGGAATTGATCATGCTGAGAATGGGCTTCTGGATGACGTGCTTTTTCCAGGCGATCTCAGCTTTAGCAGAGAATGGCAGGAGAAGGAGGCAGGCGATCAGTCGGCAATTCATAATTTGGCAGCAAGGGATTGTAAAACCGGGAGCAATCCAGGGGCAAGCGTGATTCACGGCAATCCGTATGGGTAAGCGTTCGCATCACTGGAACACTTCTCTACAAGGTGTTGTCATGAGGTTATACAGTGTTTTCCTATTTTTGCTCATGGTTTTGCCCGTTGGTGCCAATGACCGCCCGAATGTATTGTTCATCTCCGTCGACGACATGAATGACTGGGTCGGCGTTTTCGGCGGGCACCCGAAAGCAAAGACACCCCACCTGGATCGCTTCGCTGGAGAGGGGGCGATGGTGTTTCAGAATGCGCATTGCCCCGGTCCGGTGTGCGGGCCGTCGCGATCGGCACTGCTTTCGGGTTTCATGCCGAACACCACCGGTGTCTATGGGAATTCGACAAATATGCTGGGGTCCGAATACGTCCAGAAATACGCGACCTTGCCGGAGTATTTTTCTCAGAATGGCTACCGGACAATCTCGCGCGGAAAAATTTCGCATGCGCACTTCACGAAAAACGGCTCCGATCGTGGCCAGTGGATGTACGATCATTGGGAGCGCACCGAAGGGGGATTCAATATTATCAGGGAAACGCTGACCTCTCGGGATCAGAATATCATCAATGGAAAACCGGGACCGCCATCAAAATTCACCAAGGGAAGTGGTTCCCCGTTCTCCTGGGCCGTGGGAGGGGCCGCGGTTGAGGATACTAGCGACTATCGGACAGCGATGTGGGCGGCGGAGCAACTCCAGGCTGAGCACGAGCAGCCCTTCTTCCTCGCGGTGGGAATTTCGAAACCTCACCTGCCCTTCTTCAGCACCCGGGAGTTCTGGGATCTTTATCCCGAAGACGGTGACTACGCGCCCGAAATCAACGAAAACGACTTCAACGATGTCCTGAATCGTTCTGGTAAGCCGGTCAGAAGCCCAACACCAGACTACCTGTGGCTGAAGGAAAACGGACTCATCAGTGAGTGTGCCCGGGCCTACCTCGCGTGTCTCAGCTATGCGGACTATTGTCTTGGAGCGATTTTTGAGGGACTCGAGAAAAGCCCCCATGCCGACAACACGATCGTGATCTTCTGGGGTGACCACGGTTGGCATCTCGGCGAAAAGCTGCGTTATCGAAAGGGTTACCTTTGGTCGGAGAGCACACGGACACCGATGATGGTGCGAATGCCCGGTATGACGGGGCGAAATGATTGTGAGCGGCCGGTTAACTTGATCGATTTCTATCCGACCCTGCTCGAGCTGTGCGGTTTACCGGAGAAGCCGGAACTCGATGGGAGAAGTTTTGCCCCACTTCTTGAAGATCCGGATCAGGAATGGCATCCGACGGTAACCGTCGCAGGAAAAGGAAATGCGTCGATCCACGATGAAAGGTGGAACTACATCAAGAGAGTAGATGGTAGCGAGGAACTCTATGACCTCGAGAACGATCCGCTGGAGTGGAGCAACCTGGCTTCGAATCCGGAGTTCTTCGATGTGAAGAAGCGGCTCTCTGCCTACTTCCCGAAGTCCTTTGCCAATTCACCTCCAACCTTGTCTGCTGCCGAAAAAAATGAAGCCAAGAAGTTCGGTAAGACCATCGATGAAACCATCCGCCCGGAACGATTGAAGCTCGATTTGAAATAGACGCGGCTCGTTCTTGGCCGAGTCGTCGGGACTCCGAACGTGAAGCTGAGTGAAAGCGGGGTACAACAACGTGAACTCGCAAGGAATTTGCTGAAGACGAAACTTGGCGAGTTGCGGCGGAAGGCCTATCAATGGAGCTGCATGAAGTCTCCTTTGAAACTCCTTTTGCTGCTGTTACTGGGCACAGCGTTCCTGGCCAGTCCATCCTTCGGCCAGCTTGCCGTTCCGGGCGATGTATTGTTCGAGGAAGCCTTCGCTGACGGGCCCTTTCCGAGGGGGAAGAACACCCCGGTAGGTGACACGGGCTGGGTTGCCCGAACCACCTTCGGAAACTGGGTTAAAACAGATGCCGGTATCGAAGGAACGATCAATCCTGATGACGGCCATACACCGGTGATTGCCTTCACTCCTCCAGCAGAGTTGGAAGATATCATCGTGGAACTCGAGTTCCGATTTGTCGACGGAGATGATGAAGGCAAGCAGTCGGTTCGAGTTGCGGTCGACAATCGGGAAGCGATCAAAAAGGGCCACGTCTGCTCAGCCTGGGCAAACTGGGCAAATGATTTCGTGCCGACCGGTCTCACCCTCGAGCACATCTACAAGGATGAAGTCCTGCCTAAGCCGGAGAAGAAATGGCTTCAGTGGCGGGACAATCGAATCACGATGGGCAATAAACAGGCGGCCTACGAAGCGGGCAAGTGGTACACGCTCAGGCTCGAGATGATCGCTGGTCGGGCTTTGACCACAGTCATTGATGATCAGGGCGGTACCGTCACCGTTTCCGGCGAATTGAGAGCCTTCGCCACGCCCAAATCAAAGATCTCTCTGACCACTGGAACCTCGCGCCATGAGTTGCGGGCCTTTCGCGTGATAGCCGCAGAAGCGAATGAAAACTGGACTGATGCGAAGACTGAACTAACGAACGGAAAACGTCCTAACATCATTCTTATTCTCGCTGATGATGTCGGGGTGGAAGCTTTCAACTGCTACGGAGGCGAAGACTATGATACTCCGCGCATTGACGAACTGGCGGCTACTGGGTTGAAGTTTACGCACGCCTACTCCCAACCGCTCTGCACTCCGACCCGGGTGCAGATCATGACTGGTAAATACAATCATCGCAACTGGACCTATTTTGGAATTCTCGATCCGGAGGAAACAACTTTCGGACACCGGATGCAGGCGGCGGGATACACCACGTTCATTGCCGGGAAGTGGCAACTGCAAAGCTACGATCCGCCGGACTGGCCCAACGCAGAACGCCGTCGTGGTAAGGGCATGAAAGTGGCCGACTCAGGCTTCGACGAATATTCGGTTTTCCATGCTTGGGAAACGGAGGACAAAGGTTCGCGTTATCCGGATCCCAAGATGGACAACGACGGAACTATTGAGACTTTCGAAGGTAAGTACGGCGAAGATATTTGGGTGGAGAAGATCGCGGATTTCATGGAGCGCAACAAGGACAGCAACAAGCCGATGTTCGTCTACTACCCGATGGCATTGCCGCACTGGCCCTTCAACCCGACTCCGGATTCCGAAGCGTGGAAGGATCCATCCCGCCGCTACGAAGAAGACACTGCCTTCTT
>PKCI01000224.1 GCA_002862135.1 Verrucomicrobiota bacterium | reverse complement strand
GGAGTCGTCGGGGCCACCTCGCCTGTGGCGATTGGTGACGGTAATACGATGGAAGTTCCTTCCCCCGATTTTCCAGTTTCCTTGTCTTCGCCCCCGTTGAGAGCCTGCTGGAGGTTCCCGTAAGCATCAGCGGCGTCCCGAGGGCGGTCCTCGACTTCACGGGAAATCATCCGCATCAGCCAGTCTGCCACCGGCCCCGGAACATCGGAACGCAACTCGCTGATGTGAACACACTTGTGCTTCAGGTGGTTCATCGAGGTCCTCGCGGGATTCTCTCCCGTGAAGGGAGCCTTCTGCGCTAGCGAGTAATAGAGAACGCAGCCGAGGGAATACAGGTCGGTCCTCTGATCCAGCGGCTTGAGCTCCAGTTGCTCAGGGGCGATGTAATCAATGGACCCCAGGAAAGATCCCTTCTGATCCAGGGTTTGCAATGAGGGTTGCTGGCTGAACTTCGCCAATCCAAAGTCGAGAATCTTCACGAGAAAGCGTTCTGAAGGCGTCGTCGTCAGCATAATGTTGCCGGGCTTCAGATCACGATGCAGCAGATTAAGTTCAGAAGCAGCAATGAGAGGCTCCAGACACTGAGGTGCCACATCTTTAAAATCCTCCCAAGATAGAGCACCCTCCTCCATCACTGCGTGAAGATCTTCGCCTTCGATCATTTCCATGACAACGAAAGGACCGTCCTTGTCCTCTTCCATCGCGTAGATCGTCACAATGTTGGGGTGCTGAAAACGCGCCAGAGCTGCAGCTTCCCGTTCGATCAAATTTCCGGCATTCTCGTTGAGATTCGTTTCCTCAACCGGCAGCAGACGCTTTATCGCGACGTCGCGGCACATCACGGTATCGTAAGCCCGAAAGACCGCACTCATCCCTCCACGGCCAATTCTTCCTCTAATTTCGTAGCGATCAGACATCTTCAGGAGGGAAAGCCTGCACCAGTGATACAGACGTCATTTCAATACCCATAACGAGGGCTGAGTTCAATGATCAATCGCACGAGACGCGCGTCCACGGACCTTAGAAAAAAACGCTAATCAGAAACACCTGATTACTCAGGTTTCGCAGTCACAAAAATTTCCCCAATATTCGTCTTCATCGCCCTCTCGGCGGCGGCCACTGCCCTCGCTGTTCCTGCCTTGCTCCTTGAAGACAACCTTGACCGGGATGAACTTGGAAAGGGATGGATAGTCTTGAGCAGGGCCTGCGAACTGGTTGAAACCCAAACGACTTTCATGGTAAACAAACCAACCATCGCTCTTCGGCTATCCGGCGATACCATGCAAGTCGATGCCTTCCAAATAACAACCATAGAAAAACAAGGCAGCCTGCGGATTGATAATGGCCGAAATCCTGCTCTGCCATGAGCGAAAAGAAAGCCACAGTATTGCTGATGTCATCAATCTCATCCCATCCCCCACTACTTGCCGCGATCGAGGCTGGCGGTACTAAATATGTCTGTGCCGTTGGCTACGATCCGGAAAAGCCGATTGCCGAAGTCCGTTTTCCCACCCGCAATCCGGAAGACACCTTGTCCGAGGCCATTGCTTTCTTTAAAGCCCGCTCCTCGGAACTTGGCCCTATTGCCGCCATGGGCATCGGAACCTTTGGACCGGCGGTTATTGACCCGACTTCGCCCGAATATGGTTCTATCCTGACTACGCCGAAGGCGGGCTGGGAAGGATTTAACGTTGTCTCGGCGATTCGCTCTGCGCTGAGAGCGGATCTCCCTGTCAGTTTTGATACTGATGTGAACGCGGCAGTGCTCAGCGAAGCAGCTTATGGCTCAGCCAAGGGTAAGCGCTACGTCGCCTACATCACAATTGGAACAGGAATCGGTGCCGCTTACCTGCACGACGGCAAGCTACTCCACGGCCGTCAGCACCCCGAGGTCGGGCACATCCCGATTCCTGACTTTGACACGGCCTTCGGCAAAGACACCAATCGCTGCGATTTTCACGACTCCTGTTTTGAAGGGCGCGCTGCCGGCCCGGCTATTGAAGAACGATGGGGAATTCCCGGTCACGAGCTCTCTGACTCACACGAAGCCTGGGACCTCGAAGCTGCCTACCTAGCGGCCGGTTGCGTGACTCTTACCGCGACCTGGTCACCGAACATCATCATACTTGGCGGCGGCGTTTCACAGAAACCGGGGCTACTCAATAAAGTGAGAAAGGAATTTGAAAAACAGGCAGGCGGCTACTGGTCACTGCCCCCCATGGAGGAATACCTTAACACGCCCCAACTCGATCAGGACGCGGGGATCATCGGATCCCTTATGCTGGCTCAACAAGCCTTGGATTGCGGTCAGCCCTAGCTGAGAACAGTGAGGCGCCCGGTGGAGTCACCAATCCGCTCTTCCTGCATTCCGACGCGGTCCATCATGCTGAGGAACAGGTTTGTCATCGGAGTCTCGATAGGTGCGACGAGGTGACTACCAGTTTGAATCCTGCCTCCCGCTTGTCCTACTTGGATGATCGGCAGTCGATAGTGCTGGTGACGATCAGGGTCCTCGAGGCCGCTTCCCCAGACTACCTGTGAGTTGTAGAGCAGGCTGTTTCCGTCGGGATCTTTCTTCGACTGCATTTGTTCAATAAAGTAAGCAAACTGCCGAGAGTAAAACAGATCGATCTTCGCCAGCTTTTCGAGCTTTTGGGCGTCCCGCTGGTGGTGGGAGAGGGAGTGGTGACCTTCCGGAACCCCGATCTCACGGAAGCTTTGGTTACTACCGTCATGAGAGAGCAGGAAACTGGCAACGCGGGTCGAGTCGGTCTCGAAAGCCATTACCAACATGTCCATCATCAAATGGACGCGGTCTTCAAAGGCATCCGGAACCACCTCGGGAGCCGGAACGCCGGGATCTTCGGGGAGTCCAAATTTCTCGGACCGTTCAATACGACGTTCGATCTCGCGAACCCCAGTCATGTATTCATCCAGCTTGAGCTGATCGTTGCGCCCCAACTGACGATTCATCGCCTTGGCATCCTCCATCACGAAATCGAGGATGGACCGCTGCTGCTGATTCCTTGCTGCGAAACTCTTTTTCCGTTCTTCACGTGAGCCGGCTCCGAAAAGTCGTTCAAAGACATGTCGGGGATTCGATTCGGGAGTCATCGGCGTAGTCGCCGAACGCCAGGAAAGGTTGTATTGGTAGGCACAGGAATACCCCGAATCACAAACACCGCTCTTACGCACCGGATCGCAGGAGAGCTCGAGAGACGAAAAGCGGGTCAAATCACCAATTTGATTCGCAATCACCTGGTCGACAGAAATCCCAAGCTTAATGTCGGCACCCGCTGTTTTGCGTGGGCGCACTCCAGTAAGGAAACTCGCATTGGCCCTAGCGTGGTCACCGCCGCCGTCTCCGCCCGATGTTCCGTTCTCATGCTTGAGATTACTGAAGAGGTTAAACTCCTTCTTGTACTTCGCATAGGGCTCGTGGGTAACGTTCAGCCGATAATCCTTGCCCTCACCAGTCGGAATCCACTTTGCAACGTTCACCCCGTTAGGCTTGTAGAGAAAAGCCGTTCGCAGAGGCATCCCGGTTTCTGTCGTTGCCAAAGCGCTAGCACCGTCCTTCGCAGCAGCGGATTCCGCGAGAAAGGTTTCAAACACAGGCAGGGCAATACCGGCTCCAAGCCCGCGCAAGAAAAGTCGACGATCAGTATGAACAGTCATTGCAAAGAATATACGCTTACCAACGGTAAATAAACACCATGCCTACTCAACTCACGCAATCGGGTTCTCCCGATACTAATATCGTGCTATTCCTCGGCCCGTAAATCTCTCCTGGCTTTCTCTTCGGAGAGCTGCTGCACATATGCAACTAATTGCTATATCTGTTGGTTTGCAGTGATCAAGAAAACCAATTATAGCAGTTCCATTCTATCAGTGAATCGACTTCATTATCACTGAGCTCCTCGAAAAACGGCATTGCGGTCCCTTAAATAACGTTTCAAATGGTCCGCCTCAGTTCATCCGGATCAACTGTCGCCTTTAACATGCCGACACCGTAGAGGACCTGCCGAGCCTGACGCAATCGTATTCCGGCACTTAGGTGTCAGTTTCCCGTCACAGGGATTTTGAGCCTCTTGAAGATCCCTCCCCCTTT
>PKCI01000135.1 GCA_002862135.1 Verrucomicrobiota bacterium | reverse complement strand
CTGATTTTGCTGATTTTGCGGGAATACTTGCTCTTCGCGCTGACTGTGCGAGAGGTTGTGGTTTGCGCCCGACCGAGCTTGAGCATGATTGACTGATTCGGGCCGAAATATTGTTTTCAGAAAGAGCTAAGACTCATGTCGAACACCGTAGTGATTGGCGCCCAGTGGGGCGATGAAGGTAAGGGAAAGATCGTCGACCTCCTCACGGAGAAAACCGACATCGTGGTGCGGGCTCAGGGCGGTAACAACGCTGGCCACACCGTTATTAGCGACGGTAAGGAATACATTCTTCACCTCATTCCCTCCGGTATCCTCTGGCCCGGTAAGCAGTGCGTTATTGGCAACGGTGTTGTCATGGATCCCGTTTCCCTACTCGATGAAATCGACGGCCTCGCCGAAAAGGGGATCGAGGTTACCCCGGAGAATCTTGTGATTTCCGACCGTGCTCACCTGGTGATGCCGTTCCATCGCGAAATGGACGCCTACAAAGAAGCCTGCAAGGGCGACGGCAAGATCGGGACCACCAAGCGCGGCATTGGCCCGACTTATGGTGACAAGATTGATCGCGTTGGTTTCCGCCTTCACGACCTGGTCGGCGATCCGGTTCAGTTTACCGAGCGTCTCGCTACCCGCGTGGATGACTGTAACACGCTCTTCGAAGCGGTCGGCATGGACAAGCTCGATGCCGAAGCGATTGGCAAGGACCTACTCGCCGCCGCCGAGCGTCTCGCTCCTTTTGTCACTGACACTGTCAGGATGCTGCACCAGGTAATGAAAGACGGGAAGTCCCTTCTTTTCGAAGGGGCCCAGGGAACCTACCTCGACATCGACCAGGGAACTTATCCCTACGTCACTTCTTCCAACACTACTTCCGGCGGAGCCTGCACTGGTTCCGGTGTGCCGCCGCAGAAGATCGACCGTGTCGTCGGTGTTACCAAGGCCTACACCACCCGTGTCGGTGAAGGTCCTTTTCCAACCCAGAATGACACCCTCGCCGACCGATTCCACAAAATGGGCCGCGAGTTCGGTGCTACGACCGGGCGCAAGCGTCGCTGTGGTTGGCTTGACCTCGTCCTCGTGCGTTACGCGGCAATGGTGAATGGATTCGACGATCTCGCAATTACGATTCTCGACGGTCTCGACGACTGCCCTGAGATTCCGGTATGCACCCACTACGAGCTAGACGGGGAGAAGCTTCTCCTGCCTCCGGCCAGCGCCAAGGATTTCGAGCGGATCGTTCCGGTTTACGAGAACCTGTCCGGCTGGAAATCTAACACCACCGGTGTGCAGAATTACGATGACCTTCCTGAAAATGCGCGCGCCTACCTCGCCCGCATCGAGAAAGAAACTGACACCCGTGTCAGCATGGTCGGCGTGGGGCCGTCCCGCGACCAGACCATCATTCGCTAGGGTAATTTATTCCACTCATGGCTGCGTTTGATCCTGACAAAGAGATCCCGCGGCACATTGCTATCATCATGGATGGCAATGGGAGATGGGCCAAAGAGCGCGACCTTCCCCGACGCGAAGGTCACCATGCTGGTGCCGAATCCGTTGAGATCGCGCTTGAAACCTGCGGGGAAATCGGAGTCGACTACCTGACGCTCTATGCGTTCAGTTCGGAGAACTGGAAAAGACCCGAGGCCGAAGTGAAAGCTTTGATGGGTTTGTTAGCACACTTCCTCAAGGAGAAGACCCCGTCACTGATTGAGAACAATATTCGTCTCCAGGTCATCGGGCAGATCGACAAGCTACCGAAGTCCAATCAGAAGTCGCTGCAGAAATCGATCGAAGCAACAGACGGTAATAACGGTCTCACCCTTGTGGTTGCTCTGAGCTACGGCTCCCGTGAGGAGATCCTGGAGGCAACCCGTTCCCTTATGGAAAAGGCACAGAGCAGGGAGATGGATCCAGCCGAGCTTAACGTAGAGAGTTTTGCGGCCCATCTCAACACGGCTGACTTTCCCGATCCGGATCTGCTCATTCGTACTAGCGGCGAATACCGAATCTCCAACTTCCTGCTCTGGCAGATCAGCTACGCAGAGATCTTCATCACGAAGACTTTCTGGCCTGACTTCCGTCGGCAGAATTTACTGGATGCTGTGGGCGAATACCAGCAGCGCCAACGGCGCTTCGGCGGAGTGTGAGTCAAACCGGGTTAGGAAGGGTCCCAACTCTCTCACAACGTCCGGTAAATATGCTGCAGCGTCAGCATGCCGTAGGCAGTCACCATGGTCGTGTCGTCTTCCATCCAGCGATTGGATTCCTGGTTGAACCAAGAGCCGTCCTGCCCTTGAAGGCTCATGATCTTGAGCGCGAGATCCTTTTTCCAGTCGATCTGGTTCCCTTCCGGAGTGACGAGCTCCTTCGTGCCGGTGATAGCGAGGGCCTTCGACATGGTGTGGTAATAGTAGAAGAGTCCCTGAGCGTCCATGCCCGGATTCTCCTCGAGCGTGTAGTTGTTCTGCAGCCATCTCATCACAGAGGCAACGCGGGGATCATCGCGATCCATCTCCGCGTAGATGAAGGCAAGCAGGCCGGCGTAGCTCATGCTGCCGTAGCTGCGAAGGGCGGTTCGCTCTTTGCCGTCGTCGCCCTTGATCGGAATCTGGTCGGACTTGGTGTTGGTGGGGAAGTAGATAAAGCCGCCTTCGTCTTCTTCGCGGAGGCCGAAGCCTTCACCGATCCGTTCGACCGTGGCCTCGGAATTTTGAACCAGGCTGACGAAATCGATGGCCGCCTCCCAGTCGAGATCGAAGTCGTTGCTCTCGTCATATTCCGTGTCGGCGAGTACCTTCCGGGAGTAGTAGAGGGCTTCCATCGCGAAGTGCGTGTTGGACAGGTCGGAGTGCGCGTAGCTGCCGCCGTAGCCGATGCCGCCGTCGAAGAGGTTGTCCGTTTCACCGCGCTTGTCGAAGTCCTGTTGCTGGTTGATGAGCAGGCGACGTGCTTTGGCGATGACGGGCAGATGTTCTTCGTTACCTGACTGAGCCAGGGCCATGATAGAGAGCGAGGTGTTGTAGGTGGCGAGGCCCTTGCCGTAGATACCGCCGTCGCTCTTCACATTCGAGAGAAGAAATTCATAGCCCTTGTCAGCCGCAGCTGGGTTACCCTCATTGAGATCCAGGTTGGGATCCCCCATTAGTGCTGAGATGGCGAGAGCGGAAATGGCGGGAAGAGTCGGGTCGCTCCAGGAACCGGTCTCAGGGTCCTGCTGTCCGGTGAGGTAGTTGGCCCCTTTGGCGATGGCGCGTTCGATTTCGAGTTTCAGGGAAACGTCACCATCCGGGGATCCAGTCACTGTGTCTTGGGCCGTGAGCGGAGTCACCGTCAGGCCGATGAAGAGAAGTAGAGTCAGCAGGAGTTTCATGGTTAATTGGAGGAAAGTGTTTCTATGAATTGGCGAGGCGAATGACAAGTTCACCCTTGGTGCCGATTGCAGGAATTTTCTTGTCGTTGGCGCCCCAGCGTTCGTCAATGTCGGCACCATCGCGAGTCATGTTGAACATGGCGTTTGGGTCGAGGTAGATCGCGACGAAGCCACCCTCGACTTCGGCCATGAAGTTACCTTCGTGAACCTCAGAGCCGGTGTGAATCCAATCAGGATCGGACAAGGGTTCCATTGTCTCCCCGTCGACGATCAGCTCCCCGGCGGGAACTTCCGGGTTGGTGGAGTCAGCGATGAAAGCGAGGTTCACGGATTCGCCGCGGTCGCCCCGCTTTCCGCCCTCTTCTTCGATGAGATGTGGGGGTAGCATCCGATTGAATACGTCGCCGTGACCGGATTCATACT
Source organism: Verrucomicrobiota bacterium (assembly GCA_002862135.1). GTDB lineage: Bacteria > Verrucomicrobiota > Verrucomicrobiia > Verrucomicrobiales > DEV007 > Arctic95D-9. Next base: position 452 of record PKCI01000135.1, on the reverse strand, counting down.
TGAGCAGTTTGAGGGCGATCTGGAGATGGAGCGGAGACACCTCGGTAACAAAAACCGATTCGTGCACTTTGCCCGATTCGTGCACGAGCAGGTATTCCATGGGCCCGCCTTCCCGCATATTAACCACCACCGGGATGCGGACCTCGCGGGTTTTTGAATTGAACCGAACCTCGCCAATCCGGTAGGCATGATCACCCACCTGGGTCACCAGCGGTCGTTCCGGCGAGGCTGGTTCTTCCTCGGCATAGAGAGTGGCCGCTGAAGGCAGCATCAGCCCGAGGGCCGCAAAAATCTCGAGTCGAATTCGCATGGCGGTCAAATATACGCCAGCCCAAACGGGCTGAAAAGGCACATCGGCTCCGAATTGTGCTTTTAGGGGTAAAGGAATCGCTGAGTGAAAAACCTGAAACGACGTCTTGCAGCCGTCGAATCCATGAATACATTCCCCCCCC
>PKCI01000071.1 GCA_002862135.1 Verrucomicrobiota bacterium | reverse complement strand
TGGGTGCTGCCATGGGCGGCGCCGCCCTTCTCCCTGATCTCGCCAAGGCGGCTGCAACGCCGAATGTGACGACAGGAATCGGCAGCCTCAAGCGTGTGATATTCTTCATGCAGAACCAGGGGTTCGATCCCAAGACCTGCCTTCCTACAGCCGGTGTTGGCAATGACGGTTCCCTAGCTAATGCGACGCTGCCCGAGCCGATTGAGGCACTCGATCCCTTTAAGGATCGCCTTCACATCATCAACGGTCTCCACGGCCGTCACACCAGTCCGTCTCACAGTGCGTTCTTCGGTGCTCTTGGTGGGTATCGCGGAAGCGACGGTGTGCCTCCGAGCGCTCCGACCATTGACTACGAGTTGAGCAAAGTTCTCCCCGAAACGCTTCTTCCCCATCTTTGCATCGGAATGGACTCCATGGAAAACATGAAGGCCAAGCCGACAGTGGCTAATCTTTCTGCGAGCGGTGCGGGTCAGCCCATCTTCATGCACTCCAACCCGAACCATCTCTATCAGATGCTCTATGGGGGAATTTCTACGGGAGATATTCGCAAGCAGCACGAAGCCCGCTCCGGGATGTTCGACCGGATTGAGGAACTTGCTGCAGCCAAGGGCGGCTCTCTGCCTTCCGTTGATCAGCAGCGTTACGATCAGTATGTCAACGGCTTCGGTGATATCAACGGCCTGCGCGAGCGACTCGGTAGTATTTCCGATCACCTCCGTAATTTCGCTCCTGAAGTCGACAGTCGTTACACCAGCCCCCTGTTTGAAACGGACTGGCACGACTCTCTTCTCGATCTCGGTATCTCCGCCCTCAAGTCCGGCATCACCAATACCCTGACGATCGGTTCAGGCCGCGGTGAAATTTTCGGTGCTTGGAAAGGCCTCGGAGTTGAGCAGCAGGGCCACAACCTTGGTCACATGAAGCAGCCGGATAACCCGATTTGGGTGAAGATCCGCCAATACAACAGTCGCATGCTTGTGAAGCTGATGGAGGAACTCGAGAGCGAGCCGGAAGGCAGTGGTACGATGATGGACAATACTCTCATTGTTTACACCAGTAATAACGCGGATGCCCAGCACACCAGTGGTGCCAACTGGCCGGTGATGCTCCTCGGGAATCCGGGTGGTGCTTTCACCACCGGCAAGTTGACCCAGCTTGATGGCAAGCGTCCCATCAATGCTCTTTACACTTCGATTCTGCGCGCTTCCGGCGTGGAGGTGGACCGCTTCAACATGAGCGACCAGATGGCCGCGAAATACGACTCCGGAACCGGACCCCTCACAGAGATCCTGGCATGAAATTGATCCATCCCGTCCTCGCGACGGTTTTGATGGCGACGGCCATATCGGCCCGTGCCGCCGACTTCTATACCCCTGGCAAAACGGTTAAAGGCTCCTTCGACTCCCTGGCTGTCGAGTTCCTCGATGCTCACTGTATCGAATGTCACGATGACGTGACGGCTGAGGCCGACCTCAACCTGCTCGAGCTTGGGCCGGTGGATGAAACCAACGCCGCTGTCTGGAAAGCCGTTTGGGCGCAGGTCGCTCTCCGGCAAATGCCACCGGAGGACAAGTTGCAGCCCGAAGTGATTGAGCGGTTGCGTTTTTCAGACTGGGTTGTCGGTCAGTTGGAGGATGCGATGGAAGACAAGGGCGGTTTCTACGCTCACCTGGATCCCAATAAAGGGAACTACACCGATCACGAACTTCTCTTTGGGGAAATGCCCGAGGAGATCAAGCTGACGCCGACCTCTTCGCCGGCACGCATCTGGCGAGTGACTCCGCAGGAACACATCACGCGGCTGAATGAGTTGATTAACACCGAGGCGGAATTGGATCCTGAAAAGCCCGGCCTTCGCACCCACGGTGATGTGGTCCCGACCAACCATGGCGGTGAACTAAAACTGTATTTCGGCACCGACCGCATCATTCGCTGGGAAGGTGGCACCGTGGCTTACGCGACCGCCGTGAAGAGTGTTCCGGTGGTGCTCTCATCCGGTCGGAAGCATGGGATTGAAAATTACCCGAGTTTTTACAGCGTCAACAGCGCTGAGGCGACCCAGATTCTTGGCAAGGCCGAAGATATCCTCAAGTACATGGCATACGGACCTATGAGTTTGGTCGGTTTCCCTGAGCAAATTACCGATGATCCCAAGACCTACGATCAATCGACCAAACCTGAAGGAGATTTGCGGGGGCTACCGACTGCTATCGTTTATGACACCAAAATCGTTCGTCCCATGACGCCGGTTTATGATCTCATGAAGGAGCCGGGATATTCTGAGGCCCGCCTTCGTGCCACAGTAGATTACCTTTTTGAAGCCCTGACATTTCGCCCTCCGACAAAAGAAGAGTCGGATGATTACCTCCAGATTGCGAGGGACTCGATCGACAAGGTCGGCAAGAAGGACGGGGTCATCATGGGATTGTCATCCATCTTCCTCGATCGCGATGCTCTATTCCGTCCTGAACTTGCTGCAGAGGGAGAGCCGGACAAACACGGTCGTGTCATGCTTCGGGACTGGGAGCTTGGCCTCGCAGTGAACCATGCGCTTAGTTACATCAAGCCTGATGAAGAGCTTCGGAAGGCCATTGTCGAGGGCCGCATGCGGACTCGCGAAGATGTGAAGCGCGAGGTCACGCGCATGCTGGAAGATGACAGTATCCGCAAGCCGCGAGTGCTTCGATTCTTTCGTGATTTCTTCGACTACGATCTCGGTGGTTATATCTGCAAGGATACGGCGGCACTGGCCAAGACCGGGGCTTCGGCTCGCGGAGTCTCACACTACCGCGCCATGTTTGACGCTACCGCGAGCACGGATCGCCTGATTGAACTTATCCTTGAGAAAGATCAGGACGTGTTGAAGGAAATGCTTACCACCCAGAAGGTCGTAGCGACTCGAACCGATAACCTCTATTTTGGACGGGAGCGAACCAAGGAAGAGCAGACTGCGGCTGCAGCTGCACGAAAAAAAGCTCAGGAAGAAGCTAAAGCCCGATTTGAGGCTTCGACCAAGGAGTTGGAGGAAGAGCTCAAGTCTGCCCAGCTGGTTCTCAAGGCAAATCCTGATGACAAGGCTGCCGCAAAGGCGGTTGATCAGAAGAAGAAAGAAATTTCGAATGCGAAGAATATTTTCGATCGTGATGAGAAGCGCAAGCGCGACAGTGAAAATGACAAGGTGGAACCGGCTGACCTGAAAGGGGAGCCGGAATACGCCCGCGTCAGTCGCCGCTCCTTTGGCAGCGGTTCCATGAAGCCTGAGCGCACTCTGACGACGGCCCCGGAAGGTCAGCGTCTTGGCATCCTGACTCACCCCAGTTGGTTGGTTTCTCACTCCGATGCGATGGATAACCACGCGATTCATCGTGGTATTTGGGTCCGCGAGCGACTCCTCGGTGGAGGTATTCCCGATGTGCCGATCACTGTGGATGCCCAGCTTCCCGACCAACCTGAGAACACCCTCCGCGAACGCATGCGGGTGACGAAAGAAGAATACTGCTGGGCCTGTCACGAGAAGATGGATCCGCTGGGTCTTCCCTTCGAAATGTACAACCACGCGGGCCTTTTCCGCACCGAGGAACTTGGGCAGCCTGTAGACACCACCGGTGAAATTATTAAATCAGGGGATCCCGCTCTCGATGGCCCGGTCTCGAATGCGATCGAAATGATCGAGAAGCTGGCCGAAAGCGAACGCTCCGAGCAGGTGTTTGTGCGCCACGCTTTCCGCTTTTGGATGGGGCGCAACGAAACTCTCAACGATGCAGCGATTCTTCAGAAAGCTCATCGTGCCTACAGAGAAAGCGGCGGCAGCATGAATGCGCTCATTCTTTCGCTTCTGACTTCCGATGCGTTCCTGTACCGCACTCTGGAGGGTTAAGCTCTGAAACTGACGAGCTGCTAGCAGGCCTCTGCGAGGCAGAGTGCCTGAGCGTCAAAGAGCAGGGAAAGAGCACCAAGCACGTCGTCGGGCACCTCGATATAACCTTCTCTGTCCTGGTATTTCTTGCGGAACAATTCGCGGGGGCTCATCGCGAGATCGTTGAGATCAACGACTCGCATGCTCCAGTGGTCGAAGCTGCGACGAGCAGCCTGTTCGTAGCCCAGCAGCGTCACATCGTGGTGCATTTCATTGGCGAGAATCTTCGCATAGAGCCCGTTGACGGCATGATCAGGCCCCTCGAGTACCTGCAGGAAAGTCTCGTCAGAGAGGACGAGCAGGCCGGTGATATCATTGGCCATATTGTTGAGTGTGCTCTTTTCGGCGAGCCGGCGCAG
>PKCI01000087.1 GCA_002862135.1 Verrucomicrobiota bacterium | reverse complement strand
AAAGAGAAGTGCATCCGCCAAAAGATGTCTGACTTACTGATGTGGGGGAGCGATTTGCGGGTAGCTGACATGAAACGATTGATCATTTCGGTGAACAGCTCAGCTAGTTCATTTGTAAAGCTGTCGCCGGATTCAGCGAGACAGCGGCCTGCCAGTTTCAGGTAAACCGATTCGTTGTGGCCGGTCTGCTTGAGTTGATTGACGACAGGTCGGTGAAGTGCCTCGAGGATTTCCTCAAGGGGCACAGGAACAGAGCCGTAGTAGGCTTCGGACTCGTCCAGGAGTGCAATTCTTTCGCGGTTGATTGGAGCAACGACTCGTGTGAACACCTCAATCACCAGGGCATCTTTCGACCCAAAGTGATAGTTGACCGAGGCGATATTGACTCCGGCTTGTTTGGTGATGTGGCGAAGAGAAACGTCGCGAAACCCATGATCCGAAAACAGGGACTCCGCCGTATCAAGAATTCGGTTTCGGGTCTCATGATGTTCTTTGCCCATGACTGGTAATCAAGCTCTGTGTCGAGCAAAACATTCGTTTTAAACGGTCGTTTAATTTCTTCAGGCGAAGATTACGTCGTAAAAGAAGAAAGAGGTCACCGAAGTGACCTCTTTTGGTTTAAGAATGATAGGCTTACGATAGCGAAAACACCTGCTGGATTGCGAGTTTGATCCGGTCAGGGGCGAAGTTCTTCCAACTCGGGTGGCTCGATGTTCATGATCTTATCGTGAATCTGAAGAATTTCGCGCGATTTGGCGAAGAAAGCAGCGACGTCCTCGGCGCTTGCCTTATTGGATTCGATGACAGTGTCGAGGTCGCTGAGATACTCATTGATGTCCAGTGAGATGCTGCTCATCTGGTATTGAGCATTGGAATACGCCTTGGTATAGACATCCTGCGCTTCTACAAGAGCGGTGCGACGGCCCTGGCTTTCGAAGAACTGGTGACGCTCTTCCTTGAACTGCCTGTTCCTGAAGATGCGCTTCCCGAGCGGGGTAGAGTCTTTCGGGTCTATTGCGTCTTCAGGAAGAGCAGCGAGCTGCTGTCCGAAGTAGCGGCTCAAGTCTCGGAACTCGTTGAGCGGTTTCTTATACTGTTCATGCAGAACGAGGAGACCCTTCATGACGCTCTGGAGCTTGGCTGCCTCGGTTTCGTCGAGCTTCTGCCCGTCGCGAAGGCGGCTCTCCATGTCGCCGATGTAGGCCAGTGTCCTGCGGCTGTCGTAGATGATCTCATTCATTTGCGCATTAGTAGTCTGGAGTTGCTCCGTGTGCTGCTGCTGAAGGGTGGCGACCTGCTTGGCCCACTCGTCCTTGAGGCGGTCGTTTTCGGCCTGCTTGTCGGCGAGAAGGGTTGAAAGCTCAGTGTTCTTGCTCTCCACTTCGCTCATGCGCTTGGACACAGTCTCAAGCTGCTGTTGCAAAGTCAGGGTTTTTGCTTGCTCGGTGCTCCACTTCCTGCCCATGAAGACAGCACTAACGGAGGCGGCGACGAGAAGGACGGCCAGTAGGATAAGCAGCATTGTTTTGCCTTTCCCGGGATGGTTGTAGCCATATTCTTCGAGAGTTTGCTCTGGGTTATAATCTTCACTCATAATGGTTCTACAGTAAGTGTGTTTTGTCGGATTTCTACCTGCGAAGCTAATTTCTTACCTTGTTTTACGTCGACTTCTGTGGCGTTCTTTCAGGCAAATGAGCAGTGGTGTTGAACTGAGGAAAGAGTTTTTGGAGCGGGTCCAGCCGGATCAGGCTTTTCAGCTGCTTTTTAACCATCTTCCAGGGGTTCTGTTTTTTGCCAAAGACAGGGATGGACGGTTGCTCGCCGCAAATCGTGCCCTGCTCGATTTATATGGTTACAAAGACGAAAACCAGTTTTGGGGAGTCACAGATTTTGAGTTGTTACCCCGAAGCCTGGCTGAGAAATTCCGGGCAGATGATATCAAGGTCTTGGAAAGCGGCGAACCGCTTCTCGAGATTATCGAGGTATTCATTAGTCGGCACGGGATTCCAGCCTGGTTCATCACTAACAAGATTCCTGTGATCGCCCGGGATGGCGAAATCATGGGTGTAATGGGCACGATTCAGAACTTCGACGAACAGCGGGAACTGTTGCCGGCAGATTCTGATATTTCTCCGGCACTGAAACACATTGGAGCTAATTTTAACCGTGAGATTGCTATTCCCAGTCTCGCTGGAATGTGTGAGCTTTCGGTGAGGCAGTTCGAACGCAAGTTTAAGGAATATCTCAAGATGCCGCCTCAGCAATACATCATTAAGATGCGGGTCCACGCGGCCTGTGACGATCTCCGTCGGAGCCGGAAATCAATTGCCGACATTGCGACAGATCTTGGCTTCTATGATCAGGCGGCCTTTTCGAGGCAGTTCCGAAAGCATATGGGAATGACGCCATTGTTCTATCGCAAGGAGTATCGATAGGTGGTATGGCCGTTATTGGCTACGCTTCAGAAGAGCCTCGGCTTCACCTCCGAAGTGCTTGCAAATTAGTTCGTTGATGATTTCGCTGTCCGGCTTCGGGCCGATGCAGATTAGCGAATTTGAAATATGCTCGGCTCCCGCTACTCGGACTGGCTCGGAAACAGGGTCAGTGCCACTTCGCTGAAAGAGCCATTTGTCTCCTGGGTTTTCGATGAGTTTGACGAGGACTTTGATGCGGACAACCCAGTCGGGAAGGTCCGCGAGCAACTTTTCGACAGATCGTTGCCGGACGCGACCGGGGAGTGGCACTGTCCAGCCTTCGAAGTGATGAGTGAGTTGGTGAACGGTATCGGATATGAGGTCGCCGCGAGAACTGGGCGTGTCTCCTCCCGGAGGGGATGTCCCCGGTAATGAGGAAGGTGCCTCTCCTTTGATTTGTTGGATCAGGGTATCAAGCAACCCCTCGAGATTTGTTTCTGCGGCGCAGGGAGCAGCCGCACGAATGCCGTCGGTCACAGCCTTTTCCCTCTCGTCGTTGATCGATTCCCGATGGGACAGAATCCAGGCGCCGGATGTCTCGAGCTGTCGCTTTTCGATGGGGGTCCACCGGTCTCTTTGTCCCCAGTGGCGTCCGTCGACAAGGTTGACTTGAAGTCGGGGAGAGAGATCCAGTTCGGTAGCAGACACGGTGAAAGTTTCGAGAATCGGGAGCGGGTCTGCTGAGCCGTTTAATTCGATCAAGAGTATGTCCCCGGAGGCTTGGGAAGCACTCCGACAGAGACTCATGAGTTCCTCGAGGCCACCGCAGCAGGCACAGCTCGCCGCGATGGGGGCGATACTGGCGGCGTAGCACTCAAGAGTTGCTGCATCAAGTCGGGCGTCGGCATAGTCGTTAAGAATGACGTCAGCCGAGTAGCCGCGTTTTCTTAATCCGGCTGCCAGCGAGCGAAGCAGGGTGGTTTTTCCTGCCCCGAAGAATCCAGTAACGAATAGGAGCGGTTTGGCCATCGTTTAGATGCCAGTCGATCGATTGAAAGACTGTTGCTGCTCAGCAGCCGTCCCCTTTTCTTCGTCCGCAGGAGGCGCAGGTGCAGAGGTTGCCCAGATGGGTAACGATGAGAGCCAGTCCGCCCAGTGAAGTGATGATGCTGGCGGCAGGAATATTCAGCTTGGTATTTCCTTCGGCGTCAGTCATGAGAGAAGGGCAGCAGGCATCGACCCCTTCCTCGGAGCAGCTTTCTTCATGCAGTGTTTCGCTTGCTTCTCCCATTTCACCGGCAAGTTGCCCCTCGGAAGCAGATGCTTCAACATTTCCGACGTAGGGCACAATTGCCCCAAAAATAACCAGAGCGACCCCAATCGTCCCTATGCCTACAATCCACTTCCGGCGGTGTTTGCGGTAGCCAGAGGTCATCATCATCACTGCGATTGGAACGACGAGGAGGGCCATTCCCCAATGGGTCGCAGGATGAGCCCAGATTTTTCCGAAGGTTGGGAGGAGTAGAAGAAGAAAGGGCGTCACAGCACAGTGGATCGCGCAGAGCGTGGACGCGATGACTCCGACGCGATCGGCGTTAAGCCATTTCTGCTGGGGAGGAGATTCTAAGACTGAGACTGTCTGCATAAAACGCACGTTACTTGCACTAGGGGCTATTGCAAGTCATATAGATGTTGGGTGTGGCTAGTTTTGGGCCAGTGGGAGCTCGACGTTGGATTCGAATCCGATGAGCCCGTCATTTTCGTCAACCGCCGGGCCGAGTTCATAGAGGTTTTTGTAACCATAGCCGTAGAGAGTCATGAAGGTGGGTATGTTTAACGCGAGCGGAGCGGATTTCAGTGTGAGTGGCTGGATGT
>PKCI01000074.1 GCA_002862135.1 Verrucomicrobiota bacterium | reverse complement strand
ATCAGTCAATCTATGGCCAGACACCGTCGACCCAAATCAGCTGGAAACCGACCGCGAGAAGCGCGGGTGAATGCGCATTCGGCGAAGATTCAGAAAGTGGCGCGACTCTCCGAAGAGTCGCTCTACGATTTTCTTTCGGATCCGGGAGAGGCGGAGCCTTTCCTGCTCGTGCTCGACGGAGTGCAGGATCCCCACAACCTGGGAGCGTGCCTTCGAACAGCGGAGGGAGCGGGAGTGCATGCGGTGGTCGTGCCTCGTCACAAGTCGGCGCCAGTCACGGAAACGGTGGTTCGGATTTCATGCGGCGGAGCAGAACACATTCCTGTTGTCTCAGTTGCGAACATGGCACGGTTTCTCCAGAAGATCCGCGAAGAATACGCCATCCGCGTGGTTGGGACGGCCGATCAGGCCCACTCCGATCTCTACAATTGCAACATGACCGGCCCGATGGCAATGGTCCTCGGCGCGGAAGGTGAGGGGATGCGACGTCTCACCAAGGAAAACTGCGATTCGCTGATCAGCATACCGATGCAAGGGCATGTCGATTGTTTGAACGTTTCAAATGCCGCTGCTGTCTGCCTCTATGAAGCCGTCCGTCAGCGAAAATTCGCGTGAAGCTGCGCGCTCGAATTGGCGCGGTTCTTCATTTGCCCTCTGGCTCCTACTTTGATAGACTTTTGCTAACTTTTGAAAACATGAATTCCGGTTACGCCAATCCTTACACCGTTGCCAGCGCTGCTCCGACTGAGCGCGCTGCTTTTATCCGCAAGACTTACCTTCACCTCGCATTCGCGATCCTCGCCTTCATCGGTGTGGAGGGGCTTCTGCTTCAGCAGTCGTGGGCACCTGCCCTGATCCAGAAGATGACCGGCGGCATGGGATGGCTGATCGTCCTCGGTGCCTTCATGGGGGTTTCGTTCCTCGCTGAGCGCCTCGCGGCATCGGATTCCTCGAAAGGAGTTCAATATGCCGGATTGGGAATCTTTGTGGTGGCGGAAGCAATTATCTTCCTGCCGATCCTGTTTATTGCCGTTAACTTTGCTCAGGATCCTCTGGTCATCCTCAAAGCCGGTATCACGACGGGCTTTGTCTTCGGTGGACTTACATTCGCCGCTTTTGCGACTGGCAAGGATTTCTCATTCCTCCGCGGCTTCCTCATGGTTGGTGGATTCGTGGCTCTCGGTATCATCGTTTGCTCGATCATTTTCGGCTTCAATCTCGGAACCATCTTTGCCGGTGCGATGGCGCTTTTTGCTGCGGTGGCGATTCTTTACAACACCTCCAACATCATTCACCACTACCGTACGGATCAGTATGTGTCCGCTTCGTTGTCTCTCTTCGCGAATGTGGCACTGCTCTTCTGGTATATTCTCCAGATTTTTATGAGCCGTCGTTAATCTCGAGGGGGTGATTAAAGATTTCTTTAAAAGCCGCCGGTCCCGACTGGCGGCTTTTTTGCGTACGCAGGCTGCCGCGACCGCGGACTGCTTCGGGATTGCCGATGCGCAGGCAATTTTTTTAGGCTACTGCCCGAATGAAAATAAATCCCCAGTCATCAGCCCCCGTCGATCGTCGAAAAGTTCTCAAGTATGGTGCCGGTTTCGGTCTCGCCCTGGCTTGGCCCAACTCAAAAGTTATCGGAGCGAATGAGGATATCCGTGTGGGGGTGATCGGGGTAAATAGTCGTGGTAAGGGTCACCTGAATGCCTACCAGAAAATGGTTGGAGTGCGAGTGGCTGCGATTTGTGATACCGATCCGGCTGTGTTGGACGCCCGAGTGAACAAGGCAGCGGACGACCAGGATTTTGCGGTGAAAGGGTTTGCTGATATGCGGGCGATGTTCGACAGCGGTGAAATCGACGCAATGTCGACAGCAACACCGAACCACTGGCATACCCTGGCCGGGGTATGGGCCATTCAGTCAGGTATTGATGCCTATGTCGAAAAACCGATATCCCACAATGTGTGGGAGGGACGCCAGTTGGTGAAGTTGGCCCGCAAGCATGAAAAAATCTGCCAGGGAGGAACACAGAGCCGTTCCATGGGATCAATCCAGGCAGCGGTAAAGTTCGTCCACGACGGCGAACTTGGGAAGATCAAATACGTCAAGGGCATGTGCTACAAGCCGCGGGCATCAATCGGCAAGGGAGGTGGCGGCAATATCCCCGAAGGCGTTGACTACAATGTCTGGTGCGGTCCCGCCGCGCAGGAGGCCCCGTTGGGACGTCAGAGGTTTCACTACGACTGGCACTGGTTTTACGAATACGGAAACGGCGACATGGGGAACCAGGGAATTCACCAGATGGATGTGGCCCGTTGGTATCTCGGTGAGGCCAAGATTGCGCCGCGATCGATGAGTCTTGGTGGTCGACTGGGATACGACGATGACGGCGAAACTCCCAATACCCAGATCGTTTATCATGATTACGATGCGGCACCGCTGATTTTCGAAACCCGGGGCCTGCCCAGTGCGAAGAAATTCCAGGAAAACGGCTGGGGTGCTAACATGAACACAGCGGAAGAGTTTCCAGAAGAAAAAGGAATCGGAGTCGTAGTGGTTTGTGAGGGCGGCAGTGTCTACACCAGCGCCGGAGGCAAGGTTCGAATCAAGGATGCGGATGGGACCGAAATGGAAGTGCCCAAGCCTCACGACAGCGAAGATATCTTTGCGAACTTCATCTCGGCGGTGAAGAGCCGAAAGGTGGAGGATCAATATGCGGACTGTGAGGAGACCCATATTTCCAGTGCGCTTTGCCATACCGGCATGATCTCCCATCGCCTCGGTGAGATGATGTCGAAGGGGCAGATCATGGAGCAATTGAAAGGGGATAAGGTGATGGAAGAGCGCTTTGGATCCATGGCCGATCACCTTAAGGCAAATGGAGTTGATGTGAATACCCCTTCAATGGTTCACGGACCGATGATAAAGTTCAATCCCGATACGGAGTGGGCTGAAGGAAACGGGGAGCTTGACAAGATGGCTAACAAGCTGGTCACCCGTGACTACAGGGCGCCGTTCATCGTGCCGGAAGTCCTGTAACGAGACTCAATCTCAGGGTGTTTTTTTAAAAGGAGCGATTGTCTTTCGCGGCAATTGCTTTTTTTATTTGGTAGGATGATTTCGCGTCGACTGGATCAGGCCAAGGAAGCCTACAAGGAAGGGGATGCAGAGGCTTCGCGTAAAGCGCATGATGCTGGAACGGGTGGTGAACCCCATCGAACTGGTGGCGGTTCCTACATTAAGAGTTTTGTCTACGGTGGGCTTGACGGAACGATAACGACATTTGCTGTCGTGGCTGGTGTTGCGGGGGCATCGTTGAGTTCTAACGTCATTCTTATACTTGGCTTTGCGAACCTGGTTGCTGACGGCATTGCCATGGCATTCGGTGATATTCTCAGCACCCGGGCAGAGCAGCAGTATCACGCGGCGGAGCGGGCGCGTGAGGAGTGGGAATTGGAAAACTACCCGGAGGGCGAGAAGCGGGAACTAAAAGAGCTCTACATCGAGAAGGGGCTCTCTGCGGAGGATTCCGATACACTGGTTGAAATCGTGGCAAAGTATCCAGACTTCATGGTTGATGTGATGATGGTAGATGAACTCGGGATTATTGAAGATGATGGTTCTCCTATTTTCAACGGGCTGGTCACCTTTGGTTCTTTCGTGGCCTTTGGTTTTGTGCCGCTGCTCGTCTTCGTTGTTCAGCGTTTCATGGAATGGGATATTAACGAGATGTTCTGGGCCTGCGCCTTGACCGGACTGACACTGTTCAGTCTTGGGGTGACCAAGAGTAGGTTTTCATCCGTGAAATGGTGGAAGTCAGGAGCTGAGATGTTGTTTCTCGGAGGCCTCGCTGCGGTTGCTGCTTTCTATATTGGTAAAGCCCTCGAATCACTCGCCTGAATGGGGGGGTGAAATGGGATCGACTCGCGCAAAGTGGGTGTCATAGTCTGATGAGGTGATGAGAGTGCTCGTAATCGTTTCTGTTTTCCTGTCTTCCTCATTTGCCTGGGCACAGGTGGTTCCTTCGACTCCCATTGAGTTTATGAAGAGGGGGTTGGGTGACAATGGAAGCTCAGGAACAGCTTCCGTGGGTGTCAGCGAGAAGACTCCGAAGGTGATCACCATCACTTACACAGCGGTATCGCCACTGAAGGGCTGGACCAACACCGACGGGAAAACGATTCAGGCTCAACTCCTGGCATTCGCGGCACCGGAGCCCGGTCAGCCGGGGCCGGTTGAAGTGATCCGGGAAGGAAAAGTGCGACTCCTCGTTCCCGGTGCCAAAGGACCGGTAGAGTATCCCATGGC
>PKCI01000029.1 GCA_002862135.1 Verrucomicrobiota bacterium | reverse complement strand
AGGCGTAGCCTTGACGCGCGAAACGCTCGCCGAGGACCACGTAGCCTTCCGGCCGGTTGTAGTGAACCGCGCTCACGATCTTGCCGTCGACCTCGCGATCGTTGAGATCATCCACATCGACCCAGGCGCCGTGTGGGTCTTCATCGACGATCTCGCGTTGGGCCTGTCGCACCGCGACACATGAGGGACGGTCGAGCGCATAGTCCCCGATACGACCAATGACGATGTTCATGTCAGGGCGCTTCAAGTCGCGGCGCAGGTTGGCGATCAATTGTTGCAGCGACTTCTTGTAGGCGGCATGTGCGCCACCATTGGCATCGCGCTCGCCCTGCATCCAGCAGAAGGTGATCGAGGCGAACTTGGGGTGTTTCTTCAACAACTCCTCATACTGATCGAGGATGGGCTGGTAGAACTCGACTTCCCCTCCCTTGTGGATTCTTTGGCGGTGTTTTTCATCGAGGCCCGCCTCCGCCGCGATCGGCTCCCACTCCTCGAGCCAGCGGCAGATGGGCTGACCACCCTTGGCCACCTTGAGGTAGACGACCTTTTCGTCTCCGAAGAGCTGGGTCGCTTCGGTCATGAAGCCGGTCTCGGGATCCATCCCCGCCATGTTGGATTGTCCGGAAAGGATGAATAGGTGGGCGGGTTGATCGGCCTCGACTTTTGCAGCGATTGAGACAGTGAGTATGAGGGTGAGTAAGGCGATAGTTTTCGGTTTTTTCATATCGAAGGTTCTGGAGCAAGTGCTGTCTGGGCCGTCACAGATGGACTTCCGGAGGGGTTTCAACCTGCCGGACTTTTTTCTGTGAATTTCACTTTTGCCTCCTGCTGTTTACCTGACGGCTATCTACGCTTCGTGCCGGCTCCGCTTCGCTCCGACTATGTTCAATCCGTGCAGGGCACCTCGCGCACAACAATGCAGGAGAAATTTTGAGCATGGATATTAATGGATGGAACATGGATTCTCGCATCTGATCTGGCTCGATCAGTTGATTCCCATCCATCCCAGGCCCGAAGCTCATACAGAAATGAGTCAATTTGTATACCAGTTCTTCTGATACGAGTAGATGATGAAGTATTTGAGGTAATCGACCGTTGCCGGGTCCGGCCACGCTTCCAAAGTCTTCCGAATCTCTTCCGGTGACGGCACCAGGTCTTTGCTCATTGCCATCCGCGCACGTTCGGTATCGGCGTCAAAGGTGATGAATGTCTCGTCCGCTTGGGTCCAGGGACGCCAAGCCATTGGCAAGCCCTTGGAGTCTTCAATGGTTCCGTCCTCGGAGTGCAGAAAGGCCTTGAGGTATCGGGACATCGCCTGCTCGAGGGCCTTGCGACCGGGATAGTTCTTTTCGTTCCACTGTTCCTCTTGCCAGCGAACCCACCGGGGTGGTTCCACATCCATCCAATTGAAAAAGAAGGGCAACTCGAAGCCATGGGAAGCACCGAGGAAGAATTCAAAGTTCTCCTGCAAGGGATACTCCAGATCGTGTGTTCCCGATCCGTAGTCGAATCGAAAGACATAAACGGGATGATTGCCCGAACGGACCATAGCACGCGCCGGATCATGCGCGCCGAATCGGTGAAACAAGCTGGTCGAGATGTGGTTGATGAAAGTCCAGTTGCGTTTAAATTCTTCGACAGATCGATATTTCACGCGCGCCTGCCCATCCAAGCCCGCGGCGATCGCCTCATCGAGCGGCATCTTCTTCTTCATGGCGTTATCGAAGATGGCCTCGAAATGGCTGTAGTGGAAGTATTTGTTCTCATCATGAGTGGTGCCGATCATGACCGGCTTCGGGAACCAATTGCCAGGACCAAAGTCGACGACCTTTGAAACGACATGCCCATCGGCGTAACCGTAACAAAACTCCGGTTTGCCCCGGCGACGGTACTTGGTGGGGATGTTGTCCTGGTCCAGATCACCCCAGTCCATCATGCCTTTCCCGTCGGGACGGCGGTAGCCGGCGTAGAGCGTTTGGTGATCCTGACGGCGCAGAAACCCGGCGACTTCTTCTTGCGACATTTGCTGGCGCGTCGTCAGGGCGGCCTTTTGATTCGCTCCCGTCTTTGAGTAAACCAGCATGTTAATCAAGGCGGCTTCGGCAGACTTGTCGCCCCGTTCGTGCGATGCGGCGAAGGGATATGCGCTCGACAGGAAGGCCTTGTGAAAGAGCGGCGCGGCCAGCTTGGAGTGCAGCAGGAAGGCCACGTTGGAAGCACCAGAGGACTCGCCGGAGAGGGTGATGTTGCTGGGGTCGCCACCGAAGGCCTTGATGTTGCTTTGCACCCAATTGAGCGCATGGATGATGTCGAGCAACCCGAAGTTACCGGAGTCGTTCAATTCATCTCCCGGCCGACCGGTTCGTAGGGCCGGATGCGTGAACCAGCCGTAGACACCGATGCGATAGTTCATTGTCACGACCACGCAGTTCGCATGGTGGGCGATCGTGCGCATCACGTTCGCCATGCCGTCGTAGCCCATGTTGCCGCCTCCGTGAATATCGACCAGCACGGGCAGATCTCGATCATCGTTCTGTGGCCGCCAGACGTTGAGATAGAGTCGGTCCTCGACTCCGCCGCGTTCGCGCTGTCGCTTGGCCGGCTGTTCGCAGGACAGGATTCCGTCCCAGGGGTCGAGTTTCTCCGGAGCTTTCCAGCGCAGCGGGCCGAAAGGCGGTTTGCCGTAGGGAATACTCAACCACGCCCAGGCGTGCTCACCCATGGCCGCGCCTCGGATCGATCCGGAGTCCGTGCGAACAATCAGCGGATCCGCCGCGGCATTCCAACTTATGAGGAACCCAGCCAGGGCGCAAAGGGATAGGTGTTTCATCGACATGCAGCGACTGCGATCTTGAAGAACAGATTGAATTAGTCAATTCTTGCTGCCATTACCACATGAAGACCGTTTTGCATTTGGCCACCTTCCTGGTGTTGGTGTTCAGCGCATCTGCCGCGCCGACCAGACCGAACATCGTGTTCATTCTCGCTGACGACCTTGGCTGGGCGGATCTTGGGTGTTACGGCAGCGACCTTCACGAAACCCCGAATCTCGATCGTCTCGCGCGCCAGGGCATGCGCTTCAGCGACGCCTATTCGGCAAGCCCTGTTTGCACGCCCACTCGTGTTTCTATCCTCACGGGAAAACACCCCGCCAGGCTGCACATGACCATCTGGCGCGAAGCAGCATCCAATCGTGGCAATCGCAAGCTGTTGAACCCAATCTGCCGTGATTCGTTGCCGGTCGAGGAAACCACCTTCGCCGAACTGCTCCGAGACGCGGGTTACTACAACGTTCACCTGGGCAAGTGGCATGTCGGTCGTGCGGAAACGTATCCGCAGGCGCATGGATTCCACCGCAACATCGGCGGCACACTCTGGGGCGCGCCGCAGTCCTTCTGGCATCCCTTCAATGGCGACGCCTACTTCCAGGATTGGCGCTACGTGCCGGATCTGGAACCTTCAAGCAAAGGCGACTACCTGACCGATGTCCTGACTGACAAGGCGATCGCAGTCATCGAGGAACAAGCGGCTGCCAAGCGAGCGTTCTTCGTCAACCTTTGGTATCACACCGTCCACACACCGATTGAGGGCAAGCCGGAGCTGGTGGAGCATTATCGGAGGAAAATTACGGACGGGCATCGGCAGCGAAACCCTCACTATGCCGCAATGGTCCACAGCATGGATGAGAACATCGGTCGGGTGCTGGCGAAGTTGGATGAACTTCGCCTGCGTGAGAACACACTCGTCGTGTTCTCGTCCGACAATGGCGGCTTCACTCGTTTTTGTAAGTTGAACAAAGGCCTGCAGGTCGCGAACAACGCTCCGCTGCGAAGTGGCAAAGGTTCGTGTTACGAAGGCGGCATTCGGGTGCCCCTGATCGTTCGCGGTCCCGGCGTGACATCCAATCGCAGG
This sequence comes from Verrucomicrobiota bacterium, assembly GCA_002862135.1. Lineage (GTDB taxonomy): Bacteria > Verrucomicrobiota > Verrucomicrobiia > Verrucomicrobiales > DEV007 > Arctic95D-9. The sequence continues at coordinate 418 of PKCI01000029.1, read as the reverse complement.
TGTTCCACGCCGGTGGTTTCCTGCGATCTCTTCCACACCTTTCTTGACACCGCGCAGATCACGGAACGACCGGACGGACCGACTGACGGCCGAACACTCCTGCCCTTGCTGCGTGATCCGCAGGCCACGCTGAACCGCGACACCTTGCATTTCCATTACCCGCATTATTATTCCACCACGTCTCCGGTAGGCGCCATTCGCCAGGGCCATTGGAAATTGCTTGAGTATTACGAGGATAGACCGTTGGAACTCTATCGACTGGACCAGGACCCCGGCGAATCAACCAACCTGGCCGCCGCCCATCCGGCGATCGCCGAGCGATTGCAAAAGGAATTGCGCGCGTGGCGAAAACGGGTTGATGCGCTTGAGCCCGAGACGAATCCCGAGAGTAACTGACAGTTTTCGTTCTGATCAGAGA
>PKCI01000056.1 GCA_002862135.1 Verrucomicrobiota bacterium | reverse complement strand
CCGCATCTTCTGGTCCACCCTTCCGTTCCGGGCAACCCCCCTACTCTGCTTGATGGCCTCAAAGCTCTTTGCATCTATGAGTTAGCCAATGGTGGGCAGCTTTCCCTGATTAATCGCCTCGACCGGGAGACGAGCGGGATCGTTCTTGTTGCCAAGACCAAGGAGGTGGCCCGGGAACTTAGTATTGCCATGGAAAAGAGGGAGTTCCGCAAATCCTATCACGCCCTCGTTTGGGGTTGGCCGGAGGAGGACGAATTCACCGTGGAGGAGCCTATTCTCCGAAAGGGAGAGCTGTTGGAGTCGCCGATCTGGGTGAAACAGATGGTTCATCCGGACGGAAAGCCCAGTGAGACCAGATTCGAGGTCGTGAAACGCTTAGAGAAGGCTACCAGCAACGGTGATCGCTTCGCATTGCTGCGCTGCTTCCCGAAAACGGGTCGAATGCACCAGATCCGCGTCCATGCGGCTCATGCAGGGCATTTTATCGTCGGCGACAAAATCTATGGTCCTGACGAGAACTGTTACCTCAATTTCATTGAAACTGGTTGGACTTCAGCGCTTCAGGAGCAATTGCTCCTGAATCGCCACGCGCTGCATGCCTCGGGTTTCGGATGGAAAGATCAGGACTGGGTATGTCCCTTGCCGGCAGACATGGAGGTTTTTCTCGAAGCTTGAACTTCAGTAAACAGTACTTATTTGCCCGGTTTTCCGCTCAAAAAAGTCCGAAATTTATAGGGTGCAAAGCAGAAAGGCTTGATCTAAATTCCCGCCCCCCTTTTGAAGGAACCCCTTCCTGCCTTAATAAGCCGAAACTATGAACATAACTGTAGAACGCCTTCCCGAGTGCAAAGCCCGCCTTTCGGCCGAGATCCCGGCTGATACAGTGACCGATACCCATAAGCAGATCGTGGCTGCCTATTCCGCTCAGGCCAAAGTGCCCGGTTTCCGCCCCGGTAAGATTCCCGCCAAAGTGATCGAAAAGCGCTATGCCGCTGACATCGAGGGCGAACTCAAGGACCGCCTTGCACGCTCTGCCTACGGCGAAGCTCGCGAAAAAGAGAATCTCGCCATCCTGGGTATCGCCCAGGTCGAGCGCGAGCAGTTCGAAGCTGACGGTTCCTACATGCTGGCCGTTGAGGTGGTGACCGAGCCCGAAGTAGAAGTGGCCGACTATAAAGAGATCGAAGTCGAAGTTCAGAAGATGGAAGTCACTGGCGACATGATTGGCGGATACCTCGACAACATGCGAAAGCAACAGGCCGTGCCAACCGATGTTGATCGCGCTGCTCAGCCCACTGACCTTGTTGTGGTGGACTACACCGGCACGCTCGACGGCGAGCCTCTCGAGGACAAGCTTGAAAAAGAGGCCGGGCCACTTGCCAAGGGTGAGAGCCACTGGGCCGACGTTCCGGAAGAGGGTGAAGAGCCCCGTGAATTCATCCCCGGTCTTTCCAAGGCAGTTGACGGTATGTGCGCTGGCGACACCAAGACTTTTGACGCCGAGTTTGCCGAAGATTTCCCGGTTGAGGCCGTAGCTGGCAAGACCGTGACCTATGAGATCAAAGTTACCCAGGTCAAAGAGCGCGAGCTCCCGACCTTGGATGACGCCCACGCTCAGGCCATGGGCGCCGAGTCCCTCGAAGATCTCAAGAACAATGTGCGCGCACAGTTCGAGCAGCAGATGGCTCAGAGCCGTAACCAGGTTATCGACAACCAGATCCTGGCTCACCTCAACGATGAAATGACGTTCGACCTGCCTCAGCACATCGTTTTCAACGAAACCCAGCGTCAGGTGAACCAGTTGGTTTCCCGTGGCTATGAGCAGGGCATGAGCGAAGGCGACATCGAGGAAAACCAGGAAGACCTCATGAAGAGTGCCGAAACCCAGGCGAAGAACAACGTGAAAACGATGTTCATTCTCGAAGAGATCGCTCAAAAGGAAGGCATCTCTGCTTCACAGGAAGAGGTTTCCCAGCGCGTCATGATGATGGCGCAGCAGCAGCGCCGCCCGGTCAAGAAGCTTGCCCGTGAACTCCGTGAAAACAACGGATTCGAGAATATTCATCAGGACATCGTTATCTCCAAGACCATTGAGTTTCTTCGCTCGAATGCTAAGGTCACTGAGGTTGACGCACCGGCCGAGGAAAAGTAAGAAATTGCTTTTCCCGAACGACTGACCTGTTCCACACGTAAACTTTCAATAAATCACCTGCCATGTCTTTAGACGACGTACAAGAACTCTCCCCACTTCTCCCTCCTCACCTGCAGCAACGGATCATTGATCCGGTCAAGAACGTCAGCGTGATTGAAAAGGAAGGGAACTCCATGATCCAGTTCGATCTGATTTCCCGACTGATGAAGGACCGCATCATCTTTATCGGCGAGGGTATCAGCGATCCGCTGGCGAATTATATCATCGCCCAGATGCTCTACCTGCAGATGCAGGATCCTAACAAGGATATTAACGTTTACATCAACAGCCCCGGTGGTTCCGTGACAGCAGGGCTTGCAATCTACGATACGATGCAGTTCGTGACTTGTGATGTGAATACCTACTGTATGGGTATGGCCGCCTCCATGGGAGCTGTTCTCCTTACCGCGGGAACGAAGGGCAAGCGTTACGCGCTTCCGAATTCACACATCATGATCCACCAGGTTTCTGGTGGTGCCCAGGGTACTGCTTCCGACGTGGAGCGGACCGTTGAGTTCATGTATTCGTTGAAGAAGCGCCTTAACGAGATCCTCGCTTTCCACACTGGAAAGACGGTTAAGGACATCGAACGTGACGCTGATCGCGACAACTACATGCCCGCTGAAGAGGCGGCTGCCTACGGTCTCATCGATAAGGTGCTCGAGAAAAACCCCGGGGCTGATTCCTGATCTGTTCCAGTTTTCACTACCATTTATGCAAAAGCCTCACCCGAACGGGTGGGGCTTTTTTGTGGAGTGACGAGGTGAGGAAAGTTTGATGGGGGTTGAAAAAATGGAGTGGATTGTAGGCGACCAGAGTCCGACGAAGATTTTAAACCGCTCGTCTTGAGCCATTCGGTTGGATCATCACTGCCGAGTTACGACCAGATAAAGATCAAGAGCAAGCTTGAGATGATCCCAGCCTGAAGAAAGATCGTGCTGAGAAGTCGGCACATTTGATCATTCATGACGGTAAAGTTGCCGGATTTGAGGCTGGAAGTCGTGGCAAATATTGCGAAAGATTTGCCGTTTCCCCTCAGGATTGTGGCAAGTGGGATCCGCTGGCACTGATGCGCCACAAAAAATCGCCTTTTTCCAGTAAGGTAAGTCAGGGGGACGGATATCCCTGGAAACACCGTCAACACGGCAGCGACATCTAACGACCCAGCTGAATTTGAGTAAATACTGGAAGCCCATCAGGGGCATCACTTCCGCCTGACTGATCTACATGGTCACGTAGTGAAAGACATCCTTGCCTCATTCATTGCAGGAAAGGATTTGTTGCCTTCTCGATTCCAATGGCGGTGGTGGGGCCGTGTCCCGGAAGAACCTGGGTCTCTTCGGGGAGCGGGCAGAGCTTCTCCTTGATTCCTGAAATCAGGAGATCGTGATCACCGTGCGGGAAATCGGTGCGACCGATGCCTCCACTGAAGAGGACGTCGCCACCCACGAGGAGGGGGTGACCGTCGATCAGGAAACAAAGGCTGTCCGGTGAGTGACCGGGAACGTGAAGAATTTTGACCGGGAGTTCCGGTAGATGGAGGGCGGTTTCCCCCTCGAGGAGGTGATCGATTTGATACGGGTCAAGATCACATGGCATACCGATCATTGCCTCGAGTCGCTTCGCCATGGTGAGATCTTCGGAGGGTTCAGAGTGAGCCCATACGGGGCACCCGAATGCCTCGACGACCTTGCCGGCCCCAATGATGTGGTCATGATGCTGGTGAGTGAGGATGAGCCCGTCCAGTTCGACTCCTTTGCCCGAAAGCCACTCCGCCACACCGTCCGGTGCGTCGAACAGCCAATACTTGGCGCCAGTATTAAAGAGGTAGCCATTGGTTTGGAAAAGGCCGCCGCAGAACTGCTCGATTTCGAATTGATCCATCGCCGGTAGCTAATGCTAAATTCGGGACGCATTCAACAAATCTGATGATAAGCGATTCGATTGGGCTTACAGAAATAGAACTTTTGCTACTTTCTAGTCATGCCCCTTCGATTCGAATGTCCCCATTGCTCTGCTCGCCTCTCTGCCACTCCTGACCTTTTTGGCACGGAAATGACCTGTCCGTTCCGCGACTGTGGAGAGATACTGATGATCCCGGATCTGCACGGCCGGATCATCGAAGACGGCGAGGATTCCTGATCTGATTAATTCCTCCTTTGATGAAGCTTTGGATCGGATC
>PKCI01000151.1 GCA_002862135.1 Verrucomicrobiota bacterium | reverse complement strand
ATTCAATATGGCAAGACCGACGAACTGGGATTCAACGTGGTCGAAAACCCGGTTCATGTGCACGACCTGCAGGCCACGATTCTTCACTGCCTCGGACTGGACCACAATCAGCTCACCTACCGAATGAATGGCCTCAACTTCAAGCTCACCGGCGTCGAACACCACAAGCCGGTTTTAGACTTGCTGGCGTGACGATCTCGCTAATCACCTGTCCGCTCGATGCGGGACTGGATCAGGTAGCTACCGCTATCCGATATATCGACAATCGCATCGAGTTTGTAAAACTGCCCGAATGGATCTCCCAAAAAAGATGTGGTGAAATGTGAAGGCCAAAACACTTCAATTTTAGCTTCCTCAAAAGGACGGTTTGAAGAATACTCACTCTCCTCAAAACACCCACCATCATGACGATCAAATCCACCCTCTTCGGCGCTCTGGCAGCCCTTCTTAACCTAACGGCGACCACTCAGGCCAGCTCAGCTGAAATCCTTGTTGAAGCCGAAGGCTTTGCCTCTCACGGCGGCTGGAAGCTCGATACCCAGTTTATCGAAATCATGGGATCCCCTTATCTGCTCGCACACGGACTCGGCAAGCCGGTCGAAGATGCCTCCACCACGATTTCTATCGAAGAAGCCGGCACCTATCACGTTTGGGTTCGCACCAAGGACTGGGCGGCTACCTTTGAACGGAAAGGCTCCCCGGGACGCTTTGAGATCGCCATCGGGGGCGAAGCACTCGACACCGAATTCGGCAACGAAAGCCCGGAATGGGCCTGGCAGAACGGCGGGACCGTTGAACTCAAGCCCGGAGAGGTCGAGCTGGCGCTGAAAGATCTAACTGGTTTCTGTGGACGTTGCGATGCCATCGTTCTCACGACCAATCCCGATTTCACTCCCGATAACGGCAACACCCCTCTACCTGACTGGCGCCGCACCATGCTAGGCATGGAGGCTGAGCCAGAGAATGCCGGCGACTTCGACCTCGTCGTTGTGGGTGGTGGTTACTCCGGCATGGGTGCCGCGGTTTCCGCTGCCCGAATGGGAATCAAAGTCGCGCTGATCCAGAACCGCGATGTCCTCGGTGGCAACGGTAGTTCTGAAATCCGCGTCTGGGCCAAGGGTAATACGCCCGGCGGACTCTACCCTGTCGGGGACATTATTCGCGAACTCGAAGACTCAGCTTCCTCCTCCCCTGCCCCCTTTGATGAGTGGGAGGACGAAAAGAAGGAGAAGATCCTTCGCAATGAGAAGAACATCTCGCTCTTCCTCGGCCACCACGCTTTTGACGTCGAGATGAACAGCACGGAAGAAATAGGTGCCGTGCTCGCCCTGGAAACCCGCACCAACAAGATTCGCAAGTTTGAAGCGCCCTTCTTCGTCGACACCACCGGACACGGCTTCATCGGCATGTGGGCCGGCGCTGACATCGAAATGCACGAGAAAGGCCGCATGGGCATGAGCAACATGTGGATGTGGGAAAACACCACCGAGGAGCAATTCTTCCCCGAAACACCGTGGGCCCATGATCTTACTGAAGAAGAGTTCCCCTACCCCCGTCGGTTTCACGCCGAGTGGTTCTGGGAGAGCGGCTACGATCTGGATCCTCTCAACGATCTAGAAAAAATCCGCGACTGGAACCTGCTCGCCTCCTTCGGTGCTTGGAACGGCATCAAAAACAAAGGGATGTTCGCCGACTACGACCCTTTGGAGAAGGGTCACGCCAACGCTCAACTCAAGTGGCTCGCCTACATCGGTGGCACTCGAGAAACCCAGCAAATCATCGGAGATGTCGTCCTCAGCGAGTCTGACATTGTCGCCAAAAAAGAATTCCCTGATGGCTGCGTGCTTACGACCTGGTCCGTCGACCTGCACTACCCAAAGGAAGAATACCTCGGCAAGTACAAGGACAATCCTTTCATCTCCGTGGCCCATCACAACCGAGCTATCGATAGACGCATCGGCTATCCCGTGCCCTACCGCTGCTTTTACTCACGCAACATCAACAACCTCTTCACGTCGGGACGTAACATCAGTGTCACCCACGAAGCGCTCGGCACCGTTCGCGTCATGAAGACCTGCGGCATGATGGGTGTGGTGGTTGGCAAAGCCGCTGCGATCTGCATTGAGAAGGACTGCGGTCCTCGCGACGTTTACGAAGAATACTGGCCTGAAATGGTGGAATTACTCGAACTGCCCGGCAACATGCGCCGCGTAGATCTGTCCCATGACTTTGAAGCGGACTCCACCCTTTCTGAGATGGCTCCAATCGCATATTCCTTCATCTATCCCCAGTCTTTGCCTGGCATCGTCGTAGACAACGATAAAGCCAAAAAGACTGGCGATTGGAAGACTGGAGAAGGCCTCAATAATTTCATCGGTCGCAACTACGAGTATGCCGCCTCCGGTAAGCAGTCGGCCACCGCCCGCTACGAATTCACACCGCCCAAATCCGGCAATTATGAAGTGCGCATCTCCTGGCAGCCCCACGAAAATCGTTCGCCCAACGCGCTCGTTATGGTCGAAGGCGCCAAGAGCGGCACAGCCGAACAGCGGGTGAACCAGCAAGTGGCCACCACCTTGGAGAAAGGGTTCCACTCCCTTGGCATCTATAAGTTCGAAGGTGCGGTCCCCGCTGCCGTCATTCTCTCAAACGAAGAGTCTACCGGCAATATTCACGCTGACGCTGTTCAGGTTCTTGCCTTAGAGTCCTCTGAATGATTCGACCAGCCTGGCGGGGACGACTGATCCAATTCTATCGGGTGGCCATCCTCGTGGCCATCGTATGGCTCATTCGTTCCCAACACGACTGGATTCGCTCACAGGAATCCGTTCCCGAAGTCACCATTGGTGACGTCATTGAGTGGTTGCCCGAAGCCTTCGCCTTCGCGGACAAACCCCAGGGCGACGGGACTCAGTTCATTCTCAACGAAGCCGGCGAACGCGTCGGCTTCTATGCGATGACGTCGCCCACAAGCGATTGGATCATCGGATACTCAGGCCCGACGACAACGCTACTGGTCTTTGACGATTCCAGCACCTGCCTCGGTGCCCGCATTCTCAAAAGTGGCGACACCGAAGATCACGTCGAAAAGATTATCGAGGAGCCGGAATTCCTCGGAGCCTACTCGGGCAAAACGTGGGAAGAAATGGCAGAACTTCAAGACATTGATGCGGTCAGTGGGGCCACCCTGACCAGCCTTGCCATCAATGAGGGCGTTATCTATCGCTTCGCCGGAGAAGGTCCCAACTTGAGATTTCCGGACCTGGTCAGTTTGAAAGAAGTACAAACTTTTTTCCCTGAAGCGGCCAGACTGGTTGGGGTAAAGAGTTTTCCTCCTGTGTATGATGTTCAGTCATCGGATGGCACGAATCTCGGCTGGGCACTCAACACCGCCCATCTCGCCAATCGAATCCAGGGATACCAAGGTCCGATTGATGTACTCATTGGCCTCAATCCCGACCGAAAGACACTAGTCGGCGTCAAGATTCGTAAGAGCTACGACAACGCGCGCTACGTCGAGGACGTCATTTTCGAAAAATACTTCTTCCGGAAGTTCGAAAACCTCGAAGTCACCAGTTTCCTTGGTAAAGACTACACCGAGCATGGCATTGACGGCGTCAGTGGAGCCACCATGACAAGCTATGCTCTCGCTGAAGCAGTAGCTCTCACGCTCCAGGAAGAGGAAGCTCCTGAAGCTACCAATAGAATATCGCTGTCCATCGACTTCAAAGCCCGGGATATCTTTCTCGTTGCCCTTATCATCCTAGCCTGCCTCATGGCATTCACCCGGCTTCGGTCCCTCAAGAAAGTTCGAATCGCCTATCAATGGTTCCTCGTCATCTACGTGGGATTCATCAGTGGAGACATGGTCGCCCAGGCCGTCCTGTTGGGCTGGAGCCAGGCTGGCATTGCCTGGCTCATCAGCCCCGGTTTAGTATTGCTAGTTGCCGCGTCGCTCCTGATTCCAGTCACTACCGGTCGGCAAGTCTATTGCCATCAGACCTGTCCCCATGGCGCTGCTCAACAACTGCTGAAACGCTATGTGCCGAAGAAGTGGCAATTCAGTATCCCTGCCAAGAAGGAGCGATGGCTCAAACCCATTCCCGTTCTCCTTCTCGCCTGGGTCTTTCTAGTTGGGATGCTGGCCCTCGATTTTGACGTGGCCTCGCTCGAACCTTTCGACGGCTATGCCTGGGAAGCTGCGGGATGGGTCACCATCACCCTCCTCATCAGCAGCCTCATTTTCTCAGCGTTTGTCCCGATGGGCTACTGCCAATACGGCTGCCCTACTGGCAAACTGCTCGAGTTTGTTCGCTTCCATCACCGGGCTGAACATTTTGGAAAAAAAGAAATCGCCGCTACTGTTTTTCTGCTCGTCGGCATCGCCTTGTTTATCCTGCGCCATCAGTTAGTCTGATACCCATTGGCGTATCACCCGATTGCGTGGTTACCCTCTACTCTCACATCGGTAACACTCTCAGCGTATGATT
>PKCI01000133.1 GCA_002862135.1 Verrucomicrobiota bacterium | reverse complement strand
AATGAATTCGGCCCGTCCAAATGGGAACTCTACGACCTTTCCGAGGACATCTCCGAAGAAAACAATCTCGCTCAATCCAACCCGGAGCAGCTCGAAGAACTGATCAAGATCTGGGAAACGATGAACGACGAAATGAGCGAGCCGCTGTTTTAGTGCCGTCGTTCTGAATCGGCTGAGAGCCCTCGCTCATGAAAAGAATAGGATTCACTCTATTTGCGCTGGCGGCCACGTTCGTATCGCCTCTGTGGGCAGATTCCTCCCGTCCTAACATCCTTTTCTTTTTCGCCGACGATCAGCGCCACGACACACTCGGATGCGCCGGGCATCCCATTGTCGAAACACCAACAATCGATCGACTCGCGGCGAACGGGGTGCGTTTCGAAAATATGTTCGTGACTCGCTCAACCTGCTGGGCCAGCCGAACCACCATTCTCACCGGACTGACCTCCCTCTCCTCCGTCGAAGCGGATGGGTCCGACAGGGTCAAACCCGAGGCTCTCACCAAATTGTTCTCAGATCAATTGAGCCAGGCCGGCTACCGCACCGCCCTTTTCGGAAAATGGCATGCGAAGATGCCGAAAGGATTTCAGCCCGAGGATCACTTCGATGATTACGAAAGCATCTTTCGACGCCCCTACTTCAAAGAGATGCCGGACGGGTCGAAGCGCCACACCACCGAACTCATCGGCGATCGCGGCGTCGAGTTTCTGAAATCAATGCAGGACGATGATCGTCCTTTCTGCCTCAACCTCTGGTTCAACGCTGGCCACGCTGAGGACAAAGACCTCGTTCCGGGAACCGGGCACTTCCCCTGGCCCAAAGCCATGGACGGCAAATACGATGACGTCAAGATGCCCGCTCCCCGTTTGTCAGACCCGGCCATCTTTAAATCACAGCCGGAGTTCTTCAAAACCTCGAACCACCGGGAGCGCTATCACTGGCGCTGGGATACGCCGGAGAAATACCGGCTCAACCTGCGCGCCTACTTCCGCATGCTCTCCGGAATCGATCACGTCATCCATCGTGTGCTGGAGACGCTGGAGGAGGAGGACCTCGCCGAGAACACCATCATCGTCTACTCCTCGGACAACGGCTACTACATGGGCGACCGCGGCTTTGCCGGCAAGTGGTCGCATCATGAACAATCCCAGCGCGTCCCTCTCATTGTGTATGATCCCCGCCTTCCCGAAGACCTTAGAGGAAGAACCGTCGATCCCGTCGCCCTCAACCTCGACCTGCCCGCCACATTTCTCGATTGGGGCCAGGTGAAAATCCCTACCAGCTACCAGGGTAGTAGCCTCAAACCGATCATCGAAAACAACACTCCACCTGAAGTCTGGCGCGACGACTTCTTCTGTGAACACCAGAACCCCAAGTATGCCATGTCCTGGCTGGGCGTTCGTGGGGCTCGCTTCAAGTATGCCCGCTACACCGATCAGAAGCCCCACTATGAATTCCTTCACGATCTGAAAAACGACCCTGACGAACTCACCAACCTGGTCGACGACCCCGAATACCTATCAGTCCTCGAACAACTTCGGCAACGGACTCAAACTCTCGCCGAGCAGTATGCCAACGCAGCGATTCCTAATTGATCACCCACTTTCTTTTCTCCAAGATTTCACCTTCCCACTTCTAATTTCATCATGACTCGTTTCAAAACCATGATCCTCACTTTCGCCTGCCTGATCGGCACCTCCGTGCATGCGGCGCAACCCAACATTATCTTCATCTTCATCGATGACATGGGCTGGGGCGACCTCGGCTGCTACGGCAACGACTTCATCGATACGCCTCGCCTCGACCAACTCGCCAGCGAGGGCATTCGTTTCACCGATGCCTACGCCGCCGGAGCCGTCTGCTCCCCGACCCGCTGCGCGGTTCAGTCCGGACAAAACCAGGCCCGTATCGGCATCACCGCGCACATCCCCGGTCACTGGCGCCCCTTCGAGCGCGTCATCGACCCGCAAACCACCATGGCGCTGCCGCTCGACACCATCACTGTGGCCGAGCAACTGAAAGAATCCGGCTACACCACCGGCTACGTCGGCAAGTGGCACCTCGGCATGCACCCCCAGTTCGGTCCCGGTCACCAAGGCTATGACTACGATCTCGGGATCAATGGCCCGCACCTTCCCGGCAAATACAGGGTCGCCAGCAACTCCACCCAAACACTGAAGCCGAAGCCTGATCAGTTCCGCACCGACTTCGAAGCCGAGGCCTGTGAACACTTCATTCGCGAGAACAAAGACAAGCCGTTCTTTCTCATGCTCTCGCCCTACGCCGTTCACATCCCTCTCGCGAGCAAAGCATCCCTGGTTAAGAAATACCGCGCCCGAGCCGCCGAGCACAAACGCGAACTGCCCAACCCCATTTACGCCGCCATGGTCGAAGAAGTGGACGCCCTCGTCGGACGACTCGTCGACGAAGTCGAAGCCCAGGGACTGACCGACAACACCATCATCGTTTTCACCTCCGACAACGGCGGGCTTTACCGTCGCTACGATTACAACGAAGCCGCCGACGACAACGTTTCCAATCTCGCTCCGCTCAAGGGTGAGAAAGGTGCCCTGACCGAAGGTGGCATTCGCGTGCCACTCATCGTCAAATATCCCGGCAAAGTTGCCGCCGGCAGCACCAGCGCCGAACCCGTCATCAGCTACGACTTCTATCCCACCTTCGTCGCTGCCGCCGGAGGCGAGCTGCCGGAGCATCAGACCATCGATGGTCACGATCTCCTCCCGGTCCTGACGGGACAAGTAGATCGACTCGATCGCGCTGCCATTCACTGGCACTACCCGCACTATCACCACGACCGTCCCGCCAGTGCCATTCGCGAGCGAGATTGGAAACTGATCGAATACCTCGACGGCACCGGTGACATCGAGATCTATCACCTCGCCGAGGACATTGGTGAAGAGAACAACCTCATCGAAGAGCGCAAAGGCAAAGTCGCCGACCTGCAGAAGAAGCTCGCCAACTGGCGAATCTCAGTCAGCGCCCGCATTCCGATCAAGAATCCCAACTACGATCCTGAGCGCGCCCATGAATGGTGGAACCTGAGAACCGGGCAACCTCTGGACAGCTCAGCGCGCAAGCGCTTCCCGCAGACGGAAAAGGACCTGTAATTAGATGCCAGCTTTCAGCTGGTGAGTCTCGTCGATCAGAAAGGCTTTCGCCTGCGGCGAATAGGGATCTCCCCAGCCGTAGAACAGCAGCATCCCGGGAACGATCTCACCCCCGGGCTTTGTTACAGGCTGGACGTTGTTGAAACGCCAACCGGAGAACTTCGAAGCCTTTGGCGTGAGGTCTCGCTTTCGCTGCCACGTTTTCCCTTCATCCGAAGAGCGCCATTCTTCGATGCGACCTCCCCCATGGCTATCCATCAGACCATCGGATTTCAAGAATTCATCCCCCACCACGAGAAAGGCGATCAGGGTGCCGTCTTGCTCTCTCCTCAGGTGCCCACTGTTCCACTGATGCGTGGACTCAGTGATGAAAGTCTTTTGCCATTCGTCCCCATCGTGGAACACATAGAAGTAATTCGCCTCCTGCTTGGAATAATCCCCTGACAGCACATGGAGAAAAGTCGGCTGCCCTTTCTCATCCAGCACGATACTGGGCGGCACGCCGGAACCTCGCCACTCGGTATCCCAGATACGACAACGCTGATCGGCGTAATCCACTTCCATCGGCGTCTTCATCGTCTCGCCCTCGAAATTCGTGACGTCGCCGGAGGCCAGATCGATCTGGATGTAGTAAAGATTGTATTTCCAATCCTGCCCCGTCTTCTCCCGATAGCGCGGGTTGTAAAGTCGTTCCGACATGGCCCGGTCAGGATCCTCGAATTTACAGTCGTCATAAACGATGAACGCGACGTGAAGCGTTTTGCCATCCGGACTCAACAACTTCGTCTGGTAAGAAGACCACTCAAAGCGCCCTGCCGCATCCATATCCGTCACCGCCTTCTCGGGTGTCTCCCAGCTTTCTCCTCCATCCTCGGTGACGCTGTAAGTCCAGTAACCAATATGACCGAGGACCCGATAGTAGATCATCTCCTTGCCCCCCTCGATGTTGTAGACCGTGGGATAGGAAATACTCTTGCCAATCTGCGCTCCCTCTTTCCAGTCATCGAGACTCTCGCCAATGGAACCTGACTTCTTCGAGATCAAATGCGTTCCCGGCGTCCGGTGACAGCCTGAAAGCACATGAAGATACCCGGAATCATCTGCCCAAATCACCGGCCCATGGTGATGATCCTTACTCCGCTTTCCAAGCGTGACCGTCCTTGAGAACGAACGTGTTTCCGGATCGTAGGTCGTCGCCATGGGCGCGGTTCTGAAACTGGGATCCTCACCGGCCCTACCCCCACCGTTGAATACCAGGTGCACCTTGCCATCCAGATACACCGCCTGAGGCCTCTGCCGCCGATCATAGAGCATTTTCTTCTGCCCTCCTTTGCCGAAAGCCATCGGCTCCGATCGATCAATGGATTCTGCCTGAGCCAAGCCAAACA
>PKCI01000160.1 GCA_002862135.1 Verrucomicrobiota bacterium | reverse complement strand
GCAATACTGATGCCGCTGACTTCTTCCGGCACTGCTTCTCCAGCACCTATCAAATCAAGCAGCGTCGGAAGCCAATCTTCAAAACCAGTCACCTGATCGGTCGTGCTTCCCGCTTCAACTTTGCCGGGCCACTTTACAATCTGCGGCACGCGAATACCGCCTTCCCAAAGTTGCCCTTTAAGACCACGCAATTCTCCCACACTGGCAAAAAAGTCGTAGTCCACTTCGTTTTTCAGATGAGTCGTACCATTGTCCGAGGAGAAGACAACGATAGTGTTGTCTGTGAGTCCTAATTCATCAATCAAGTCCATCACCCGTCCAACATAGGTATCCAGCCTCGTGATCATCGCTGCATAAGCAGCGCGTGGGGTAAAGTGCGGAGTGTAGCCGTAGCCTCTCTCCCGCGTGAACGGTGGATCATTCCAACCTTCATCAAGATAGGGCTTTAGGTCCTCATCCGGCACATGTAATGCGACATGTGGAATCAGGCTGGGATAGTAGAGAAAAAACGGACGATCTTTGTTGTCCTTGATGAACTGCAAAGCCTGATTGGCAATATGATCGGAAGCGTAATCCTGACCTTTGAAAATATCGTAACTCGCGGGATTTCGCGGATCACTGCCGCCTACCAGCCCTGCATGGCCCGGCACCGGGGGATCGTTCTTCAGAGGATACTTCTGATCATTATCCCATAGGGTCGCCGGATAGTAGGAATGCGCGTGCGCCTGGCAGTTGTAGCCAAAGAACTTTTCGAACCCCTGCTCGTTCGGATTACCTTCAGACCAGATATTACCCAGCCCCCATTTACCAAAAGCTCCACTGATGTAGCCTTCTTGCGCAAGTAACTCAGCAATCGTTTCCTCGCTTTTCGGGATAGGATACTGCCCTTCGGGCGTCATCGCCCGATTATTCCGAACAATGGCATGTCCCGGATGCTTGCCAGTCATCAAAACACAACGCGAAGGAGCACAAACTGGACTGCCTGAATAAGCCCGCGTAAATTTCATTCCCTCCCTTGCCAATTGATCGATTCTGGGCGTCTGAATCTTCTCTTGCCCATAGCATCCCAACTCTCGAAACCCCAGATCATCGGCAAGAATGAAAACAATATTGGGCTTCTCGGCAGCGCCCGCTCCAGTCAGCAAAGCAATTGAGGCTGCCAAAAAAAATAAGGCATTTTTCATCGTGCGATTGAATCGTACGCCTCAATCCATGGCAAAACTGTAATGAGACCTAATCGTGTCATTATCACTTCTCCAAGTCATCGTTTCGGTTTTGGGCCCTTTTCATTAAATCCATGATTGTCTATCTATATCCACATGAGCCCTGCGTGCTTGATCTGTCTCCCCCGAATTATGGAATAATCCATAAATCGACTTGTCGGTAGTCTCCACCTACACCTCGCATTCCCGTGCTTTTCGTCTACCTTGGCAGATGGCGCAGCTTGGCAGAATCAATCAGCTTATTGCCCTCTACGAATCCGATCACGGGCTCGTGTTGGACGGTGGTGAACTGGGCGAAATTCTACTTCCAACCAGAGAGGTCCCCGAGGGCTCCGAACCGGGAAACGCTCTCAATGTCTTTATCTCCCGTGACTCCGAAGATCGTCTCGTTGCGACCACTCAACAGCCTTCCTGCCAGGTGGGTGAAATCGCCGCACTCGAAGTCGTCTCCGTCCACCCGCGCGCTGGAGCCTTTCTCGACTGGAATTTTCCGAAGGATCTGCTTCTTCCCTTCAAAGAGCAGAATCACCGCATCAAAGAAGGCGAAGTGGCTGTTGTCAAAGTCCTCCACGACGAGGTCTCCGATCGGATCATTGCGACCTCAAAGATCAATCGTTTCCTCAACCAGTCCCGGCCTCACTACAAAACCGGCGACCCGGTTGCCCTCATCATCCAAGAACGCACGCCGCTGGGCTACATGGCAGTGATCGATCAACGATTCAAAGGGCTCATTCACGAAAGTAGCCTGCAGCATCCTATTCGAATCGGTGAGTCGTTTGATGGCTTTATCGCCGCTGTCAAACCCGACGGCAAGATCGACCTCTCCCTCGAAAAGGTGGGATACGGCCGCGTCACCCAACTCACCGATCGCATTCTCGAGGCCCTCGAGAAGAATAATGGCCGCATCCCGCTAACCGACAAAAGTTCGCCCGGAGACATTCGGCGAGCTTTCGGGGCCAGCAAAAAGGCTTTTAAGCAGGCGTTAGGTGCACTCTACCGGCAGCGGCGTATCTCCCTTGAGAATAATGGCATCAGCCTGGCCCGGAAATCAGGCAACTGATTCCCGGTTGTTGCCCACAAAAACCCGCGATACAGTCCCGCCTTTCCATCCAGAACCATGAGCGACGATCCGAACCAACCCAATCTCGATCCTCTGACCCTCCGCCTGGCCGCCGCCAATGCACTGATCCGCCGCCGGCGCACCATCAAACCAAAGGATATGTCTGAGAAGCCGATCGAAAACGCTCACCTCGCTGCGATTCTCGAAAACGCCAACTGGGCTCCCACTCACGGTATGACCGAACCATGGCGTTTCTTCGTCTTCGCTCAGGAGGGGCGCCAGCGTCTCGCCGAATTCATGCAGTCACTCTACAAGAAGATCACTCCCGAAGATCAACATCGCCCGGATAAGTTTGATAAACTGGGCTCGCAACCGCTCATGGCGCCTGTCGTCGTCGCGATTGGTATGAAACGGCAGGAGATTGAAAAAATTCCGGAGATCGAGGAACTCGCTGCAGTTGCCTGCGCCGTCCAGAATATGCACCTCACCGCCAGCGCTCTCGGCATGGCCGGTTTCTGGTCTTCGCCTCCTCTCAGCTACACTGATGAAATGCGAGAATGGCTCGGACTCGGCGATCCTCGCGACAAGTGCCTCGGATTTTTCTACCTGGGCTGGCCCAAGGATGAAGGATGGCCCGAGAGCACCCGCGGCCCCATTACCGACAAGGTGACAATGGTCTCGCAGTAGTACCCTTATGAAATTGGCCCGGATGCCGGATGGAAGTCCGGAAATCTTCTACACCCTTCAGGGAGAAGGTCGCCATACCGGCCGCCCGTCGGTCTTCATTCGGGCCAGTCTTTGCAACCTGTCGTGCCGCTGGTGCGACACCGCTTACACCTGGAATTGGGACGACACGAACTTCGAGCACGACTCCGGCACGAAATTCAAGCGCGACGAACAAATTATCGACTGCCAGACCAATGAGATCGTCGAAACCATCGGAAAGTTCCCCTGTTCTAACTACGTCTTCACCGGCGGAGAACCACTGCTCCAGGAAAAGGCCTGGGTCGATTTGATGAGTGCCCTGACAGATATCTCGGAAGCAAAGCACTTCGAAGTTGAGACCAATGGCACCCTCTTCCCCGGAGACGAATTTCTTTCCGACATCAACCAGTTCAACGTTTCGCCGAAACTGAGCAACTCTGGCGTCGCGGAAGAAAAGCGATTTAACCCGGAAGCTCTCACTCAACTAGCCGATACCGGTAAAGCGGATTTCAAATTTGTGATCGGAGATGAATCTGACTTCACTGAAGTCGTGACCATGATCGAGCAGTGCCGTCTCCCGGCCGACCACATCTTCCTCATGCCGAAAGCGATCTCCGCTGGGGAACTCGAAGCAAACGAGGCTTTCGTCGCCGAACTGGCTCGATCGAATGGCTTCCAATACTCTGACCGTTTGCACCTTAGGCTCTACGGCGCCAAGCGTGGCGTTTGACTGCGCCAAGCGTGGCGCTTAACTGCGCCAAGCGTGGCGCTGAGATCACTTCACCGCCGCTTTGCGAAGCTTGTCGAGAATCGCTTTGCCGACCCCACGATCCGGGACCGGTTCCGCAATAATCTCATCCACGTCCAGCATGTCTAGCCGGCGCATCACGTGAAAGAATCGAATGCCCGCTTCAGCAACACGACCCGACCCCGGACTGAGCACAGAGACCTCGTCCCAGTCGTAGAGGTCGACGTAGCCGTCCTTCGGCTGACCGCGATAGCTAAGCAGCGCGTAGGTCTTTCCTTCTTGGGGAGCGAAGTCTTCCGGGCACTCCAGTAAACGAAGCGGTGTCTCGCGAGGGGCATAGTGATTCGCCAGCATCCCCGGAGCTTGCGGAGCTGACTCTTCTACGTCGGCATTCTTATCTGCGAAAATGACTTTACCGAACTTCTTCAGTTCCACTTCAGTGACCGGACCGGGACGTAGCACCCGGATGACCGGCTTGTTCTCTCCCGGCTCAATTTTCACGATGGTCGACTCGAGACCCTGGCCACAGGCGCCCCCGTCAACGATCAGGGGAATCCGACCACCCAACTGATCCTCCACCGCCTGACAGGACGTCGGGCTAAGCAGTCCAAACAAATTCGCGCTCGGTGCGGCAATAGGGCCACCGAAATTCTTCACGATACGATGGAAGATCGGGTGGTTGACCTGGCGCACCGCGACGCTCGGAAGTCCACCTGTTACAATATCAGGAATGATCGGTTTGCGCGGCAACACCAGCGTCAAAGCCCCCGGCCAGAAAGTCTCCACCAACTGGATCACCGTTTTTGAAATCTCGGCCGGAACTTCAGCGACTTCGTAGAGCGAGGTCTTGTGGGGCACGTGAATAATAAGCGGGTCAAAA
>PKCI01000052.1 GCA_002862135.1 Verrucomicrobiota bacterium | reverse complement strand
GTTTGGGATATACCTGTGCCTCCCGTGACCAGGCTCGCCACGTGGCAGCCATCGCCCGGAGTCGCTCAGGTTCGCTCAGGGCGAGATCGCGAAGCTCGGTCCGGTCTTCCTTGAGGTTGTAGAGTTCCCACTTCTCTTCATCAGGGCCTTTCGCAGCGGCCACACCCTTGCCGACCAGCTTCCAATCGCCCTCTATCATGAAAGCGTTGTTCTCGTGCTCGGAGAAGAGTGGCTCAGTTCGGACAAGCGGTTCGCCGGTGAAGGACGGAGCCAGAGAAATACCAGTGAGAGGATGCAGTTCATGGCCCTGATAGGTATCCGGATACGCGACACCACAGACCTCAAGCAGCGTGGGCACCACATCAATCACCTGAGCGGAATCGCGATACCAGCCCTCCTGTTTCTGAATTCCCTCGGGCCAGTGCATGAAAAAGGGCGTCACGGCGCCACCCTCATGGGTGTAGTGCTTGTATAGTCGAAACGGCGTGCTCGAAACATTGGCCCATGCAGCACCGTAGTTGTTGTTAGTCTCGAGATTACGTTTTTCGATATCCTCGATTTCGCCCCGGCCCAGCACCGCCCCTTCCGCGCAGGCTCCATTATCTGACAGAAATAGAATCAAGGTATTCTCAAAGAGACCTCGCGATTTCAATACACCCACGAGCTTGCCGATGTTCTGATCCACTCGATCAATCATCGCCGCATAGACCGCCATGCGGAGGTCGAGCTCCTCACGCAGTCCCTCATCCACGCTGGACCAGGCGGGCACCTTGGCATCGCGGGGCGAAAGTGGATATGCCTTCTCAAAAAGCTCCAACTCGATTTGCCTCACATAGCGGTCCTCCCGCAGTTGATCCCATCCCGACAAATACCGTCCACGATACTTATCGATATCTTCCTCGTGAGCCTGGTGGGGCCAATGCGGCGCCGTGTAGGCGAGGTAGAGAAAGAAAGGTTCGTCTTCACCGCCTTCTTCGATAAAGCGGATGGCATGATCGGTGAAGGCATCCGTAGTGTAGTAGGGCTGATCCGTGGTGCTCTGCACTTCCGTGATAGGTTTATTGCCCGAAGTGATACCCCGCCCGGCGCGCTCATCGGTATCCGGCGAGAAAAAGCGCGTCGATCCGGCGATGCAGCCATAAAACCGATCGAAACCGCGCTGCAAGGGCCAGCGGTCTTCCGCGTGCGTCCCCAGGTGCCACTTTCCGGCCAGGTAAGTGGCGTAACCGGCCGAGCCGAGCAACTCACCAAGGGTAGCGCATTGTTGATTGAGGAATCCCTGGTAGTTAGGAAAAGCTTCGATCACCTCAGGCGGGCGATTCTGAGGCGAATTGGTCATGTGCCCAATGCCGGTGAGGTGAGGGTGCACTCCCGTCATCAGCGAGGCGCGCGTGGGACAGCAGCGCGAAGCGTTGTAGAACTGAGAATACCGCACCCCGCCCTCGGCCAGCGCATCAAGGTGCGGTGTTTCGATCTCCCCGCCATAGGCGCCGATATCAGAGAACCCCATGTCATCCACCAGAATGAGGATCACATTCGGTTTTTCAGCCGCGCAAACACGACCAGCACCAAATACTATGATCAACAAAAATAAAACAACGAGCGAATCAGGTCTCTTCATCACATCAAACCGCCAGCCACCCCTTTATGTCAGCAATTTCATGCCGAATCCCGGCGCGTCGGAAACCCGGATTTTTCCATTCTCAATCGGATAGTCGCCAAAGTCTATATCGTCGGAGAGACAGGTTACCCCTTCTATAATATCGACGTTGCCGACGCCCGCCGCCAGATGCGCAACATAATGGGTTTTGAGCTTGCTGCCCCAGGTGTGTGGGCTCGCTTCCACGCCCATATCCGCGAGCTTTGGCATCACGTTTACCCACCGCGTTAACCCGCCATACCCCCGGATATCGGGCAGGTAGACATCGAGATCACCGCTACGTCCGAGCTCCAACAACACGTCATCATCGGCATCGTATTCGCCGTCCGCGTAGCGGGTATCCTTAAATCCGTTTTCATTCATCCATTTTCGGAAGACGCGGCCATCTGCCACCGTTTCACGAAACGGCTCCTCAAACCAATACAGCGGTATACCATCAATGCCCTTAAGAAAGGCCTTAGCATCATCCGGCGAATACTGGTCGTTGGAGTCAACCAGAATAGTCACGTCCCGGCCTTTAAATTGCTCGTGAATCGACCGGACCACCTTAATGTCCATCGCAAGCCCCTCGGCATGGGGATACCACTTTCCGGAACGGCCGATTTTCACTTTCAGCGCGCGGTAGCCGTAGTCGAAATCCCACTCGCAGTTTGCCAGCAACTGTCCCAGCGAACCGCCCTCGTTCAGTTCATCGAAATAGATCATCCCGCTGTAAATCGATGTTTCCTTCGTGCCCATCGCTCCAAGCAGCTGATAGACCGGCTTATTCAGAATCACTCCCATCAGGTCGTGCAGGGCTAGATCATAGTGCTCGCTCACGCCCGGCGAGCATCCCACTCCCGGCGCAATCAGTTCGGAGACCTTTTTCCCGATAATTTGATCCTTAAACTTCTCCGCGATCCACGGCAGACTTTCCGCCCAACCGACCGCCCCCTGCGTGGTGATGATCCTGCAATAGCCAGCCCTCTTATCCTGTCCGTGAAAATCCTTGCGTGCGTTCTTACCCACAAACCGGGGCCAACGGTAATTGGCTTTTCCCGTCTCCACCCGTTCCACGATGTGCTCTTCCAGCGCATTTTTCTGTGCAAAGGCCATCGGCGCAGCCGCCGCCCCCGCCGCAATCACGAATTGTCTTCGGTTAAATCTCATTGTCTCTCCAATTGATCGAATAACATTTCTTTCGCCTCCAGCTACTGATTGCCTCCACAACCTCTTTGAGTATGCCCGTGATCAATCACCGGAGCGCATAGGCGCCCACCCAGGCCGTGAGGATCCGTTGATCGACGGTAGTCTCGCGACTAATGCTCGCTAAAGAAATCGTCGTCGGACGGACCGGGCTGGCCGAGCGGACGTGGCGCCGGATCCTCCTTTTTCTGAAGGGCACGACGCAGCTTCTTGAGAGCGATATTCTGGAGTTGACGGATTCGCTCGCGCGTGACGCCGAATTCCTGTCCCACTTCTTCAAGCGTTTTGGGTTTTTGACCGCCCAGGCCAAATCGTGCGTCGACGATTTTACGCTCACGCTCGTCGAGAACATCCAGAAGGTCGTCGAGTTGCATGTGCATGTTCTTATGACTCAACAACTCGAGAGGCGTCTGTGCCTTCTCATCGCCGATGATCTCACCGAACTGCGTGCCGTCGTCCTCGCCAATCGGGGCATCAAGGGAGGCCGGGCGCTGTGCCGCAGCCTTGAGCTGCGCGAGTTTGCCGCGGTCGATTCCGATCTCCTCCGACAATTCCTCATCCGTCGGTTCACGACCAAGTTCTTCGCTGAGCACCATGGCAACGCGGCGCATCTTCGAAATCTTGTCCACCATGTGAACGGGGAGGCGGATCGTCTTACTCTGGTTGGCCAAGGCCCGCTTGATGGACTGTTTGATCCACCAGGCGGCGTAGGTGGAAAGCTTCCCCCCCTTGTTGGGGTCGAAACGCTCCACCGCTTTCATGAGGCCGATATTGCCCTCAGAGATCAGGTCCAGCAGCGGCAACCCGTAGTTCGCATAGTCCTGTGCGATCTTTACGACGAGACGCAGGTTCGCCTTAATCATGTGAGCGCGGGCTTCTTTATCGCCTTTTTTAATGCGATCAGCCAGTTCTACCTCTTCTTCCCGTGTCAGAAGCGGAGTCTTCCCGATCTCCCGAAGGTAGATCTTAATCCCGCCATCCATTTCAAAATTCGCCATGATTGTCGCCTACGTTTCTACAGGCAATTACCCTAGATTTCTTGTTCTTTCTGCAGTCGGGCAAGAAAAAAGGGGCATTTAAGGGCCCATTAGGCGCTCCCAAGGCCTCTGCCGCAAATACATTCTACTTTTTTGTCCAATCATTACGTCGTTTCCCTGACCTGTCTTAGAACTTGTTCTGTCTAAATGCCTGAAACCGATACCAGTAACGATGATGAACGCTGCTCCCGTTCGAGGTGCAGGACCGAATGGTAGCGATGTTCCTCGACGTGCTTGACCTGATACCCTGCGATTCGGATTTCGTTGATCAATACTGATATGAGTGAACTACTGTTCATTTTTCCTCATGTCCCCATTTGTTGAGGGAGAGCCTCCCTCACTGCTTTTCGTAAACGGTTTCAGCACAGTTGGCAGATTTGGCGAGAAAGATCGTCGCGAGCGAAGTCGGACTGCAATCCTCAGGCAAGTATGGAACCCGTCCATTTTGGTGAACTCGAAAAGTCAGGCATTCATGAAAGCTTCCGAACCTTACAAAGCAGCATAACTACTTATGGGAACAATATTTTTCAGCATGAAATAAGTGTTCAATCAATCACTTATGCCATCCCTCTACCGACCACGCTGTCCTCGCGCCTCACCTTTGTGGCGGATCATCCACAATGCTTGAGACGAGTTCATTACCCACGATATAATCCGCCATCGCTTCATCAAGACGCGGCTCCGGGAAAAGCTCATCAGCGAAAAGAAGGCATCGCTGCTCCTCGGCTGGACCCACAGCGGGTTCAGCCTGGGTGTCGGGGAGAAGCCGGTCGCCGCCAATGATGTCGAC
>PKCI01000118.1 GCA_002862135.1 Verrucomicrobiota bacterium | reverse complement strand
CTCCATAATTCATCAAAATTCGTGTTTTTATAATTTTAAGATGAAAGCGAGTGGGCGAGTGGTGATCGTAGCGATCTTCCTGATGGGATTCTTTCTCACCGGGCTGATTGGAACTTCAACGGCCATGACATTCATCTGGCCGGCATATCTGCTCCTGGGTTTGGCGAGTCTTTTGTCCATCGGGGGACTGTTCAAAGAAGTTTCCTTCAAAATGCCGCTGGCGACGACTGTCTCGATCTTTGCTCTGATCGCCTACTTTTTGATTCGCGCTGCCGATTCCCCGGTCGCCTACTTTGCTCGTGAAGACGCTGCCCTGATAGTTTCGGGTTTCATGGTCTATGCTGGGTTCCTAATGCTGTGCTCAAACGGGCAGCTTCGCCGTGGCCTCATCCTGACTCTTACCGGTCTGGTCGTGATAAATATGCTCATGGCGCTGGCCCAGAAGGTGATCAGTCCGAGTATCTGGATTATTCCCGGCTACGAGCGCAGTCATACCGGTGTAGGAGGTCTCTTCAATCAGCCGGATCATTTTGCCAGCTTCATTGCGTCGACAACTCCGCTCTGGTTTGGTTTTGCCGCGTTTGGCCGTCACGAGGGCAGGAAGCGCCTCGCGTGGCTTGCCCTCGGTATCTTGTGTGTCGGCGTGGTCCTTTTCTCCGGCAGCATGATTGGGAAACTTGCGCTCGGTGCGGGTATGATTGCCCTCTTCACTCTTTGTCTTACAGTATTGTGGAACCGTCTTAAGCCTGAGGTCCGTCGGAGAGGTCTGGTAGGTCTTGTTTTGGCTACCGTTGTCGGCGCCGGCGCCCTATTTTTAACTTCGGGTCAGATCTCGGAAGGACTGAGTGCGGGGCTGTCTACCCGCAGCAGTGAATCCAGCCTGTCTCCCACCTGGGATGCCAGCATCAACCAGACGGCAGAATCGCCCTGGCTAGGAACCGGCAGTCGCAGTTCTTACATCTATGGACGTGCGTTTCGTTCCGAGGCTCTCGAAAGTAAAACCGGTAAACCGGAGTTCGCGCACAATGAGTTTTTTCAAGTGTTAGCCGACTATGGAATTATCGGGCTGGCTCTCACACTTGCCTTGGTGATTATCCATTTCCAAAACGGCATGACCTTCGTCAAGGCCTACTCTGAAGTGAAGCCACCTTTAGGTGGATTACTTCCGAGATCACACCATCTTGCACTGGCGATCGGGGCGATGGCTTCCGTGGTATCGTTGAGCAGTCTCGCCTTTTTCGATTTTATGCTTCACCTGCCCGCCTTCGCCATGGTGGGGGCGGTGCTACTTGCTGTGATGGCAGTACCAGACCCGATGTCGGCAGTGTTGGACACGAAGAAAGCATCCACACTGCCCGGCGGCGGTCTCGTTTTTGCGACTCGTGCGATCGCCTTTGGATGTGGCGTGGCGATGGTAGGGATAGGTGCTCTCTTTTTTCGTGCGGAATATCACTACGAAATGGCCCGTGTCGCGTTCGAGCTCGATAGCAAGGACTTCAAACCTTTCCGCCATCTCCAGACCGCGAGGGCGCTGGACCCCGTGAACCCCTTCGCCTACAGCCTTAGTGCTCATGCGCAGGTGGCCGGGATCACATCGCAAATGTCACCGCTTGAGCGGCGCCAGGCTCTCGAGAAAGCCGACTTCTATTTTAGCGAAGCCCGGCGCCTCTACCCCAAAGATGTTTTTGCTGCGGTCGGGCATGCCGCTGTTCTTGATGAACTCGGTAAGCGCGCCCCCGCCTGCGAGCGTCTGAAGGATGCCCGGAAATGGGCGCCGCGACACGGCAATCTCATGTTGGCCGAGGCGGAACATTACCTTCGCCATGGCGAAGGTCAGGAGGCGAAACTTGCCTTTGAGAACGCCATGAACGCCAGCGCCTTCCGCGACTACAACGCGGCACTCGAAGGTTTCAAGGCGATTTCCGAGTGGAAGCTGATTGCGGAGCAGGACGTCATCGACTGGAACAACGATCCACAGAGACGGCTGGCATCAAATGAGGGTCGACGCGACATGGGTGATGCACGTATTGAGCGCCGCACTCTAGGCGGTGAAGCTGAGGAAGAGCAAGTTGTCGAAGGCGCGGCAGAAGAAACAGATTCTTCGTCAAGAGAGTTCGATCGGCCGATACCGGTTGAAGGGATTATCCCGGCTCCTCCAATCCGGGAGGATTCTACTGCGAGCGATTCGCCGTGATCACCACCTGTTCACCCTCAGCCGGAGCGATAACACGTTCGCCGATTTGCTGCTCGGAAACGGCGTTCTTGAGGCGCCGCATTGGCTCTTCAGGGTGTTCATTACTGATTGGGAAGGTGGCATGATGCATCGGGATCATGCGGTCAGCCTGCAGGTCGATAAAAGCTTTGACTGCTTCCTCGGGATTCATGTGAACCTCGCGCCCACTGGGACAGTCATAAGCTCCAATGGGAAGCAGGGCGGTGTCGATTTTGTGTCGTTGCCCGATCTCAGTGAACCCGTCGAAGTAAGCCGAGTCGCCGGAGTGGTAGACCGTGTGGCCGGGAGTGTCGATGACGTAGCCGCCGAAACCCTTGCGGGTGTCGTGGATGTAGCGGGCGCCCCAGTGATGTGCCGGGGTGAAATGAATCTCGCTGCCGCGAAATCCCATTTGGTCCCAGTCTCCCATTTCTTCAACGCGGTCGATATTGAGTTTTCTGAGGACCTTGGCGACCCCCTGCGGAACGATGACCGTTTGGGACCCGTCGACGATGCGTTTGAGTGTCATGCGACAGAGGTGATCGAAATGAGCATGGGTAATCAGCACCAAGTCGATCGACGGCAAATGTTTAATATCTATACCTGGATCACGATGACGTTTCAAAGGGCCCACCCACTTCGCCCAGACAGGATCGATGAGAGTATTGAAGTTGGGCGTGCGCAACAGGAAACTGGCGTGGCCGATCCATATCAGTTCGATCTGGCCGGGGAAAAGGGTCTTAAAAATGGGTGGGTTATCAGGCCCTGTAGTCGCCCGCTTTTTGATCATCGCAGGGAACAGGCTGCTACTCAAGTACTGGTAATTTCGCCGGGCCCAGCCCTTTTCAGGCACAAGACCAACCCGGCGACCGTCCGTTGTGTATCGGGAGAGAATGGACTTAGATCCATTTTCGGGGGTAATGATATGGGAGGAACTCTCCGGCATGGGGAAAGGAGGAGTGACTTTGTTAAAACCTTATCAAAGCCGAATCTCCACGCAACGACATTCAAATGACATTTCCGGGGACCGTGTTTTGGTGACTTGCCACAGCTATGGATATTTCGACAATTGAACGACGGACACGGGAGGTGATTCCTGAGTGGCGCGATGCCGTTCTGGAGCTTTCTGTGATCGAAAAAGGCGGCTCCGGACGGGGATTTTTCCGCATTAGTGAGCCGGCGAGTGGACGCGGTGCGGTCGTGGTCAGCTACAATCGAGACCGCCCCGATAATGAGCGGTTCGCCCCGGTAACGGCATTTCTCAACCGCCACAGCATCCCTGCTCCGCAGTTGATCGACTGGGATCAAGCGGGCGATACAGTCTGGGTCGAAGACCTTGGCTCGTTGGACCTGGGACACTTGGAAAATGAGGATTGGGAAACGGTTCGTCGTCCCGCTTATGAGGAGACTCTGCGAACGGTAATGCGACTACACACCATTACGGAAGCGTCACCGCCGACGGATTTGCCTGAATTAGAGCCGTCTTTCGACGATTCGCTTTACCAGTGGGAGCAGGATTATTTCATCGAGCAGTATGTGGCCCGTTTTCATTCGCAAGCGGCAGCAAAGGATCTGAAGAGCGACCGGTCGCTCCTGCAGTTGAAGGAGGAACTCTGTTCGTTACCGCGTGCCCTCGTTCATCGCGATTTCCAAAGCACGAATGTGATGGTGGTTGGTGAGCGAACCGTTCTTATCGATTACCAAGGGCTTCGGTGGGGAGTGCCTGAGTACGATCTTGGTTCTCTTCTCTACGATCCCTACATTGAGTTTTCCTGCGAAGAACGCTGTATGCTGGCCGATTTCTATTTCGACCTGAAAGTGGCCCGCGGCAGTTCGCAAACCCGTGAAGAGTTTGAGCGGCAGTTTGTCCGGGCAACGACGCAAAGACTGATGCAGGCAATGGGTGCCTACGGGTTTCTTGGGGAAGTGAAGGGGAAGAAAGAGTTTCTCGATCACATTCCGGCCGGTCGCGAGCGACTGGTCCATCTGTCGCAATGTGAGGGCGGCCTTGCCGTCCTGGGTGATCTGCTCAGTTGATCAGAGCTCCTCGACGTGTCCGAGCACTTCGAGGAATGGGACTTCACCGAGCAGGCCGAAGTCGTCATGGCGATGAAGCTTGGCGCGGGTGGTTGCCGGGCTGGACAGCCCGCATAGAAAACGGGCCAGTTGCCGGGGCTGGCGGAGAGCGATATGTGCCTCTTCATGGATCTGGCGGATGGCCTCAGCATCTTCCAGTGAAATTGAATCTCGCCGGGCGGCAGGAAGATCGCCGCCCCCGTGTCGGCTGGTGCAGACGTTGCAGTGGCCGCACGGTTCGACTTCTTCTCCGAAGTAGCTGACCAGTTGTTGCGGTAGACAGCGGGCGGTTTCGCAGAGTTCGATTACCTGGTGCAATCGATCGACTTCTCCCGACTCCCGCGATTCGAATCGATCCACCAATGTGGCGGTCAGGGAGGCAATGTCGCGCTCGCCTTCCGGAGCAAGTTGATAGGCATAGCGGAGACCGGAAGGTTTGGTAATCGCATCT
>PKCI01000174.1 GCA_002862135.1 Verrucomicrobiota bacterium | reverse complement strand
CAAATGGGTGGGCTCATTTCCAAAGGCGCCTTCAAAGCCGCCAAGGAACGCGGAAACTACGAAACCTACGGAGGCAGTCCGCTGCTAGGAGTGAACGGAATAGTCATCATCGGACACGGTTCCAGTTCGCCAAGAGCCGTAAAGAATGCTATCCGAGTCGGTGTGGAAGCTGTAAAACACCACGTTAATCCGCACATCGAAGAGGAAATGATACAGGTTGCCTCACTTCTGACAAAGTAAGCCTCCTGCTGAACGCTTTCGCTTATGACTGATCCCACTGCACTTTCCACTCCTGCGCTACTCCCTGTGAAGATCGCTGGAACTGGTAGCTACCTCCCTGAGCGGGTGCTGACCAATCACGACCTTGAGGCGACGGTGGACACTTCGGACGAGTGGATCACATCTCGCACCGGGATCAAAGAACGACACATTGCTGCCGAAGGCGAACATACCAGTCACCTCGCTAGCAACGCAGCTCGTGCGGCTCTGGAGCAGGCAGGCGTTGATCCCGCTGAAGTGGAGCTCATTATCGTCGCCACGATCACTCCTGACACACTGACCCCGGCCACCGCCTGCTACGTGCAACAGCAGCTGGGTTCACTCAAAGCCATTGCCTTCGATATTTCGGCAGCTTGCTCAGGCTTCCTCTACGCTCTGGAACACGCCAAACACTGCGTCGGAGCCGGTGCCTTCAAAAACGCTGTCATTGTCGGGGCCGAGAAGCTGAGTGCCTTTGTTGACTGGAATGACCGCAATACCTGCGTACTTTTTGGCGATGGAGCCGGTGCCGCCGTTATTCTGCCCTCAACCAACGGAGACGGAAAGATTCTCTCCTCCCAGCTCGGCACCGACGGAGCCCAGGCCGAACTTCTCAACATTCCCTGTGGTGGGTCCGCCTGCCCGATTACTCCCGAGAACGCGAAAGAAAAGTCCGCGGTTCTCGCCATGCAGGGTCGCGAGGTTTTCAAGCACGCCGTCAACGCGATGAAGCAGGCCAGTGTCGAAGCTATCGAAGCCGCAGGTCTTACTCCCGGCGACATAAAGCTACTGATTCCACACCAGGCCAATCTCCGCATCATTGATGCGATTGTGGAACGCCTCGAAATTAATCGCGACGACGTCTTCATCAACCTCGACAAATACGGCAACACTTCTGCCGCCGCCGTGGCTATCGCACTTGATGAAGCTCATCGCAGCGGCCGCATTAACCGTGGAGACAAGATCCTGCTCGTCGCATTCGGAGCCGGCCTGACCTGGGCTAGCGCCGTTATCGAGTGGTAAAATCTGCGAGCGAATGAACGTTTACGGTGTCATACCTTCCGTAGCGTAATGTTTTACCTCGCAGAAACGACTTTTGCTCTCGCCCACCCTTGGGCGTTCCTGCTGCTTGCCCTCATCCCTCTGCTGGCAATGCTTCGCAGTAAATCCGGGAACGAGGGAGCTGTCATCTTTTCCTCCCTTCACGTTCTCGGAAAACTGGGTCCCATCTCCCGCGGTCGGGCCGGTGGTTTTCGCCTCGCCAGCCTGTTCCTTTCGCTGATTTGCCTGACCGTTGCCCTGGCTCGACCCCAAATCGTGAACCGGACTGAGCATATTTCCGAAAGCGGCGTGGAACTCATTCTCGCGATCGACGTGTCCCGCTCCATGCAGGTGGAAGATTTCACCATAGCCAGCAGTCGGGCCAACCGACTACAGGCAGCCAAGAAGGTCACCCGCGATTTCATTCAAAGCCGCACCACAGACCGTATCGGCATTCTGGCTTTTGCTGGACGGCCCTACCTCGCCAGTCCCCTGACCATGTCAAAATCCTGGCTTGAAGGCCCAATGGGACTTGAGCGGGTCAAGATTGGCATGGTCGAGGATGGTACTGCGATCGGATCTGCCATCGCTGCCGCCGCCAGGCGCCTCGACAAGCGCGACTCGAAGAGCAAGGTCCTCGTCCTGCTCACCGACGGCGTCAATAACGCTGGCAAGCTCTCCCCAGTTGAGGCCGCCAAGCTCGCCAAAACGCTAGGCATCAGGGTCTACACAATCGCTGTGGGCACCTACGGTGACTACGTGATTCAAACCCCCGTAGGACCGCAGCGACTCCGGCAGGAGTTCGACGAAAAGACTCTCAAGGAGATCGCGGATATCGCCGAAGGGAAATACTTCCGCGCCCAGGACACATCCGGCCTCGAGCGGATCTTCGCCGACATTGACGAAATGGAAAAAACCGAGGTGATCCGTCATACCCGCATCGAGGCAGATGAACTATTTCACTGGCCGGCAATGGCCGCCGTTATTTTTGGTTTGCTAACTATCGTTGGTGAAGAAACTTTCTGGAGGCGATACCCATGACCGATCTAACCTTTGCAATCCCGGCCTGGCTCTGGGGAGGACTGCTCATCGTTCCTCTCTTCGCCCTGCGTTTGTGGGGGCATAGGCACGCCAGCAAAAAGCTCCCCGGTCTCGTTTCACCTAAACTCATGGGGCAGTTGGTCAATGGGAGCAGCCGTCCTCAGCGCTGGGTTGTTTTCTCCCTGCGCATGCTAGCCCTGCTGGCGCTGTCTACAGCGCTGGCCCGTCCGCAGTTGGGATACGAGGAAGTCGAAACCCAGACAGACTCCCGGAATCTCATTATCGCCATCGACACGTCACGCAGCATGCTGGCTGATGACCTTGCACCCAACCGCCTTTCCCGCGCCATGCTGGCGGCGAATGACATAGTCAGAGCCCTGCCCGAAGACCGTATCGGGCTGATGGCATTTGCCGGTCGCCCTTTTCTCCAGGCGCCACTCACCGTCGATCACGAAGCAGTGCTCGAAGCGATCAGCCAACTTGATACCGAGGTGATCCCCCGGGGCGGGACCAATCTTACCGCCGCTGCTGAACTCGCCCTCGAGACCTTCAAGGAAGCCAACCTCGACCAAGGCACGCTCGTTCTCTTCTCAGACGGCGAAGCCCTCGAAGGTGGAGAGAGGTTGGAAGGGTTTCGCCTCCGCGCCGGCGAAACCGGAATGAACATTATCACCGTCGGCGTAGGCACCCGCGAGGGCTCGCTCATCCCTGAACTCGATCAGCAAGGAAATCCCATCCCCGGCGTTTTCCTCAAGGACAATGAAGGCCAAGTCGTTCGCAGCCGGCTCGAAACCGGAGCTATCCGTGAACTAGCAGGCAAAGACGGCCTTTATGTTCACCTCGGAGGTAAAATCTCTCTTTCCAGGGTCGTAAGCGAAATTCAAAAGGGCATTGCTACGACTCGCGAAGAGGGAGAATCTCGCCTCCGGCCGATTGAGCGTTTCATGTGGCCGCTTGGAGCCTCTTTTTTGCTAATCGTTCTGTCGCACTTTGTCTCTTTGCTTTCGCTGAAGCCGCGCCAAGCCAGGCCGTCCTTCGCTCCCGGCGCCGCCACAGGTCTTGTCCTAGCCCTGATTCTCTCCGGCCCTGACCTAAAAGCTAAAGATGCCGTGATGCAGGGCTACGAGATCTATCTCAAAGGCAACTATGAGGAGGCCATTCGAACTTATGAAGGTGCCCTGTCGGAAAAAAACACCAGGCGCGATCACTCCTACCTTCAGATGGGCCTAGGGGCTGCCACCTTTCGCACAGGCAACTACAAGCGGGCTGCCGAAGCCTACGGGCAGGCCCTTGTGGATTCCAGCGACAGCATTCGCGAACTGGCCCACTACAATCTCGGGAACACGCTCTTTGAGCAGGGTGCCTCCGGCCTGACCAACCTACAGAGCACAGCAAACCCAGACACCCTCCAGAGCCTGTCATCTCCCAACGACCAGCGTGAAAGCACTATCCGCCAATGGGAAGGCGCGATCGAACACTACGAATCCGCCCTGTCGCTCAACGCCAACAACGAGCAGGCTGCTCACAATCTGGAAACCGTAAAGAAGAAGCTGAAGGAGCTGAAAAACCAGCAGGAAGAAGAGCAACAACAAGACCAGCAGCAGGGTGATTCCGATCAACAGGACGAAAACGAGGATCAGGAACAGCAGGACCAGGAGCAATCCCAGCAGGAAAACGAAGAGCAGCAGAACGAACAGGAGCAATCCCGACAGGAAGAGCAAGGGCAGCAGGATCCCAACGAGAACGAGCCGAATGGGGATCAGCAGTCCGAGGACAATTCCGGCGACAACGAGCAGGAACAGCCCAAGGATCCCGGTGACGAGGAGGAGCAGAATCAGGACAAGCAGGATCCACAACAGGACGAAAGCCAGGTTTCGCAGGATCAACCGGAACAGCCCGAAGCCCCGGAAGAGGGTGATCTTGGCGCCCGGCCTGACCAACCTCAAAACACGCAGCCTCAGCAAGCCCGCATGAATCCGGAAGATCTGGAACAGAATCCCCAAACCGGATACTCACCTTCGGAGGCCCGCCAACTCCTCGAAGCCTTCGCCGATGAAACCGAGGTCCGCCCTGTCTTGATGCCTTCAGGAAACGAGAACTACAAGAACTGGTAATCGATGCCCCGACGAATCGTCATCTTTTTACTGACATTGCTCTTTGTCATGCCCATGACGGCGCAGGACACCCCAAGTGCGCAGACCATTTTTTCGTCTGAGCTGCTCAATGCCGACAATAAGATCCCCATCGGTGAATACGGCACCCTGGTGTTCAAGTTCGCCGGTGGTGACGTTGACATGCCCACCCAGATCCCTGCGGAAGGCCTTGAGATCAGCCACTCGAAAAAACACAGCAATTTCAGTAATGTCAACGGTGTCTCCACCTTCGTCACCACTCACTTTTACCGGGTCCGTGGCACAGAACTCGGGCAATACAGAATCCCG
>PKCI01000178.1 GCA_002862135.1 Verrucomicrobiota bacterium | reverse complement strand
TTGGTTCACGCATGACTGGCGGAGGATTTGGCGGGTCCACCGTTTCTTTGGTCAAAAGCGAGGCGGCGGAGGCACTGAAGGCATACCTCGAAAAATCCTATCAACAAAAGTTTGGCCGCGAGCTCAATTGTTTCATAACATCCGCTGAGGATGGGGCCAACTGCGAGAGTTTGTGAACCTCACTGGACTATTTTACTAACCAGAAACCCTGACACGATGAAAACCCTGACCCTTGTTTTACCCCTTGTAGCCATGAGCGTGCTGCTGAATTCCTGCGATAATGGAGGCGAATCCACCGGTGGCGGAAGCGCCGATTCTACCAGTTCTTCCTCTTCCGTATCCGAAGCCTTATACGGCCAAATGCCTGACGGCGCTGAAGCCAGTATTTTTACCCTGTCGAATGCCAACGGCATGGAGGCCAAGGTAACAGAATACGGAGCGATCCTCGTTTCCATCACGGCGGCGGACAAGGACGGCAATTTCGCCGACGTTACCCACGGCTACGATACTCTCGAGGGTTGGCTCACCAACACTTCCTACTTCGGTGCCACCGTCGGTCGCTTCGGCAACCGGATTGCCAACGGCAAGTTTACCCTCGAAGGCATGGAATACCCTCTCGTGACTAACAACGATCCCGGTGGCATTCCCTGTGCGCTGCATGGCGGCACCAAGGGCTTCGATAAAGTTTTGTGGAAAGGGGAGAGCTTTGAAAACGAGACCGACCGCGGGGTCAAGCTGACCTACGTCAGTGCCGACGGAGAAGAAGGCTACCCCGGCACCCTGACCACGGTGGTAACTTACACCCTGACCGACAACGATGAACTCATCTGGGAAGCCAACGCCACCACGGACGCGTCGACAGTGCTGAACGTGGTGCACCACTCCTACTGGAATCTCAGCGGCGACGCGACGACATCGATCAACGACCATGAGCTGACCCTCTATGCGGATCACTACCTGCCGACCGATGCTGGTCTCATACCGACTGGAGAAGTCGCACCGGTGGCCGAAACCCCGATGGATTTCACCACTTCACACGTCATCGGTGCCCGCGTTGAAGAGGACTTCGAGGCCTTGAAACTCGGCGCAGGCTATGATCATGCCTGGGTCCTCAGCGGCGAAAAGGATGGCGATTTGACCAGGGCTGCCCGCCTCAAGGATCCGGAAACCGGTCGCGTCATGACGATTTCAACGAATCAACCAGCCATCCAGTTTTACGGTGGCAACTTCCTTGACGGGACGGTGACAGGAAAAGGGGAAGTGGTTTACGAACATCGTACGGCGCTCTGTCTTGAGACTGAGAACTACCCGGATGCTCCCAATAATCCCGACGCCCCTTCCGCGGTGCTTCAGCCCGGTGAAACCTATTACCACAAGATGGTACACGCTTTTTCTGCGGAGTGAACCGCTTCATCTGATTGATATCCTGACATGACGATCGCAACGTTTGTTTTCTTCACCGGCCTGGTCGCTTTTCTGACCTGGTGGATCACCCGAGGCAAAGGCACCAATACTGAGGATGGGTTCTTTCTCGCCGGCCGCAGTCTTACCGGCCTTGTCATTGCCGGTTCGCTGCTCCTGACCAACCTTTCCACCGAACAATTGGTGGGATTAAATGGCGGCGCTTTCAAAGAGGGGCTCTCCGTGATGGCCTGGGAAGTGATTGCCGGCATGTCACTCGTCGTGCTCGCGCTTTTTTTCCTCCCGCGCTATCTCAAATCCGGTATCGCGACGATTCCCCAGTTTCTTGAAGAACGTTATGGAAGCGGAACGCGTGCCCTCACGACGGGTATTTTTATTGTGGCCTACATGCTGATCCTGCTCCCGTTTGTTCTCTTCAGCGGGGCCAGTGCTCTTGCTTACATGCTCGACTTACCGTCGCAATTCGACATGAGTGCCAAGGGAACGATCTGGATGGTGGTGGCCTTCATCGCCATCGTCGGTTCGGCCTACGCGATATTTGGCGGCCTGCGTGCGGTCGCGGTATCGGATACGTTCAACGGACTCGGCCTTCTCATTGGTGGCCTCATGATCACTTACTTTTCGTTCAAGTATGCCGCCGGTGCGGACGGCACATTCTCCACCGTCATCGCTGACATTAAAGCGGACAACCCTGACGCCTTTGCCTCGCTTGGTAGGGAAGGGGAGGATGTGCACTGGCCAACGCTGTTCACCGGTGTCTTGTTGCTCAACTTTTTTTACTGGTGCACCAACCAGCAGATCATTCAGCGGACCTTCGGAGCCAAAAATCTCGCTGAAGGTCAGAAAGGCGTTTTGCTTGCTGCCTTCTTCAAGATTCTTGCTCCGATCATTCTTGTTTTGCCGGGCATCGTCGCACTTTACGTTGCCAACCAGAATGCTGAGTTTAACGCGTTACTTCTCAATGAGGCAGGAGAGCGCGACGACTCCAAAGTTTACGGATCCTTGGTGCGCACGGTTTTACCTCCAGCCCTGACCGGGTTTTTCGCCGCGGTTGTGGTAGGTTCAATTCTTTCGACGTTTAACTCGGTGCTGAATTCAAGTGCGACGCTTTTCTCGCTGGGAGTCTACAAGAAGGTAATTAACAAAGAGGCTACCACGGAGCAGGTCGTGAAATCCGGTCGCTGGTGCAGCGGTCTGGTGGCCCTGTTTGCTGCCATTGGGGCGCCTCTCATATTCATGGGGCGTGACGGAATTTTTGGTTACTTTCAGAAATTGAATGGTGTTTATTTTATTCCACTCCTGGCAGTGATCCTCGTCGGTATGTTTAACAAAAGGGTGAATGGACAGGCGGCTGTGATTTCTATCATCGCTGGCCTCGGTGTTATGATGTGGGGCACGTTTTGGGGAGGAGACGCCATTGGTGCTGTCTTTGGATCCGGCTATCATTTCATGGGAGCGGCCTTTCTTGGAGTGATCATTCTCCAATTGGTCCTTGGTATCAAAATGAAGCGTGAGGAGCCATACGTTCAGCGTGATGCCAACGTGGTCGACCTGACTCCGTGGAAGCCGGCCCCAATCGTGGGTGGTGCTCTCATTGTGACCGTCTTGATTCTCTACATTTCCTTGGCCGACCTCTCTGTGCTGAACGGGGATGCCGCCGAAGCTTTGGATGAACCGGTTACTGATGCAATTGAAGTTCCGACACCTGAGTGATCCCTTACGTTTCCCATTAGTCGGGTGGTAGCCGGGTGCACGGGTGTGGGATCCGCTTTCCATTCAAGGGGTTGAGTTCTGCCGCATGGCCTGTCGAGGCAGGCGGCAGGTGCGCTAGGGACCCGAGTTTTCATCGTGCTTACAGAATGTCCCTGAGGCGAGGCACCAACCAAGCCATCGACACGGTTGCCTCGTTAGGCGTCTATTCTAATCGCTCAAACGAGGCGGTAGAATCTCTTCCGAGAGCCGGGGCAAGTTGGACGTTACCCTCCGAGCATTTCTCGAGAAATCCGTCTACGAAAATCTCATCACCCGGCTTGAGATCGTCTTCGCCCGAATGCCAAGACGGGAAGATGCAGTGGATGTTGTGCGCCAAGGCATTAATGCCGGTTCGGGAAAGTGGCTTGAGGAATTGATGTGTGAGTTTTCCCAAGGCGTCAACCCGACCACGGTCCGCAGGGTTAACTTCATCCGTTTGTCAGCCTTAGATCCGCCCGCAGACATTTTGCCATCACACACGTATCATCAAAAAATGAATCAAGACATCCCTCAGCAATGCCCTTTCTCGGGAGCGGATGCCACAGAGCCTGCGCCTCTGAAGGGGTATAACCAGCGGTGGGACCTCACAGAGCACCACGGCCTCCTTCGTCCGACTCCTGAACTCGATTCTGGCGATCTGCAGGGCTGCGCGAAAACAGCGTGGCGAAATTCCGTCCGCTGTATTGGAAGACGACTCTGGAAAGCTTTGGAGGTGATCGACGCCCGAACTATAAGCGAGCCCGACGACATTTTCGAAGCTCTCGTCGCCCATCTCCGGAAGGCCTCTAACGGCGGAAAAATCATTCCATTGATGTCGGTGTTTCCGGAATGGCAGCCCGGTGAGGCGGAAATCAGAATTTGGAACCATCAATTGATCCGCTACGCGGGGTATCGGACAGCAAGCGGAGCGACGTTGGGTGATCCGATGAACGTCGATCTGACAATGCTTGCAATATCTCTTGGATGGAGCCCGCCAAAAGAGCCCGGTCCATTCGATCTCTTGCCGATCATTATTCAATCGGGTGAACGGCTGCGCTATTACGAACTCTCAAAGAAAGATGTTCTTGAAGTTTCGATCCGCCATCCGAAGTATCCCTTCTTTGATGAAATGAACCTGCGATGGTATGCCGTTCCTGTGGTCTCAGACATGATTTTTGCGACAGGTTCGGCCCTCCACCCAGCGGCACCATTTAGTGGTTATTACCTCGGAACTGAAATTGGGGCGCGCAATCTAGCCGATTCGAATCGCTATGATTTGCTGCCTGAGGTCGCCACTCGACTCGGTCTTGACATGACGAGTCGCCGGAGTCTTTGGAAAGATCATGCGCTAGTTGTTCTAAACGAGGCGGTCCTCTGGTCTTTCGATCGCGAAGGAGTCCGAATTTCGGACCATCACAACATATCCGATGATTTCCTTAAATTCTGTGAACAGGAAGCGGAAATAGGGCGCGATGTCAGTGCCGATTGGAGCTGGATCGTCCCGCCGATTTCGGGGTCGGCCACTTCCGTCTTTCATCGACAGTACGACCAAAAGCCTGTCTACCCGAATTTTCTCCTTCAGGTGCCTGCGTGGCAAACACAGAGAGGCAGGCAATTGCTAGCTTCAAGACGGGTAAAAGAACCGGAGAATCTCTCGAT
>PKCI01000101.1 GCA_002862135.1 Verrucomicrobiota bacterium | reverse complement strand
TCCGCAAATGAATGAGTAGGGGAAAGGTATTACAATCGTAAGACGTGGGGCAGATGGGGCGGTGGCTTTCGGCTATGTATCACCATCAGAGATTCCGAGCCGTAGTCCACCCCATCGAAACCCCCAACGCGGCCGGGATTTTGACTTACTAAATCGGCGTATAACCTCGCTGTCGCCGAAGCCTTATGGGAGCCAAAATTCGTTGGCTGTATTCAATCGGCCACTGAATTGCGTTGTGGCTCCAGAAGAACCTAACATTATCTTTCCTTAGACCTCTGCTCTAGGTTACAAATAAGTAACAAGTATATCCACCGCAACGGTGCGCAACGCTTTGCATGAAGTTGTAACTAACCCTTGTAAACGCTGGGAAGCCCCATTATATATGGGCTTGGCGCCGGATTTCTAATCCGGCGGTCGCTGGTTCGAATCCAGCAGGGCATGCGTCGAATGCTCTTACTGTGGCGCGGAGTTCGTGGCTTAGTTCGCTGAACTTTCTGCCTCGGAAGAGAAACGAGACTTGCGGAAGAAGCAGGGCGGGAGCCTCGACTTATTTCCGGTGAATGAAGGTAAGCATTGTACTGAGGGGCGGAGAAGTAGACCCGCACTGAAAGTGAGTAGGACCGCGCTGATAGTCTTCTTTGGCAGTCAGCCCAATATAGTTTCGCTGTGGTTAGCCTAGTTAAGAAGTGCGCTACGATTCGTTTTGATTTTAGGAGGATCCGCGTTAAAGGGGCTCTTCGGAGGCGCTGAGGAGATCAATGTGGGTGAGCTGTTTATCCTTTTTAAGGGCACGATAGCAGTCTGGAAGATCGAAGCTTCGAAGCACGCCGGGGAGGAGAGTTGAGAGAGGCCAGACGTAATGCTCGGTCGTAGCGACATCGTGGTAGCTGGTAAGGGAGTTCTTAAGGGTGACCTGTTGAATGGTAGGGGAGAGAAGGGCTGCGAAGGTGGCAGGAAGGGCGCCCCATCCTTTGGCGATTAGATGGATCTTCGTGTAGCCGTAATCTGCGAGCCATTCGATGACACGTAGGAGGTCGTGAGTTTTGCCTCCCAGGTAGGGGCGATTGAGCATATTCCCATAGGCGG
The DNA here is from genome assembly GCA_002862135.1 of Verrucomicrobiota bacterium. Lineage (GTDB taxonomy): Bacteria > Verrucomicrobiota > Verrucomicrobiia > Verrucomicrobiales > DEV007 > Arctic95D-9. Next base: position 3,778 of record PKCI01000101.1, on the reverse strand, counting down.
CGTAAAAGTAGTCGGGGCCGTAGTAGCCATGAGGTTCGAAACGGGTCGTGCCTGGGAGTGATTCGCCAATGCCGCGAACATCGCACGCAAAGACGGGAACAGTCTCGCCCTCGGTTTCGATGGTATCGCGGAGGAAGATTTCGCTGCGCAGTTCGGCATCGGCAGATTGATGGGAGACATAAAGAATGGCACGCGGCTGGTCTACTGGGGCGCGGGGCGGACGTGAGTGCCAGGCCTCCCTTGAGAGCATGGTGACAAGGGCTTGAATGCCAGGTTCAGTTTCGACGGCATAATTGATGTAAAAGGGTAGGGGGTAATGTCGGTTGCCCTTAGGGGCGCGGAGATTGCGGACGCGGGGCGGGCTTTCGACCTTCCGCATGCGAAGGGTATCGCGCACTGCAGTGGTTAGTTTCTTGCCGGTGCTGGGTTCACGTTCTTTTGCGAGGCGCTCGGCGGTGGCTCTCGTGAAATGGAAGACAGTGCGACTTTTTAATTCGGCGACCTGACCGTTGGGAGTGCACCACAGGGTTTCGTCCTCCTCAATAATGAGTTCTGGTTCGGATTCAACGGGGGGTGCGCCGATGGTCTCGTTAAAGAAACGATACATAGATTCCCTGTTCTCAACGGTGAAACCGTGGGGCTGGGGACCAGGTGCGAGCACGATGTTTTCGGTGGCGCCGAGAAGGGTGTAAAGATGCTTGAGACGTTCGTAGACTTCTTCTGAACCGCGGACATCGAAGTAGTCTCTTTCTTGGGGAAGAATGATGATGGGTTTGGGCGCCATTGCCGCGAGGTAGTCGTCGTGGTCGAGGCCAAGGGCAAGGGAGCGCGGTGGGCATTGTTCGCTGTCCTGAGGAATCTCGTTTTCCATGTTGCGGCGCCAGGTTGTGACGAAGCAGGATGGGGCGGCCATGTGCCAACGGGGTTCGACACCGCAGAGCCACGTGGTCATGGTTCCGCCTCCGGAGTTCCCAGTTACGCCAATGCGATCAGGATCAACATCATCGCGAGTGAGGAGATAGTCGAGGGCACGCATGGCATCCCAGGCGCGCCAAGTGCCGAGAAAGTGACCAATAAGATGTTGCTGATTGCCGGCTAAATTGTGCTGGCGCGTGCCTAGGTGAACGGAGTGACTGTGACTATTTTCCTTTAGATACTGGGAGCGTTCACCTTGGCCGATGGGGTCGAGAATCAAGCAGAGGTAGCCCAGGCGGGCAAGGCCCTGGGCGAAGGCTTGGTAGGTTTCAGCGGCTTTGCCGTTAGGGGAGTGGCCACAAGTGCCGACGACGGCAGGGAGAGGGCGCCTGCCCTCTTTCGGAACGTAAACGTTGGCGGTGACCAAAAAGTCGGGGCGGCTCTCGAAGATAAGATTCTCGATGGTGTATGCGTCGCGATCGACGGTGCCGGTAATTTTCGGCTTGAGTGGGGATTTATTCCTTGGGAATGGAGAGAAGGAGGCACGGATACGTTTTCGGACTTCGGCGACATAAGCTTCAGCTTCGTCCTTCGTTGTGAGAGCGTTCTTGCGAGCGAGGCCGCGGCGTTCAGCGCGAATGACCTGTTCAAGGATATGGTTATGAACCATGCGGGGGAAGCGATGAAAGGGAGTGAGGTCGTCAGCGGCAAAGATGCTGTTGGAATGATCTGTCAGCGAAAAACCGAATACGTTAAGGCCGGTAAAACGGAGGGCGGAGCGGCGAGAGAGCTTCATGATCTAGGGATGTTCCCAATTGGTTTTGTGAACTGATAGAGTCGAAGGGAGTTTGGTTATTCAAAAGAAAAAATCAAGCCGGTTGCGTTCCTCAAAATGGATGGGGTAACAGTCACTGGGATTTGTGATGTTTAAGTGTGCGAGGGACCATACTTCGCCGCGTAGGCTCGACCTCATCTCCGCGAACGGCTCGCGAGGGCGCACTCTTCCTGAAGAGCAATTTTCCCGTTCGAAAAATATGGCTATTAAACAGACTCTATGCCCACTTCTGGTCCGCTCTAGCCGTTTTATACTCGAGCCATGCCAACACTTCCGATATCGCTTGCGCCTCCGACGAAAGCGTGAGCGAACAATGGGGCGGAGATTCTGAAACTCTCGACACATCAAATTATCTGCACGCCACAACCAATCTTTGGCTCGATCGCAGCAGCACTTGCTCCTTCAGAGGCGCCGAGGTTTTGGCGAAGGAGACGGTCAATGCGGATTGGAAAGTCGATCCTGATGCGGATCCCAACCACACGCAAATGACTGCTTTGCAGTCTTTTGAATTCAAGTCATCAAGGCCAAGCCTAGCGATTAACTCCGGGAAAGCTGTCCACATACATAATAGTGAAATCCGGAAAGCTATCGACAATTTGAATCTTAAAGTTGGGAAAGCTGTTCACGATCTTCCATTCGCTGGGATTGTCAGGAAAGGATGCGACCAACCTGACGTGGAGATCGGCGAAGGAGTTCCTAAAAACGATAAAGAAGCTAAGCAGTCGGCGGAGAGGCAGGAGTATAGGCGTCGCCTTCTCGCGGAGCAGAAGGAGGCAGAGGAGAGACGGATGCTGGCGAGGAAAAATTAGGGCTGTAACCAAAATAAGGAGCTTTAGTTTAACCGTCCGGGATTTGAAGGGCAACATAGATACCAGGCAAGCCACTTTGCTATAAAGACCGAAAGCGACGGTAACATGGGCACTAACGACCTGACGGTTGGTCCATGCCACGGGTAAGTAGATAACGCCAAATCATCGTTTTCGCCGTAACCCCTAGTCATGAATTTCCGAAACCCTTACCTTCAACGACTTGAGGCGTTACTCCTTTCGGACAAAGTCCGCGAACGTGGTGAGAAAATCATCCTCTGTGTGGCGATTGGGTCCTTCGTCATCCACCTCCTTCTCATAACCTTCACGCGACTCGGTCTGTTCGGTAACGAGGTAACTTCCGAACTTCTACAAGATCCGATCGCGGCGATCTACACTCCTTTTTCCTTCATTCTAATTTACGAAGTTTACCTCCTCGTTTTCTATCTACCACAGTCGATAACAAGATACATTGGCAAGCAATACGAAATCATCCTCTTGATCGTCATCCGCAGGATTTTCAAAGATATGGGCAACCTCGAGTTGACCACCGACTGGTTCAAGAGTCCTGACGATCTCCAATTCACTTATGACATCGTTGGGACGATCATTCTCTTCTTGTTAATTACAATTTTCTACCGGTTGGCACCGCGGCCAAGCTCCAAAATTAAATCTTTGGACGCCCAACCCGATGGCATCCGTCAATTTGTAACCCTCAAAACAGGAATCTCGATTGCTCTCACTCCCTTGCTAGCTGGACTCGCAATTTTCAGCCTGACGCGCTGGATCTACGAAAACTTATTCTCCGTAAAGAATCTTGTCGTAGCTTCAAGGGACGTTAACCAAATTTTCTTCGAAGACTTCTTCACCATCCTGATTCTAATCGACGTCTTCCTGCTCCTCTTCTCATTTCTTCACTCGAACGAATTTTCGACCGTCATTCGCAACTCCGGGTTTATCATTTCTACGATCCTGATTAAAATCTCATTCAGTGCGACGGGCCTTCTCAACGTCTCTTTGATCATCAGCGCTGTCCTCTTCGGAGTCGTGATGCTCTGGATTCACAACTTTTTCATTCGCACCAAAACAAAGGCGATAGAATCAAAACCCCAGTCGAGTTGAGATCCGACACGGTTCCTTAGGTTGATCAGATAGGAACAGCGCCTTCAACGTTACATTCTCACCACTCTTCACCTCTGCGATCCGAAAGCCGATCTCGGAA
>PKCI01000228.1 GCA_002862135.1 Verrucomicrobiota bacterium | reverse complement strand
AACGACCGCCCCTGCGAGCTGCACATCTTCGCGAAGGGCGGACACGGATTTGGTTATCAGAACACCTCGGAAGAGATTCGAAAATGGCCGACACTCGCAGAAAAGTGGATGGCTGCGATGGACTTAATAGATAAACCAAGTAGAGCGGCACATGGCGGCTCGTCGAAGTAACCCGATCTATTTTTTTATAAAATTCGATTCAAATTCGTAGCTGCTGTGGCATCCTAAATGTTCTGCTGACAAACCATGGACGCTCAAGCCCTCCAAACTGATGAGGCTGCTGCCTCATTCGATCTCCAAGCTTTCACCGATGACTACCTCGTTCCGTGGGGAACTAACATCGGCTTCGCTCTGCTGATTCTCATTTCCGGAATAATCCTCTCCAAGTGGTTCGTCAAGCTGGTCTGCCGGGGGATGAGACGTGCCAAGATCGACGATATGCTGGTCGATTTTGTGACCAGCCTGCTGAAGTGGGCTCTTTACTTCGTCTTCATTATTGCCGCCCTGAACCGGCTCGGCGTTCCCACCACTTCGTTCATCGCCGTCCTCGGTGCCGCTGGTCTCGCGATTGGTCTCGCCCTTAAGGATTCGCTCCAGAACTTTGCGGCCGGTGTTATGCTCATTATATTTCGCCCGTTCAAGACCGGAGATTTCATTCAAGCCGGCGGAGCGGAAGGCGTCGTCGAAAATGTCCACATCTTCAGCACTACCATGCGGACCCCGGACAATCGCGAAATCATCCTTCCGAACGGTGACATCTTCGGCGGAAAGATCGTCAACAACAACGCGCGCGGCACGCGACGTATCGATCTCGTCATCGGAGTTGGTTATGACGACGACCTACGCAAGGCCAAGCAGGTCCTTGAGGGTGTACTCGCGTTGGAGGAGCGCCTGCTCAAGGATCCCGAGCCATTGATCGCTGTCGGCGAACTCGGAGCCTCCAGCGTCGACATTCTGGTGCGCCCGTGGGTCAAAACAACTGACTACTTCGCCACCAAGTGCGCCTTGACCGAGAATATCAAGCTCGCTCTCGACGACGCCGGCATATCCATACCGTTCCCACAGATGGACCTGCATCTCAATCAGGATGCCCCGGGCTTAAGCGATGCTTTGAAGATGGGGTGAATACTCCTGCCTACCCGAAGGCCCTTATAAACCCGACCTCAAGCGCTAGGGCCTCGAACACATTCGTGTTCAGATTCTCACGCAGGGTCTCGACAGCCCTCACCCGCTGGCTCAGTTCATCGATGCTGAGGGAATCCGCCAGCAAGCGTGTCCCTTCCTCGTAGCCGGGAAGGTCAAGGTGCTTGGCGCTGTGCTGAAGTCGCATCGCATCACCGAACCACATCATCAGGTAGTCGATTAACTGGTTCCTCTGCTGGAGGTATTCGGCTTCGGTCAGGGCCTTGTAGTATTCTTCGCGACGCTTGAGGTAGTCTCCCTCCGTGGTCTGACGGTAGTGAGCCACCTCAGCCTTGAGGGCTTCTTCATTCCGCCTCGCGATTGCCGCCTTTTCCTCTTTCAGAATACGGTCAAACCTGGCCATCAAGCCGAGTGCTCCCGACACGCCCTTCTGTTGATCGATAGCATGCCTTTTCAACGCTGCCAGAAAATCGGCCGCTGACGAGTCAAGTTCCGCAGGTCCCGGCTTGCCCGCCAGGTTGATCTGGACACAGCGAGAAAGAATCGTATCCAGCAAAATCTCCGGGCGCGCCGTCAGTAGCAAAAGGCGACAGGCAGCCGGCGGCTCCTCAAGGGTCTTGAGAAAGGCGTTCTCGGCTTCCTGCCCCATACAGTCGGCATCTTTCACCACCGCAAACTTGGTCACGCCGGCGGGAGCCGCCATCTGCAGGGTGTGCTCCACATCGCGGATTGCTTTCACGGTGATTCGTCGGGACTTCGATTCGGGCCCAACCACGGTAGTTGTCGACGACTTCAGTTCCTCAAGTGAGGTTACCCCGGTCTGACCCTCCGGATTGACCATCTCAATCATCTTCACGGCAAGGGCCTCTTTACCGCTGCCCGCTGGGCCGGTAATCAGGTAGGCGTGGGCCAAACGCTCGTTCTCGCGAGCCTGGCCCACCAACTCTAAAGCCTTATCGTAGCGGAAACTCATGCGGTCAGGGCTCCCACGCGTTCGCTGAAAACAAAGTTAATCTCTTCAGTCACCTCATCAATCGAGGCCGAGGCATCAATCACGACGATTCTCCCGGGGTCTTCCTCCGCCAAACGAAGATAACCCTGTCGAACACTTTCAAAGAATTCAAGCGGGTTGGATTCCATGCGGTCTTCAGCCTCTCCGCTAGCCGCAACTGCCCTGGAATGCCCAATTTCCACTTCGAGATCCAGCAGAAATGTCAGGTCCGGCACCGTGCCACCGACGGCAAAAGCATTTATTTCCTTAACTGCGCCCAAATCAAGCCCGCGCCCGACGCCCTGATAAACCGTGGTTGAATCAAAAAATCGATCTGCCACGACCCACTTTCCTGCCTCGAGAGCTGGCTCAATCATTTTCCTAACCAGTTGGGCCCGGCTCGCGGCAAAGAGAAGCAATTCACTCTCTTCGGTGAGATCAGCGGCATCGGCGTCAAACTGCAGCAACTGGCGGATTTTTTCGCCTGCCGGGGTGCCACCCGGTTCGCGGGTTTGCAACACCTCGATGCCCGCGGTCTCCAACATGGATACGAATCGCTGGATCTGGGTAGATTTACCGCACCCCTCCGAACCTTCAAATGTGAAAAATTTCCCCCGTTGCATCGACGTCGAATGCATCTATGAATGCCTGAGGCAGGAATGTCTATTCTTAATTGTTCTCAACACCAAACTGAACCATGTCCAACACAGCAGAAATCACCTTCGGCTCGCGCGACGATAAGAAACTCGTCGAAACAGAACCCGTCTTCGCGCCGAAGTTCGACGATCACGGTTTGATCGTCGCTATCGCTCAGGACGCCGACACCAACGAGGTTCTAATGGTCGCTTATATGAACGAGGATTCCCTTAAGCAGACCCTTAAGATCGGCGAAGCCGTTTACTTTTCACGGAGCCGTCAGGAAATCTGGCATAAGGGAGCGACTTCCGGACATACCCAGACGGTAGAAAAAATTCTTACCGATTGCGATCAGGACGCCCTGGTTGTCAAAGTCCGCCAAAAAGGTCCCGGTTGCTGCCACGCCGGATACCGATCTTGCTTTTACAGAAATATACAGGAGGCGGGAGATCCCGTATCCTTGGGAAAAGAAATCGAAGACCAGAGCTACGACCCGAACAAGGTCTACAGCTAATCTTCAAACGCTCTTGTACTTTTCCCACCACTTGACCCTGTTCCCCCCGCTGAAGAGCAGGGGTTTAGGTGTGGTCTAGATCGGGAGGGATAAAACCAACCTTTCCCCCACCGCCCAAGCTACTCATCCATGAAATCCCTCTGGTCTGACTCAGAAGCCCGCAAATACAAAGGTGACCTCGGCAAGCGTGTCTACACCTCACGCCTCCTCGGAGCCAACCCCGAACTCGTTCTCCACGGCGGCGGAAACACTTCAGTCAAATGCACGGAAAAGGATTTTTTCGGCGATAGGGTCGACCTTCTCCACGTCAAGGGCTCCGGTTGGGATCTCGGCACCATCGAGAAAGAAGGATTCGCTCCCGTCCGCATGGATGCGCTTCTCAAGATGGCTGAGCTCAAAGAGCTTTCCGATCCGGAAATGGTAAAGCAGCAACGGGCCGCGATGCTCGAGCCAAGCGCACCCAATCCTAGCATCGAAGCGATTCTTCACGCAGTGATCCCGCAGAAGTTCGTTGATCATACCCATGCCAATGCAGTCGTGGCACTGACCAACCACAAGAATGGTCGCAAGGCAGTCGAAGAAGTCTACGGCGATCGCGTTGCTGTAATTCCTTACGTCATGCCTGGTTTCGATTTGGCCAAAGCGGTCGCAAAGGCTCTCGCTAAGGTGGACCCCTACCAACTCGAAGGTATCATTCTCATGAACCACGGCATTTTTACGATGCATGATGATGCGAAAACGAGCTACGAGCTCATGATCAAGCTGGTGACTGAAGCCGAACGTAACGTCGCCAAACATCTGGGCAAAGGTTTCAAGCTGCCTAAGGCCAAGCCGGAAGAGGACTTGCTCGCCCTTTCTGAAATTCGAAAGCAAGTGTCCGAACTCCGCGGCGTACCGGTGATTGCTTCACTGGATCAGTCCCCTCTTGCTGCCGGTTTCGCGAGCCGAAGTGACGTTGCCCGTCTCGCCACAAGAGGCCCCCTCACTCCGGATCATACCATTCGCACGAAGCGGATTCCCGCGATCATTGGCAAAGACTTCACGAAGTCTCTCGACAAGTTCGCCTCTGACTACACCAACTACTTCGACAAATGCAACCAGGGTGAAACCATGCTAGCGCCAGATCCACGTTGGGCCGTCTGGCAGGACAAAGGCGTCATCAGCTTTGGTGCGACGGAAAAGGAAGCCGGCGTGCTCACCGACATCGTGACCCACACCTGGCAGACGATACAAAAGGCCGAAGCTGCCTTCGAAGGTGGCTGGAAAGCCCTTCCCGCTGGAAAGCTCTTTGAAATCGAATACTGGGAGCTCGAGCAGGCCAAACTCAAGAAGGGCGACTCGGCTCCGACTCACCAGGGCAAAGTCGCCGTGGTGACTGGATCTGCCGCCGGTATAGGTTTCGCTTGCGCTGCATCGCTCGCCGAGCAGGGAGCCAAGGTCATTGGCATTGATCTCAGTCCCGAGATCGAAGAGCAAATGGCCAAGATCGACGGCATTGGCATCATTGCTAACCTCACCGATGACAAGAAGGTCAAAACAGTGATCGACGACGTCGTGCGCCAATTCGGCGGCATCGATATTCTTGTCAGCAACGCTGGTATCTTTACCGCCGG
>PKCI01000215.1 GCA_002862135.1 Verrucomicrobiota bacterium | reverse complement strand
CTTTCTGAAAATATCCAGAAGATTTTCTAAAACGATTTTGTCCTGCTCAGGAAAAACCGTCCTCAGATCAATCCGATACCGGTCATCCGCGATATACCCCATCAAAGGCATTTGCCCCCCCCGGAGTAAATTCGCGAACTTGGGGAGCCCCATGTTTCTCGGCAGAAGGTCGAGCGCAACTGACGGAATCTCCGCCTTTGGCATCGTTCCTCCACCACAGCGGGCAATGGTTTCCACCACCCCGGCCTCCAGTTCGTCTATCCCGGAGAGTTCTTTCAGAATAGCATTCGCCCGGGGCCGCAAATCTTCCTCCACCGAAGCTGACAACATTCGAATCAGCGGGAGATCCGGCTTCCCTGCTCCCTTGTGATGCAGATATTCGAGGATGGTTTCCTGCAGTCCTGTCAGGATAAGCTTGTCACATCGCAAGGCGCGAAAGAAAGGCTCCTTCTTGATTCCGGCGACCAGATCAGCCCGCCCAGCAATAATCCCAGCCTGGGGACCGCCAAACAGCTTATCGCCGCTGACGCAGACGAGATCGACGCCTCGTTTGAGCACTTCGGAAGCGGTCGGTTCATGAGGAATCGGAGCAAGGCCGTCAGTCATTACCATCGCACCACTCCCAAGATCCTCGACCACAGGTAGACCATGCTCACGCCCAAGCTCGACGAGTTCTTCGGTGGCAGGCTCATGAGTGAATCCGTCCATCCAGAAGTTCGACCGGTGCACTTTCAGCATCATACCGGTTCTAGGCCCGATCGCTTCCTCATAGTCGGCGAGGGATGTCTTGTTGGTTGCTCCCACCTCGACGAGACGCGCTCCGCTGGCCTCCATGATTTCGGGGACACGGAAACCTCCGCCGATCTCGACGAGTTCACCCCGAGAAATGATCACTTCGTTGCGCTCCCCATTGGCAAGGTGCTTCAACATCAGAATGAGGGCTGCAGCACAGTTGTTGGTCACTGTGGCTGCCTCGGCCTCTGTTAGAGTGGCAAGGCATTTTTCAAGAAAACCACCCCGCTTTCCACGCTCCCCGGAGTCGAGATTTAACTCGACATTGTTGTAGTATTGCCCAACCGAGGTCAGTGACTCAACCACACCTTCCTGTAATGGAGAACGGCCCAGGTTGGTGTGTATACACACGCCGGTCCCGTTGATCACCGGGTGAATCCTCGAACGGTAGAGCGACCCAAGTTTACCACGGATCACTTCCACCGTTTCCTCAAACTCTCCAACTTCTGTTTTCCCGGCCTTCACGCCTTCCCGCATGCCCTCGATTTCTTCTCTTACGAGATCCGTAACCAGTGATTGAGGCAACGGCGGCAGGTTGTCACATTTTTCAAGAGCCAGCAGCACTTTGTCGACAGCTGGGATTCGGGCAAAGGGGTTCTGAGTCTTTTCGCTCATTAAGAAGAAATGATAGCACTAAAGCGAGTGACGATAGTCGAAAGCACCAACTTTCGCCAACCCGGAAAATTCTCCGGGCATGCCCGACTGTGACTCCGAAACTTCTGCAGTCGGGTCTATTCGAGCCGACAGTAACCCCTCTATCCGACAGAAACCCTCTCTTCCCCTTCGGTCATTGCCCTACACGACCGTGATAAGCGGACCAACCTCGTCAGCAGGAAGAATACGGCCGATCAACGAGCGTGCCAGCGAACCATCTTCCTCTAGAATCTGCATCACTTCTTTGACGTTATCCTCCGGCACGCAGAGAAGCAATCCGCCACTCGTTTGAGCGTCGGCGAGGATATACTTCATCGATTGCGGCACGATTTCCGCCCAACCCACGTCAGCATCGGATGTCTTAAAATTTTCCCGGGTGCCTCCCGGAACACAATCCACTTCATCAATCAGACGGGTGATTTCTTCATCGATCACCGGGATGTTGGCGGTGTGGAGAATTGCACGGGTGCCACTGGCTTTGCAAAGCGAGATCAAATGCCCGAGAAGACCGAAACCGGTCACATCGGTCGCGCATTTTACCAGCCCACGCTCAGCAATCGTCTGCCCCGGCGTGTTGAGACGGCTCATAGTGTTGATGGCGCGCATCACCACTTCGCCACTTGCGATTCCACGCTTCACACCCGTGGTTAGAATTCCGGTTCCCAAGGGTTTTGTCAGGATGAGCACATCCCCCGGCTCAGCTCCGGCGTTCGTGATCATTCGTTGAGGATTTACCAATCCGGTGACAGATAGGCCGTAAATCGGTTCAGGGTTTTTAATGGAGTGCCCCCCTGCAAGAGAACACTTCGCCTCGAGAATTTTGTCGGCCCCTCCCCGCAAGATCTCGTGAATCACATCCAACCCGATCACATCAGCAGGCATTCCCACAACGTTCATCGCTGTGACCGGTTTACCGCCCATGGCGTAGATATCTGAAAGCGAGTTAGTCGCAGCAATCTGACCGTAGATATAGGGATCATCAACGATTGGCGTGAAAAAATCCACCGTCTGGACCATGGCCAGCTCGTCGTTCAACTGGTAGACAGCTGCGTCGTCCGAAGTACTGGCCCCGACTAATAGTCGATCATCTTTGTGCTGGGATAGCCCACGCAGGACCTGCGTGAGTGCTGATTGGCTCAGCTTAGAGGCTCAACCTCCGCACGATGACAGGGAAGTGAGCTTCACCTGATCTTCTGGCTTGGCGTCTTCTGGCATAATCCTTAAACAAGTAACGTTACCATTGAGCGGTTACGTTGCGTATGCTGTCATGAAGCTTTCATCTTTGCCAAGACAAATGAGCCCCAACCGCTATTTCGTCCTCTAATACCCCTGAAGATGAGAATTCAAATCGTTTCACCGGGCGGTGAACTCCAGGATGGACAAACCCGAACAGGAAACCGAAGCACAGCCACACAGTGGGGCAGGCTTCTCAGCGAACTCGGGCACGAAGTCGCTATCCTGAACGCCTTCCAGCCGGGCGAGGTCGAACTTCTTATCGCATTGCACGGAGGAAAATCAGTCGAAGCAGTTCGGTCTTTCCGAAAATATCAGCCCAACGGCAAACTGATTGTCGGACTCGCCGGAACCGACATTTATCCCGAACCCGACCCGCAGACGCTCGGGTCCATCGCAGCAGCCGACGGATTGATCGCCCTGCAGGAGAAAGCCATCGAAAAAGTCCCCGAGGAGCACCGAAGCAAGGTTGCCGTGATTCTCCAGTCTGCGATTCCGTTTCAGCCCGCTCCATCCAAGAGTGAAGACACCTTTGATGTGAGCATCATCGGCCATTTGCGGGAAGTGAAGGCCCCCCTCCTTCTTGCCGGCGCCTCACGAAACCTGCCTCCCGAATCTCGAATTCGAGTCTTTCAAGCCGGAAATATTCTCGAATCACCCTATCACGACGCTGTGAGAGTAGAGACGGAGAACAACTCCCGATACCGCTACCTCGGGCAGCTTGGCCGCCAGTCAACGGCGCAGCTCATTGCCTCAAGCCACGTCATGTGTATGACCTCCGTCAATGAAGGCGGCGCCCGGGTTGTCGGAGAGGCCATTGTTAATCACACCCCGGTCCTCTCAACCTACATGGACGGCTCGATTGGCATGCTCGGAGAAAGCTATCCGGGCTACTTTCCCGTCGGCGACGGGGATGCGCTTGCCGAACTTCTCTGGAAGTGCGAATCCGAGCCGGAATTCCTTTCTGCACTGACCGATGCCGTTTCCACTCTCGCCCCGGGCTATACACCCGAAAAAGAGCGCAAAGATTTAGCGGCGCTACTTGCCCGTGTTTGCAAATCTGGTTAGGCTTTTACCATGAATTCGCAAGAGGAACTTCTCTCCAATATCGATCGAGTGGACCAGCGCATGCTGAGCCTCATCGAAGATTTGTCGGAGGAGCAACTCGAAGTCCCCTACGAACGCGGAATCAACCCGCCAATATGGGAATTGGGTCATGCGGCTTTCTTCTACGAGTATTTCCTGCTTCGAGGCTTCTACAATCAGGCTCCGATCGCTCCCGAACTCGATGATATGTGGGACTCGTTTGTCATCCCTCACGAGGAACGGTGGAGTCCGGGTGTCGTTCCCGACCTGGAATCAACTCTTTCCTATTATCGCAACGTCATCGAAAAGTCCCGTGAGTCTCTCGCCGCGAAAAGTGAATTGACTGACGAAGAACTCTACCTCGGACAGTATGTCATTGCCCATCAGTGCATGCATCTGGAATCGCTGGTCTGGTGCCGGCAGACTTCAGGATTTCAGGCTCCGAAATACTATGGAGCCGACAAACCCGGAGGTCCTGCCACAATCACACCGACGAAGGATATCGAAGTTCCAGCAGGCACTTACTTCATTGGTGTACCGGCTCCGGCGGAGGGCAGCAAGAGTTCCAATTTCAGTTTCGACAACGAACGTCCCGGCTTCGAGGTCAATCTCCCTGGCTACCAGATTTCCTCCACCCTCGTTTCACTGGGCGATTTCCTGGCCTTCGTCGAAGACGACGGCTATACCCGCGATGAGTTCTGGTCTTTTGGCGGAGCTTATTGGTTGCGTAACAATCCCCGCGAGGCCCCGGCTTACTGGGACAAAAGGGAGGATGGATGGTGGCTTCGGCGTTTCGATCAATGGGAGAAGATCAACCCGTCTCTCCCCCTCCTCCACATCAGCTACTGGGAAGCAGAAGCTTACTGTAACTGGGCAGGGCGCCGCCTTCCTTCCGAGTTCGAATGGGAGGCGGCTGCACGTGGCGCAGAATCTTTAAAATTCCCCACTGGCAATTCCATGACCGCCGTCGACTACGATCTCGACTGCCGCTTTGTCGGGACCGCTCCGGTGACCGCATTTCCTGAATCCGCCAGCCCCTTTGGCTGCCTTCAAATGATTGGCTCAGCGTGGGAGTGGACCAGCAATCAATATCTGCCTTTCGACGGCTTTTGTGTCGATATGTATGCCTACATGTCGAC
>PKCI01000048.1 GCA_002862135.1 Verrucomicrobiota bacterium | reverse complement strand
TCTACAACCTCAAGGAAGACCGGACCGAGCTTCGCGATCTCGCCCTGAGCGAACCTGAGCGACTCCGGGCGATGGCTGCCACGTGGCGAGCCTGGTCACGGGAGGCACAGGTATATCCCAAACCGGGTGCAAAAAAAAAGCGAAAGAAGTGAAGCTCCTTGAGCTGGCGTTGTGGAGACGCAGTTTTAGCTATTTGCTTTGCTACTGCGGCAACCAGACATACAACTCCGTTGCCTTTAGCGCGGGCCACAGGTGTTGTGTCCGACCTTGGGGTAATTGGTCCACTTGAACTGCGGATGGATGGCTTTCATTTTCTCCGCGGTTTCCTTGGTTTTTGCACAATAAAACGCTCGTGGTCTCCGGTTTCTCTCATGGGAGAATCCAGTGGTTGGCACGCTGGATGGAGTGCAGAGTATCCTCCTGCTCGAATTTTGATGACGGACTCTTCTCCAAAACCGGTGCCTGAGCGCGAGGACGATGTGCCGGATGGCTTTCTGACGTGTCCGAGCTTGATCCTGCGGGCAAGAGGGGATGAGAAGTCGCCCGCCTGGGAGGAGCTCTTGAGCTACTACGAGCCTTTTGTCAGATTAGTCCTGAGGCGGATGGGATTTCGGGGCGAGGATCTGGAGGATCTTCGGCAGCAGGTGTTTGTGACGCTCTGGAATGGGCTGGAGAAGTATGAGAAGCGGGACGCGGTTCGCTTTCGCAGTTAGCTTTCATCGCTGATCCGCAACACCAACGTGCCCTGCCTGCCCACCGGGGGAGGATTCAAAGGCCTTAAGCATGGACAGCATCGTCTTGCTGCCAAGGAAAACACGCCTCTGGCGAACCTGTGGACCACCATGCTTCAGGATGCCGGTGCGCCAGTGGAACGCTTCGCCGATGCGAGCGCGACGGCGAGCTCGATCTAGGGATAAGGCCGCCTACTTCTCCGTCTTGCTGTAGCGCACCTCGTCCAGGTTAACTTCGTGCTCAAGCGGCTGTGGTTCGCCCCGAGTCGAGCGCCCGTTGTTGAAGTAGCTCTGAGGAAGCGTTGCCATCGTGTTGGCGAACTCGGGGTGCTCCTGAATCACGTTCGTGGTTTCACCGATGTCGTTGGCGAGGTCGAAGAGTTCCCGGTGATTGTCCTCGTGGATGATGAGTTTCCACTGGCCCTGGCGAATCGCAAAGGCTTTGCGCCCGCTCTGTTGAACGCTCGCTTCGCGGAAAGGACCTTCCTGCTCACCGGTGAGGCACTTAAGAAAGCTGACGCTGTCCTCACCGGCATTATCAGGAAGCGGCGCACCGACGATGTCAGCGCAGGTGGCAAAGATGTCGGTGATTGAGACGGTTTGGTCGCTGGTCGATCCGGCTTCGACTTTTCCGGGCCAAACCGCACGGAAGGGTTCGCAGTGACCGCCCTCGTAAATGCTGGCATTTATTCTCACTTAGTTGGTCTTGACAGACCATGCAGCAGTGCAAATTGCTTCATTTTTTCCGCTTCAAATTCGCGAGGTAAATCGCGGTAATCGCATTACCCATTGGGTCCTTCTCGTGACTGGAATACCAAGAAACCAGACCGCTGCCGTCGTCGAGTTCGACGAAACCGGGATAGGAATTGTCCCCTCCGCTGGGTAGGCTGGCAATTTCGTGGAGCGCTCCGTCGTGTAACCAGTAGAGAATCGTGCGCGGACCTGCATCGGTAAAGCGACGTCCACCCACGATTAACTCCTCGCCCCAGCGGTCGAGAAGCGGGCCGCCAATGTATTCGCTCAGCGCTTTACGCTTAACTTGCTCAAAAGGCGGTGACGCCTGCACCAGCAGCGCTGAGTCCTTTCCCTGCGTGCGGCTGATCGCCAGTAGATCGCCGTTTTTGTGGAACAGAAACGCGGTTTCGTTGCCTTTTGTGGTTTGGAAAAGAGTGCGGAATCGCCAGTTGATGCCGTCGCCGCTTTCCAGCATGGCGCATTCCATGACCTCCGTAGCGCCACGTCCAAGTTCCGATTCGGTGTAGCCGCGTTTTCGCCGTGCACAAAGATAGGCCTTGCCTTCGTGGGTGGCGGCCCGCCAGATGTAATGACCGTAGGTTCCCTCTAGCTGAAAGGGTTTCGACCAGGTGTTCCCGTCAGTTGTTTTTATGCCGAAACCGAGATGCTTGTTGATGTCGTATTGGTCACGCGGCAGCTCGCCGTCTCCTGAAAACCAGGTGCCGGTGTAAACAAACAACTGATCATGGAAGACCAGGAAATGGGGGTCGCGGGTATCGCGACGCGGGACGGAAAATTCACAAACCATCTCCCACGATTCCGTATCCTCGCTCGCCAGCACAATGATTCGCGAAGTCGGAAAGACCATGTGGCCATCCGGACAGGAACGAAAAGTTAGCCAGAATTTGCCGTTCCAGCGAATTAGATCGGTGAAGGCATTGTGTTCGCCGTTGTGAAACACGCGACGCACGTTTTCAACTTCGATCTGCGGAAGTTGATGTCTCTGTGCCGGTGCGGACTCGATGAGAGAGAGCGTGCATCCAATGGCTAGCGCTAGATTTAGTAAATAATTCATCATAGTTCAATCGGTGATTGAATTGGGTTATGGTCCTGACGGATGCAGGTAAAACCGAAATTAGGTAGCTGACTGAGCAACATCAGAATCAAGGTTTGGATTTGAAGTCCTCGAGGATCGAAAGGGGACAACGGTAACGTTAAGGTGATGAGACATTTACCCATTCGGATATAAATACCCGATAAGCTTGATTGAGAATGACGGAGCCAGAGAAAAGGTTGTTGAGCGTTGGAAAGCTTCACATTGTTTCCCCCCCAAATACAGAACGTTTTTTATGTTCATGTATTTGTGGGCTCTATGCCCCAACACCAAAGCATTCCTGATACCTAAAATATTAAAGGAACTGCGGAAAGGAAAGTTGGAGAAATTTGGCTCGAGATTCGCAGAACTAGAATGAACTTGAAGAGGTTGTCTGGACCCTCTTTGTCGCATGGGAGTGCGAAATAGAGAGCCGAGAAAATTAGTCGCCCTTGAAGGAAGGCTCCCCGTGTTGGTTGACGGCCTCAAACAGGAGGTCATCCAAGAGAAGTCTTGAATAATACCCTGATTCTACCCATTCTGACCATGCTTCGGGGCAGTATTCGGATTTTACAATATCGCCCGTCTGGATGATTTGGGGATCGAGGCGGTCGTTTGCCCGCCGTTCACGATTTGAAGTCCCTTGATCGCAGTTATGCCGGGTGTTCCGCCCTTCAGCTTACCTGTCTGCAGTTCTTCGGCTACAATGGTGATCCCATTGTTGTCAGCGAGGAAGCCATAACGAGACTTGAGCGACGAAGCCGAAGAGGGCGAAAAGATTCACCGCTCGGACGAGTGCCTCTGTGAGGACGTGCGCAAGATACATTTTTTGATCCTATCTTAATAGGGAGTCTAATGCAGTTTTCACTGGATGAATGCCCTACGATCCATCAGAATTTCTGAATGGATGCGCTCAATAAATGCATTTTAATATTTGGAATTTTGTTACTGGTTAGCCTCCCGGTAGCGCAGGCTGTTGAGAGCATCCGCGAGTGGAAAACGGCTGACGGCACCAGAACTCTGCAGGCTGAGTATTTAAGCTCCCGTAACGGTGACGTTACGATCCGGCGCAAGCAGGATGGTAAAACCTTCACCATCAGTCTTGACGTTCTCTCAGAGGAGGATCGCGAATGGGTGCAGACAAAGGAAAAGGAAATTGCGGCAGGTGGTCCCCGCGAAGCGGGTGAGAAATTTGCCGATTTGATATCGGGTGAATGGGAACGCACGGAAGGGCATGGTCTGAAATACCGGTTATACGGTGATCGTAAGCTGCGTAGAACCGAAGGGGGTGGCTACCCACTGGTCGTCTACCTGCATGGCAGGAACATGGACGTGATGACAGATGACGTCCCCTGGTTGGCAAAGGAATTTTCTAGCGATTCAAATTACCGGGAGCGGCCCTGCTTTATCATTGCTCCGCAGAATCCAGATCAAATGGGATGGAACGGAGAGAAGGCTGATGGCGTTATTGCGATCGTTAGGGAACTAATCGATGAGCTTCCCGTCGACGAGAAGCGCATCTACCTGAACGGTTATTCAATGGGTGCCTTTGGAACATTTCGAATCATCGAAATGGAGCCAAAGTTGTTCGCGGCGGGAGTCCCTGTGGCGGGCGGCGGAAGTCCGAGGATGGCGCCGACAATTAAGGACGTCCCGTTTTGGGTGTTTCACGGGGCGAACGATCCAACCGTGAACGTGTCGTTAAGTAGAGATATTGTTGATGCGCTGAAGAATGAGGGCGTCGAGGTGAAATACACTGAATACCCAGAAGGAGATCATGGTATTGCTGGCTGGGTCTACGCCGACGAGGAAATGCATGAATGGCTCTTTGATCAGAGTCGCTGAGAGTTAGCGATTCGATTCTGTCATCGTCAAACACAGTTTAGCTGATTAGGTGAGCAAGCTTGGTATCACTTGGAAAGAATATCCCCAAGTCTCTGCTCGTGCGCTTTTGTGAGTCGTTTGTGATCGACACCGAGCTGACGCAGGGATGGTGGCGTGAATATCGTAAACGTGGGTGGGGTGAGCTCTACCGGCGGATCCTCAAAGACAAGAATCTCGAAAGTGAAACTCCTGTCTCTAATATCCTTAGGATCAGCCTGCTCACTTTTTCGTCTTGTTATAGCGCACCTCGTCTAAGTTGATCGTGTGCTCGATTGGCTGGGGCTCGCCCGGGGTTGATCGGCCCTTATCGAGGTAGCTCTGAAGAAGCGTTGCCATCGTGTTGGCGAGCTCGGGGTGCTCCTGAATCACGTTCGTGGTTTCACCGATGTCGTTGGCGAGGTCGAAGAGTTCCCGGTGATTGTCGCCGTGGATGATGAGTTTCCACTGGCCCTGGCGAATCGCAAAGGCT
>PKCI01000045.1 GCA_002862135.1 Verrucomicrobiota bacterium | reverse complement strand
TGCCTCAAGTTCGTCGATCACTTGATCAGTTTCGCGTTTGGAAAGCACCAATGGCACACGCGCTCCAGTTAAAGAAAACCAAAGTATCCTGCGTTTTTCGAATGCCTTGGAGCCCTGTTTGGCGCCGACATCAGCTGAATAGGCAAGTGATATCAGCGAGAGCAGGTCAGTTCTCGTTAGAGTCCTGATGACTCCGTGATACAGGAATTCAGCCCCTGGAAACCCCTGCTATGTCAGGGCCTGGAGTAAATACTTCCGAAGCATTAATCACCTAATGTCACTATGTGAGGTGCTACGAATAAATACTGTTCTGCTCAAAATCCTTATGTTCGGACAACCTGAGAACAACCCAAACGGCTTACGAGTAGTCAGGACGGCTCGCACCTTGGATGCAATCAACGCCGCAAGAGCTGTGGAAGCTACATTGTCTAATGGGAACACTGGGAAGTGGAGAATATATTTACAACGAATGATCGAAGAACTGGAACGCGAGGCAGGACGGCCCGAGTTCGAATGATCAATCTCAATTCCAACCTTTGTCCTGCATCGAGCGCACGCACCCAGTCAGCCGCGCCTCATACTTGACGTTTGGTCCCGAAGAATGACAAAGCTGAGAAAGATAACTTACATCATTCCACCTGCTATCGTTGTCACATTTTGGGTGCATTCTTACTACTACCGGATTTATCTTCGCTTAAGCTCAGAGATAGGAGTATTCACATTTCAAGCCAGATGGGGATATGTCATTCCGAGATACACCCAAGTAAAGGCTCGGCCAGACCTGGTGTGGGAATATGATTCAAAAAATATTGACATTAGGCGTGAAGATCTGAGCCCGAGAGTCTATCTCTCCTCCATCCCATGGAATGGTTGTGATGTTTTGATTCCATGTTGGGCTCTCGTAATTCCACCTGCCTGGCTTGCCGTCAGGGCTATAGGAAGGCCTATCAAATCGTGACACACCAAGCGGTAGCCATTGGCTGTGTTTTTTCTGCTTATTTTGATAGCTTGAGAGTCTACTCTGTTGGTGAAAGTGCTACCCCAGATACCGCTGCCCCACCTCTGACGTTCTGCAGAAGATTCTAAGAATAATCAACCTGAAGTGTCCCAACCATGATGAAATCACTTTTGATAGCCGTCGTTGCCTTTTTAACAATAGTGGGCGGGCTGTTCGCGGCTCCTGCAAATCATGAGCCAATCACGGAGCTGAAGGATCTACGTGTTGAGGAAGCTGGGTTCACGGATGCGTCCAGAACGACACCGGTCGTTCTGAAGTCATTAAAAAGTGGAGCCAAGTATTTTGATGGTGAAGAACTTGCCGCGATCTCCAAGACGGTTGATTTCGAGAAGCAGATTGTTCTTCTTTTCGCTTGGAGGGGTTCTGGGCAGGATCGCCTTCAATATGTAGTAAAGGAGTCTTTTCCCGAGCAGATCATGTTCTCCTGCAAGCCCGGCCTGACGAGAGACCTTCGGCCGCACGTCAAAGTGTATGTTTTGCGATCGAACGTAAAGTGGGCCTTTGAGTAGGACCGAGCATGGATTGGCTTCGACCGCCAGAAGTGCGATTTGCAGGACAAGCCATCGCCCTCAACACCTGCCCCGCCGCGAGTTCAAGCCGCTATGACCATTCAACCTCAACCCAGAATCAAAGCCCCGCCCCCGGGCAGGTGTGAGAGGCTTTCAACGTTTTTGGGGATTTTTCGGTAAAACTCCCGAATTTTAGAGGCGATTGCCTTGGAACTGGCGTTAATCCTGATACTGACTAATGCGATCCTTTCCTTCCAAAACAATCAGACTCTTCGGCGCCGCGCTTTACCTCGTGATAGCCCCGCTCCATTGCTATGAATCTTAAAAGCCTTCCCGCTTCCCACGGTCGCACTCCGTCAGATGTGGGTGCTGTTTGACGTTGGGAATCAATAACAAGCAGGAGAAACCATGATTCGTAGCATAAGAAAGTATCTCAGCATTGCAGGGTTTAGTGGCCTCCTAAAAGTGATAGGAGCTAAAGTCACGAACTCCACAGTTTATCTTAAAATTGTCCGGCAAGATTGTAAGTATCCAATCCGGCTACGGATATCCTCATCGGACATACCTACATATTACCAAGTGTTTATTAAGCAAGAATATGATTTCTTGGTAAAAACACAACCAGGAGTCATTATCGATGCCGGAGCAAATATAGGGTTAACCTCAATTTACTTTGCAAACAAATATCCGGGCGCAAGAATTGTTGCTCTAGAACCAGAGCAAAGCAATTTTGAGCTTCTTAAAATAAATACCGCTCAATATCCGAATATCGTCCCTGTTCAAGCTGCACTATGGGATAAAAACGAAGCAATCAACCTAGTTGACCCCGGCCTTGGGAAGTGGGGGTTCATGACCGAGAAGAATGATTCTTCAAAATCTCTTACAGCCAAGCATTGCCACTCAGTGCCTGCGATGACCGTTGACAAAATAATGCAGGATTACAATCTAGAAAAGATTGATATTCTAAAAATTGATATCGAAGGAGCGGAGAAAGAGGTGTTTGGCGATACGTCATCTTGGATTGAAAAAGTTGACTCAATCATTATTGAGCTTCATGAGCGCAATAAAGAAGGATGTAATCGCAGCTTTTATTGTGGCTCAAACGGCTTTGATATTGAATGGAAACAGGGGGAGAATGTGTATTTGTCAAAAGGTGATTGCCTAACAAGGCGCTCCACCTGACTGCTTTTCCGCTGCGCTTCAAAGCAGCAGGTGAGCCTTGGCGTTTTGGGATTTTTCGGTAAAACTCCCGAATTTTAGAAGCGATTGCCTTGGAACTGGCGTGAATCCTGATACTGGGTATTTTGCCAGTTCTTCTCCCGTGATCACAGCACTTTGAGCGCTTCTACAACATCGGAATTCCAGACTTCGTCCGGTTCAGCCTTTCCGCTGGGGGCCACGGCGCTGGACAACAACACCGTTAATTTTGCCGTCGCCTCCCAATACGGCACCACTGTCACGCTCTGCTTGTTCACCGAACTGGAAAAACCCTGGCAGGAAACCCACCGCATTCCCCTGACCGCTTCAACCCGCGACGTCAATCACATCGCCGTGAGCGGTATCCCTGCCGGCAGCACCTATGGCTACCGTGTCGATGGCACCTGGGATCCTGAAGCGGGCTACTACTTCAATGCCAACAAGCTGCTGATCGATCCTTACGCGAAATGCTTCGACGGCCCCTCGCGGTATGTGCCGTCCATGAGAGGCGCGGCCCGCAATGGAGAACTCTCCGCGAGCGACAGCGGCATGCATGCCCCTCGCGCCGTCGTCCCCGGGATCGACTATTACGACTGGGAAGGTGACGCCCCGCTCGGCACTCCCATGGCGGAAACTGTCATCTCCGAGATGCACGTGAAGGGCGCTTCAAAACTCAATCCCGCCGTTCCGGAAGAAATTCGCGGCACCTATGCCGGGCTCGCCCACCCTGCCAGCATTAACTATTTCAAGGAAACCGGCATCACTGCGGTGCAACTGTTACCGGTGCACCAGCATCTCGACGACTCGTTCCTGCTCGAAAGAGGTCTCATCAATTACTGGGGATACAACACGATCGGATTCTTTGCTCCGGAGGCCCGCTACGCCGCCGGGGGCGACCCCGTGACTGAGTTTCGGAACATGGTTAAAGCCCTGCACCTCGCCGGCATCGAAGTCATCATCGACGTAGTTTACAACCACACCGGTGAAGCCGGTAGAGACGGGCCCACCTGTCTCTTCCGCGGCTACAACAATCTCTACAGCTATCACACTGAACCCCGCTCACCAGGGAACTACCGCGACTACACCGGCTGCGGCAACTCAGTGGATGTTTCCCATCCCCGCACCCTGCAGACAGTGATGGACAGCTTGCGTTACTGGGTCACGGAAATGCACGTGGACGGATTCCGCTTCGATCTCGCTGTAGAAATGGGACGCTCGCCTGACTCCTTCAAGCGGCGGGCCGCTTTCTTCCAGGCCGTCAACCAGGACCCTGTGCTCTGCTGCACCAAGCTCATAGCCGAGCCGTGGGACCTCGGTCCCGGCGGATACCAGATTGGGAATTTCCCCGCCAACTGGTGTGAACTGAACGGAAAATTTCGCGACACCGTGCGCCGCTTCTGGCGAGGCGACATTGTGCTGGGAGAATTTGCCGCCCGCATCACCGGGAGCGAGAGCATCTTTGCCCACAATCATCGCGGACCGGATTCGAGCATCAATATGATCACGTCGCATGATGGTTTCACGCTGAAAGATCTCGTCAGCTACAACCACAAGCACAACCTCGCCAACGGCGAGAACAACCGCGACGGCGACTCCCACAACCTCTCCTGCAATCACGGCGCTGAAGGCCCCACCGATGACACGGACATTATCGAGCTTAGAGTCCGGCAGGTGCGCAACTTTCTCACCACCATGATTTGCTCACAGGGTGTCCCCTTTCTTCTCTTTGGTGACGAGCGCCTGCGCACCCAGCATGGCAACAACAACACCTATTGCCAGGACAACGAACTGAGCTGGATCGACTGGAACGACTCCGAAGAGGCGGCTGACCTCCGTGAGTTTGTGCAACGGCTCACCGCTCTTCGTCGTGAGAACAACTCTCTGCGCCGGGATACCTTCTTCACTGGAACGGTCTGCCCCAACAACGGCCTCCCCGATATCTGCTGGATGCGTCCTGACGGAATCATCAAGAAAAAGGCCGACTGGAACACGACGAAGGCTGGCGCTTTCGCCATGCTGATCCACAGGACGGATTCTCAGAAGTCACTGCTCTTTTTCTTCAACGCCAGGTCGGAAGCGGTGAAATTTTATTTTCCCGAGGAACCTGTCTGCAATTGGCAGTTGCTTATCGATACCGAGAATCCGAAGACTGCGGGCCACCAGACCAAGGTCAGTGCCAACGTGACCCTGATCAATCACTCCATGCA
>PKCI01000037.1 GCA_002862135.1 Verrucomicrobiota bacterium | reverse complement strand
CGGACGCGTTCCGTGACGCCTCCGGCTTCCTTGATTGCTTTGATATTCGGGCAGGCTTCAGCGAGACGGACGGCGGTGTCGATTTCGATTTCGATGTGGCATCGTCCGGGAATGGAGTAGAGCATCAAGGTAAGCTCAGTGGACTGGGCAATCGCCTTGTAGTGCTGAAAGAGACCTTCCTGCGAAGGCTTATTGTAGTAGGGCGTGACGAGCAGGGCGGCGTCGGCGCCGGCCAGTTCTGCCGACTGGGTCATTTCCACGGCTTCGCGGGTCGAATTAGAACCGGTGCCTGCAATGACGAGACCACGCTTGTTAGCCTGTTTCACCGCGATTTCGATGACGCGGTGGTGTTCCTCTACGGAAAGGGTAGCGGATTCACCGGTAGTGCCCACGGGTACAATACCGCTGATTCCGTTATCGAACTGTTTGTCGATCAGATTGCGGAAGGCGTCGGTATCAATGATCCCGTGATCGGCGAACGGGGTGACGAGTGCGGTGTGGGCTCCTGAGAACATGGAACGGGGAGGTAAAATCAAATAGTTTCCAATATGCCTTCAAACGTAAAGTCGGCGGGACCTAACAAGGTCACGTTTTCGTAGGCTTCGTCACCAACGTGATCAAATCCCACTTCGAGAGTATCGCCACCAGCGACTTTCACTCGAATCGGTGAGGGCACATCTGAGATTTCATGATGAATGATCGAGCAGGCGACCATTCCCGTGCCGCAGGCAAGGGTCTCATTTTCGACTCCGCGTTCATAGGTGCGTATGCGGATCGACCCGGGTGCGGTGACTTCGATGAAATTTACATTGGTTCCAGCGGGAGCGAAGTGTTCATGAAAGCGCGTGGCCGCTCCCATAGCCCGAATATCGACGGCGTCGAGGTCGTCAACAAAGATAGCAGCGTGTGGGACGCCAGTGTTCACCGAATGGACGGACGTTTCCTGCCCGTTGATTTTGAGGGTTTCGTTCAGCGCGAAATCAAAGGGCTTACTGAGCTCGATTCGAACCTCATCATCGATAAATTCGCCTCTGATGACTCCGGCGATAGTTTCAAACGTGGTTTCAATCAGAGAATTGCCTTCCAACTGGTTCACGAAACGGGCAAAGCAGCGGGCTCCGTTGCCGCACATTTCGGCTTCACCTCCGTCCGCATTGTAATAGCGCATGCGAAAGTCGGCACCGTTCTCGGAAGGCTCGACGGCGAGGAAGCCATCAGCACCCACGCCACGCTGGCGCTGGCAGATGCGTGCGATCTGCTTCTTGTTGAGGGACAGTGAGTTGTCACGATTGTCAACCACGACAAAATCGTTACCCGCACCGTTCATTTTGGTGAATTTGAGCATCGGATTAAATAAGACGGGGCCTCTGATGAGGTTAGACCGACTTGGCACCGTCCACAAGCGGTTTGACGAAGCCTTCGACATTCGCCGCGACGTCGTGGGAGTCTCCGTTTGCCTCGATTTGGCGGACAATGGCGCTGCCGACTACAACACCTTCGGCGGAACGTGCGACTTCGGCAGATTGCTCAGGCGTGGAGATTCCGAAACCAACGACGACAGGCACGGAAGCATGCTCTTGAATTGCGGCCACATTCTCGGCAATTCCCTCGGCCAAGCTTTGCTGGGCACCTGTGACGCCCTCGCGAGACACATAGTATATGAAGCCCTCGCTGCTGCCCGCGAGTTTTGGAATGCGGTCGGCCGGCGTGGTGGGAGCGATCAGACGGATATGCTTCAGCGAATCGAGTTCCTGGAGCTCTTCATTGAGGGAAACCTCGTCCGGCGGAAGATCAAGTAGGAGGACCCCGTCGGCTCCCGCCTCGGCCGCGTCACGGTGAAACGCTTCGAAGCCGTAGGTGTATACCGGATTGAGGTAGGTGAAGAGGACGATAGGAACTTCTGAGCTTTCCCGGAAATGGCGAACCAGGTCAAGGACGCCCCGGGTATTACCGCCTGCCTCAAGGGCACGGTGGGCCGCCATCTGGTTGACGATTCCGTCGGCCATCGGGTCAGAGAAAGGAATCCCGAGCTCGATGATATCAGCACCGGCTCGCTCCAGTCCGTGCATGATCTCAAGAGAGCGGTCCATATTCGGATCGCCAGCGCAAATGTAAGCAACAAAGGCAGCTTTCCCCTCTTCCTTAAGGGCTGCGAAGCGTTGATCGATGCGATTCTCCTGACTCATGAAACGGCGGCATTATCGCAGCATTCAGCGAAGGCGAAACCGGAAATCATAGCAATTTCTCAGCTGCGGAGCGGCTGAGAAGGTCGAAACTTGGCTTCAGCGGATTTACTCGCCGGCGAGGGCCTTTGTGACCGCTTCCTCTAGAGCTTCGCCGCGGAGGTTGGAAGCCACCACCTTACCGTCTTTGCCGATCAGAAAAGTGGCGGGGATGCTGCCAATTCCGAAGCGTTGAGCGAGTTCGTTGGCCCAGCCTTTACCGTCAAAATATTGAGGCCAGAGCATTTCGTTGCTCTTAATGAACTGCTCGAGGGCGGCCTTGTCTTCGTCGAGCGAAATACCGATGACATCAAAACCAGCTTCTTTATGCTTGTTGTAAGTCTCGATGACGTTGGGCATCTCGGCGATGCACGGTCCACACCAGGTCGCCCAGAAGTCGATCAGGATGACCTTATCCTTCATCTTGGCGAGGTCGACTTCGCTTCCTCCCAGATCGGTGAAAGCAAACTCCATGGTATCGCCGACCCCGGGGAGGTAAAGGTCAGAGGCTAGTTGGTCGATGAACTGATTCAGCTGCGGTGACTGGGGATTCGCAGCGAAGTCACTCTTTATCTTGGCGACGAAGGCTTTTGCCTTGTCGCGCTGATTAGAAACAATAGATGACTCGATGAACGGACGAACGATCTGCGCCACAATTAACTGCAGATTGGCGTCGGGCCCTTTCTCCTGAAGCTCGTAGCGCTGTGTCAGGAGGTCGGGGACAGGAGTGAATTCGCCCATTGACATGTTAGCGTCGACAAGAATGTTCAGTGCCATGTCCCGGTCTTCCGCTTCGGGGTTGGCCTCAAGATAGGTGTTCAGGGCTGCGATCTTTTCCAAATCATGCTTTTTGGCAATTTCGACGGCTGATTCAGAAAGGGCAGTCGAGGGGAGCAGGCCAATGGCTAGAAGGGCAAGAGTAGCAGGGACGAGGAATTTCATGGGCATGGTTGGTGAATTAATTTTCTCCACTATTGACGTGTGATGCCCGCTTGTCTTGCACGAAAACCTTTGAATTTCGCCGGATCGCTTTGACTACGGCGTCGTCGCGACGGGGCGACCATACGGGGTATCCTCAATGGGAATGAGTGCATTGGTCAGTTCGCTTGTATCGGGGTTGGTCGATGCGATGTTTCCATTGGAAGTTGTGGCTTGGATGGAGGGGATTTCGAGCTCTGCTAGAACGTCGTTCACCGAGACAGTGTAGGTTCCCGGAGTGAGCCCGAGAAGATCAAGTTGGATCAGGGTCTGATACCGGGGCGACATGGTTAGGATCGGAAGGAGGGCCGCGCCGCGGGGGGTCTGCTCCATGACGGCGACGTAGATGATATTGCCTTCGCGGGTCTGCTCAGCATCTGCCAGTTGCGCGGCACTGCTTGTAAGTCTGCCGCTAACGACGGCCGTAGCTTCCGGGCGCCCGTGAAAACCGCTGAGATTGATTTCAACGGTTTCAACATCCGCTTTTTGCGGAGGTGGAGCGGAGGGCTTTACCTGGCAGCCGGTTGCTAGGACTGCTAAGGCAAACAGAATTTGGGGGAGCGCCTTCACCACTGTTTATTAAACATGAATTAGCGATAAATAAAATTGAAACTTATGGGAATTCTTGTTTCATCGGGGTGGGGCGCGGAAACGGAAGATTTCGAGAATTGATTTCCTTCGCTGATCCCCCTAGCTTGAATTTAAAGGGAGCGTTCGAGGACAGAATGCCTGCGACTCCCTCAGTGATGACATGGAATTTGACTGGATTGACTGCCACTTCGACCTCAAAAAAATAACACCAAGGGAGGTGGAAGAGGCATTCGAAGATCCTTTTTCAATCCGGTTACTGCCGGAAACCGATTCCAGCGACGGAGAATCCCGCTACTTTGCTCTCGGGAAAACTCTAGCTAACCGCTATCTCTTCTCCGCATTCTGGACCGATGGTAAAAACTACCGCGTCATTTTCTGTCGGGACATGACCGATGACGAGTCGTCCTTTTATGAACGCAAGAATGCCGAGTGGCTTTAATCCTGAAAAGACCCGAACCCTTTTTGAAAAGTGAAGACAATCCAGAATTGGAGTGAAATCCCTGAATTTGAAGACGAAGCCGCCGAAGCGGCCTTCTGGGCTAAGCATTCGCTCGACGCCAGGCTCATGAATGCGTCGCTGCATCGTCAGAACGTCAGAGAATCGACCACGATCACCTTGCGATTTGATCCGCAGATGTTGAGCAGGATCAAGCGACTGGCCCGCCGGCGATACCTGAACTATCAAAGCATGATCAAGCAGTGGCTCAGTGAGCGTCTCGAAGACGAGATTTCCCGCCAGGACGACTAGGGTCTAGGGGCAGCCGTAGAAAGAAGATGACGCTGGAGGAAGCGCGCGAAGAAGTGTCCCGACTCTCCCATGAGCTGGAACGTCACAACCGCCTGTATTACGTCGATGGGAATCCCGACATCTCGGATCGCGACTACGACGAGATGTTCCGCAACCTCGAAATCCTTGAGGCGCGGTTTCCAGAACTGGCTTCGCCAAACTCTCCAACTAGGCGGGTTGGTGGCGAACCGATCGACGGATTTGAACAGCGGGAGCATTTCCTGCAGATGCTCAGTATCGATGATGTCTTTTCCGAAGAGGAATTGACCGATTTCTACGAGCGCCTCCAGCGCCTGCTCGGAATTAATCAGATCGAGGTCGTTATCGAGCCCAAGATTGATGGGGTTGCGGTGGC
>PKCI01000191.1 GCA_002862135.1 Verrucomicrobiota bacterium | reverse complement strand
AGATGCCCGGCCTTTTTTTTGAGCCCGGTCGGAAGGAACGCAGGCGGGTTGCGCGAAGGAATCGGTTTTGCTAAGTTCGACCAATGCAGTGGATGCTTCCAGCATGTCGGATTTGGGGTTTCGTGGCTGGTCTGGCCACGGGGTTCCTTTGTGTTTCGGGCGCTCTTGCCCAAAATGCCCCCGGTGAGGGCGGGACTTCAGCGGGGCTGCAAACTGCCCGCTCCTCTGTCGACGATGTGGGGCGCGCCACCGAATGGGGCGAGTCATACCAGATCCGGGCTTTTGGACAGAATCCCAAGGCCCGGGTCATGTTCAGCACGTTTGCCAACGACATCAGGGATTCATTCCGTTCCTCGGTTTACCGGATCCGGCCCAACGGTCCTATCGTCAGGGGGGGCTGGACCATTCCGATCGCACTTGAGCTGTGGGGAGATGCTCGCGATGTCTACATCGGCGAGGATGTGATCACTTCCCTCGAGCTTCGCGCAGACAATCGAGTCGTCGCGAAGATCTCAGTTCGTTTGCACGATGAGTTCACTGAGCGCCGGTTTCGCCTGGCCGTTATTCAGGCCCTGCTGGCTGACCTGATGCTGGCTCCTTACGGAAAAAATCCGTCACTTCTTGAGGGCAAGGATCTCGAAGTTCCGGAATGGCTGGTTCACGGTTTCGACCTCTACATGGAGCATCGCGACGGCGGGCGACCCAGTGCGTTCTTCGAAGGCATTCTCAAAAGCGGTCAGATGTTGAAGCCGGGCGAGCTCTTTGAAGTGACGGCTCCAGCTTCTCTTGATCCCGTCAGCTATACCATCTTCCGCAGTTCTGCCGGAGCGATGGTGGCGGCCTTGATCGATCAGCCCGATGGCGATCACGCTTTAAGGGCTCTGTTAGGCGACCTGC
The DNA here is from genome assembly GCA_002862135.1 of Verrucomicrobiota bacterium. Lineage (GTDB taxonomy): Bacteria > Verrucomicrobiota > Verrucomicrobiia > Verrucomicrobiales > DEV007 > Arctic95D-9. The sequence continues at coordinate 4,064 of PKCI01000191.1, read as the reverse complement.
CCGGTAGCGGGAGGAGAGCAATGGCACCTCTGCTGCGTCAGCATTTTCCTGCTTTCAGGGAAATGGATGAGGGAATGGAGAAGTGGTGGGCTCTCCAGGTTGCCAATTTCGGCCAGCAGCAGAGTTTCGAGTTCATGGAGTGGGATGAAACAGAGCACTGGCTGAATGAAGCTCTCAGGTTGCGCTGGCGACCACAGGATGCGTTGGTTGCGGAAAATACGAAGTCAGGCTTTTTCAATAGGTTGCAGAAAAAGCCGAAACAGGCCCCGGCTGATGCAGGTTGGCAAGGATCGTTGGGAAACTTCGCTGAATTCATGGAGCGTGATGGAGCTGCTGAAAAACTGGACCGTTGCTACATCCAGTTGCAGGCTCTCAAGCGAACTGGCTTTCCTCTCTACCGGCCAGTGATTGACCGTTACTGCGTGGTCATTCAAAAGGTCGCCAATAACAAGATCGAGGGGGTTGATGCAGAGTTGGCCGATCTTCAGGAATTGAGAGGAAAGATTCGTAATACTATGGTTCAGACGTCCGACTATCTTAATTTCTTCGAAGCGACCCGTGCTCCCGAACGCAGTAAAGCTTTCGATGAATATTCAGAGATGCGACGGAAACTCGAAGAGAAGCCGCCTCCGAGGCGAAATGATCGCATCACGCGCTATCTCGATTACTTTGAACGCGAATTCCGCTAGGATTCGTCCTCGGTAGAGTTTTTTTTGGCAGGCGGATTGTTTTCCTCAAACTGCTTGTGCCAGTGATTCAGCCGTTGCGCGACGCGCTGCTCAAGACCATTGCTCGAGGGTTCGTAGTAAACGCGTCCTTCAGGTAGATAAGCTTGGGGAACATAGCCATCTTCGTAGTCGTGGCCGCAGAGATAGGCGGTTTCGTCATTCTCAACAGCGCCACCCTCGACGCCGAGTTTCTTCCTCGTCTTGGTGCGAAGATGAGGAGGGACGGCGAGACTGCGACCTTCAGCAATATCCTTCATCGCTGCGTTAATCCCGGCGTAGGCCCGGTTGCTCTTGGGAGCTGTAGCCAGATAAACGGCCGCGTGAGCGAGGGGGATGCGTGCTTCGGGCATGCCAATAAACTCAACCGCCTGCTGCGCGGCAACGGCGACGCGAAGGGCATTGCTGTCCGCCATGCCAACGTCTTCGCTGGCGGCGATGACAATACGTCGGGCTATAAATCGAATGTCCTCGCCGGCGTAAAGCATCTTGGCGAGCCAGTAGAGGGTCGCGTCCGGGTCACAGCCGCGCATGGATTTGATAAAGGCAGAGACTGTGTCGTAATGACCGTCTCCGTCGGCATCATAGACCACGGTTTTACGTTGGATGGAGTCTTCCGCGGCCGCGAGGTCGATCGAGATCTCTCCAGTGTCTTCGTCTGGTTCGGTAGTGAGGACGGCCAGTTCAAGAGAGGTTAGTAGCTTGCGGGCATCACCGTCACACATGCGGATTAGATGGGCGGCGGCATCGTCACGCAGATTGAGAGCCTTCTTTCCGAATCCGCGCTCCGGGTCTTCGACCGCGGAGCGCAGGATTGCTCCCAGATCATCTTCGGTGAGAGGTTCCAGTTGGAAAACCTGACTGCGTGAAGTGAGTGGGCTGTTGACGTAGAAATAAGGATTGTGTGTCGTTGCACCGATGAAGCGAACCGTGCCGCGTTCGATGTGGGGAAGAAGAACATCCTGCTGCGATTTATTGAAGCGATGGATCTCGTCGACAAAAAGGGTGGTCACTTCTCCACGGGTCCGTTGAAACTGCCGGGCCGCTTCGACAGCCTTGCGGATCTCAGCGACGTTGCTCTCTACGCCGGACAGGTTAATGAATCGCGATACCGTCCGCTGGGCGATCAGTTCAGCCAGACTGGTTTTTCCAACGCCGGGAGGTCCGTAGAAGATGAGAGAAGTGAAACGGTCCGCTTCGATCGCCCTGCGCAAGAGCCTGCCGTCGCCGAGGATGTGTTCCTGGCCAATGTATTCCTCGAGCACCCGCGGACGCATCCTTGAAGCGAGAGGCATGGTAGGGGAGAGCTTTTGGAGGCCGGAAGGGGCTGGTGAGGCCGTTTCCGCTCCCTTATCTATGAAAAGATCGTCCATAAAACGGGTCAGAAAGCAGGGTAATCAGAATTTACGCCTTGTAACGAGAATTACCCTCCAAGGCGGGTTTTTCGTAAGCCAAAATCAATTCGAGCCCACAGAAACAAGGGAAAAACTTAGATAATTTAAATATTTACAATAATTTCAATAAATTGTTTGATTATTCGTAGCTGGAGTCGTAAAATTTTAAAATAACTAAGAATCATTAACTGTCTAAGTGCTGAACCGCTTAAAATTACCGCCCCATCACCATTGCAAATCATGAATACCTTGATCCCTGACCTTGAGCAGTTCCAGTTGGAAGAACTCGGACAGACCCCTGCGGTCGGCAATCCGAAGGCCGAAGTGAGCTTCAAAGTCGATCTCGAGCCCTCCCGCGTGACCCGCCGCGTTGTCGTTGGTATCCTCGATGAGAGTATGAAGCGGGGTATCACCGTAGCGATTTATCCGGCCACGGGTGAAGTTTGCGATGTGACTAACCATGGGGGCGTCATCGGATATCTTTCCAAGTCGCCTCTCAATCCGGGTGTTCCGGTTCCCTGTGATCTGACTATCCACCGTTTCGGAAAAAACTTCGTTTGCACTGTTCGCATTCACGGGGAAATTTTTCTCTACCCAGCTTTCTCCATGGACGGGAATGCTCGTCTCACTGCCTTTGTGGGCCAGGAGAGCGAAGAAGACAACCAGGCAATGAGCTGGTCCCATCCTCGCCTCGATGTGCTCGAACAGTCTGTCGTTGCTTAAGTCAACAATTCTATCTTTGTCGTTGGATTAAAATGACGGCGCCGATTTCAATCCGCGCCGTCTTTCGTTTTCTGGCGGGTGATGGCAGATTGATTACCTGCTGCGTGGCAGTGCAGCTTCTCATGAAGTGGTTCGTGATCATTGAGCTTTGCAAACAGGTGTAAAACGCTAGGCATCCCGTCACGTCGTCGCTAAACAAAAAAGCCGGACGTTTCCGCCCGGCCTTCTTTTACTGTTTCGGTAAAGGCGTTTATTTGTCTTCGTTCGCCTTGGAGATGATTTCTTCGGATACGTTCTTCGGGCACGGAGCGTAGTGTGAGAACTCCATAGAGAATTGACCGCGACCGGAGGTCATCGTTCGAAGGTCACCGATGTAACCGAACATCTCACTCAGGGGAGCGTCGGCTTTCACGCGAACACCTGTCGGGGTGGTGTCCTGAGTTTTGATCATCCCGCGGCGGCGATTGAGGTCACCGATCACATCACCGACGTGGTCTTCAGGAGTAAAGACATCGATTTTCATGATAGGCTCAAGTAGCTGCGGTCCCGCCTTCGGGATAGATTGACGATAAGCAGACTTTGCAGCGATTTCGAAAGCAACCGCGGAGGAGTCAACAGCGTGGAATCCACCGTCGATCAGGGTCACTTTGAAATCGAGCATGGGAAAACCTGCCAGCACACCTCTGTCTTTGGACAGTTTGAAGCCTTTCTCAATGGCTGGCCAGTATTCCTTCGGCACGTTACCACCGACAACCTTGGATTCGAATTCGAAGCCTTCGCCACCGGCCTCAAGAGGCTCGATGATGTAGTCGATCTTACCAAATTGACCGGAACCACCAGACTGCTTCTTGTGAGTGTAGGAATCTTCGACGGTCTGAGTGATTGTCTCACGGTAGGCCACCTGGGGGGCACCCACGTCAACTTCGACACCGTGCGTACGCTTGAGAATGTCGACCTTAATGTCGAGGTGAAGCTCACCCATCCCCTTGAGAATGGTCTCACCGGTTTCCGTATCAGACTCAACGTGGAAAGAGGGGTCTTCGCGAACCATTTTTGCAATGGCATCACCCAGCTTTTCGGAGGCGCTTTTATCCTTCGGAGAAACAGCTACGGAAATCACCGGATCGGGGAAAACCATGGGCTCGAGAGTCGCAGGATTCTTCGGGTCGCAGAGAGTGTGACCAGTTTGAACGTTCTTGAGACCCACAAGAGCCACGATGTC
>PKCI01000033.1 GCA_002862135.1 Verrucomicrobiota bacterium | reverse complement strand
AGGCAGTCAACGCGAACAACTATGTTATTTTTGTTAGAGTTGATGAATATAGATGGCTGCTAGCGCCAATGAAGGGTAGACCTGAATTGCGCGATTTTTAGTCGTTAAAAACTGGATAAGACTGTGCGAACGGTATTCATTGAGCATGACAAGTTTTCCTCATTGAACTTACCAATAACCAGAATCCTCGGGATCCAGTTGATCGTTTTCGGACTAACCATCGGAGATGTTGTTCAGGCTCAATTGTCACCTTTTCCCGAAGTCGACGGGCAAACCGGCTCTTCCCGTGATCTTCCTGAGATCTTGCCTTCCGACCTGGCTGATCCGGTAGTGAATCCTCGCCAGACCAGTGCCGACCGGATGGCGCGCCTCTTTAATCGGGATCTGCGGGATCTTGAGGAAGCACAAAGCGGCATCATCGAGCAGCTTGAGCGGTTGCCGTCTGCCACTCGGGAAACTCAGAGGGTAACAGCGTTTGGTTTTCACTCGGGTGATTTAAAGAAGCGCCCGAAGTGGATCCAGATAGACATGGAAGAGGCGGTCTCCCCTGATGCGATAGCATTGTTTCCGGTGACGGGTGAATTTGAAGATGAGCGCGTGTTTGGCTACGGCTTTCCGCGAAGCTTCCGCGTTGATATCTCCAACGAAGAGGAATTTCGTAATTATGAAACCATGGTGGCGAGCCGTTCTGAAGATCCGGGTGCCGTGCAGCGATCGCCGTTTTTCCGTGAGGTGGGCGGGTTTACCGGCCGTTATATCAGGATTTCCGCTACAGGGCTGTGGCGGGCACCCGGCAATGAGCGGGAAGTGTTTGCTCTTAGCGAGGTAATGGTAATGAAAAGTGGGCGAAATCTCGCCGTTGGAAAGACGGTGAAAGCACTGGATGAATTTGATTCTCGTCCCGATCAATGGGCACGAAGGTTCGTTTGCGACGGCATTACTACGTTAGGTATACCGCGAGGGTTGGAAGAGAGCCCGAATTTTGGTTTTCGGGCGCGCTCGAGAAAGCCCGCCAAATCGAGCTGGGTGCAGGTGGACTTGGGTGAGAGCCTCAAAGTTGATGAAATTCAGATCATCCTCGCGGATTCAATGGCAGCGATCCCAGATCCGACCGTGCGGTTTCCTTATCCGATGCAGGTCCAGGTATCAGAGTCGCCGGACATGAAAGCGGCGGAGACCATCGGCCGATTTAATCCCTCACAAATCAGCAGGATTGGTGAAAATCCTCTTATCCTGACATCGCGGGATGCTTATGGGCGGTATGTCAGGGTGACCGTGCAGGGGTCGGAGAAGGCCTCTGAGATCAAGTTCGATCTGTCTGAGCTGATTGTATTTTCTGGAACGGAGAATGTTGCGCTGGGCAAACCGGTAAGTGCACTGCACGAGGAGAAGTCGGATGAGTGGGCTGCCGAGTTCCTCGTAGACGGATTCAGCAGCCGCAGTAACCTGATTTCAAACGAGGAATGGCTTTCCAACATCAGCAAGCGCTCAAGCCTGGTGCGCCGCTGGTTGGACCTGGAATCACGACGACTTGACCTTGTGGATCGCACCGTGACGAGGGGTGTCACCGCTGTCGCAAGTGGCGTGGCAGGTATCTTTGGGTTCGTGCTGATAGCTCTTTCCCGCGGACGAGTGAAACGGCGCAAGGACCTCGAGGACCTGCGGCAGAGAATTGCGAGTGACCTGCATGATGATATTGGCAGCAACTTGAGTAGTATTGCACTGCTGGCCGAGTTGGGGAAAACCGAAACCGATGAGCCGGACCTTGTTATTGAAGAACTCACCGAGATCAAATCCACCGCTGACAAGACCATCGAATCGATGCGTGATATCGTTTGGCTGATTCGGCCGGGAGAAGAAACCTGGCAGCAGATGTTGACCCGTTTCCGCGAGACTGCATCGAAGCTGTTGCGGGCGCATGAATACACCCTAAAAGTTCGTGGCGAAAGCACCGACATGCGTTTGCCCCTTGAGTTCAAGCGTGATCTTTTCCTGATCTACAAAGAGGTCCTCAACAACATCGTTAGGCACGCGGAAGCGGAGAATGTAGCTATCCTAATCGATTGCCGCAGAAACCGCCTCGAAATGTCGATTGCGGACGATGGGAAGGGCTTCAACAATCTGGATCAGGAGTTCCGCGAAGGAAACGGATTGCGTAACCTCCGCATGAGAGCGCAGGCAATTACAGCAAATCTCAAGGTTCGCAGCGCTTTGAAGGAGGGGACCCGAGTTAGTTTGAGTGTCCCCATGCCTTGATCAGGGCGAAAATTCAGATGCAAAATGCGTCAAACCCACCAAGTTATTTTTTACGATTTTCATCATGAGCGAGGAAGCAGAGACCGAAGACGCCCCAAAGGCACCTACCAAAGTGTGGGTCGTCGAAGATAACGAAACGCTACGACGCACCGTGGCACGGGTGCTGGATCGCCAGAAGGACATGAAGTGTGTCCATCAGTTCGAGCGGTGTGAAGAGGCCATCGAGGCTCTTGTCGCCGGAGAACGTCCCGACCTGATGCTTTTCGATATTGGCTTGCCCGGTATGAGCGGTATTGAAGGGATTCGACGGATCAAGACAGCTCTCCCGAAGATCGAAATCCTTGTTTTCTCTGTCTTTGATGACAACGAGAAGGTCTTTAACGCTATTTGTGCCGGTGCTTCCGGTTATCTGCTGAAAACCTCCAGCATGGGTGAAATCCCGGATGCAATTCGCGAGATTCTGGGTGGTGGTGCTCCGATCAACGCACTGATCGCCCGGCGAGTCCTGGATATGTTCAGTGACCTGGCTCCTCAGAGTCGTGATTATGGCCTGACCGAGCGGGAAAAGGAAGTACTCGAGCAAATGGTGGAAGGTCTCACCAAGAAAGAGATTGCCGACCAGCTCGATCTCAGTTTTCACACGGTGGACAAGCATATTCGGGGTATCTACTCCAAGCTCCACGTCAACACCATGACCGGCGCTGTAGCCAAGGCGCTTAAAGAAGGTCTTCTCCCAAAAGGGTAGTGGGGGCTTCGCTATAAGTTACAGTTTGGCGGCCTGAGTGAAGTTGCGGCCAAGTGTCTTTTTTGCTGTCGAGGGTTCCGGCGCGGTTTTTCCCGTGTTTCAAAACTTGAACCAGACCGCATTCACCGGTAGCGATAGCGCATGTTCTACATTGGAATCGACAGTGGCACCCAGAGCACAAAATCAGTGGTTTTGGATTTTGAGACTGGTGATATTGTCGCCCAGGCGAGCCAGTCCTACGACTTAATCAGCGGTTTGCCGGCAGGTCACCTGGAACAGCATCCATCCGATTGGATCGATGCGGTAAAAAACACGGTGGCTAGCTGCCTTGATCAGTTGGGCGACCGTCGTGCTGAAGTTCGCGGCATCGGAGTGAGCGGACAACAGCACGGGCTGGTTGTTCTTGATGGGAATGATGAAGTGATTCGACCTGCCAAGCTCTGGTGCGATACTTCGACTGTGGAGCAGTGCGATCAGTTTGCGGCGGAGTTCGGTGGCGTTGATGGACTCATAGCAAAAGCCGGCAACGCGATGCTCCCGGGTTACACCATTCCCAAGCTGCTCTGGTTGAAGCAGAACGAGCCTGATAATCTTGCCAGGGTGGCGGCCATTCTGTTGCCTCACGACTACATCAACTTCGCCCTGACCGGGGTAAAGCGGATGGAATATGGTGACGCATCCGGCATGGGGATTCTTAACATTCGCACTAAAAAATGGGAAAGTGATCTCATTAATTTCGTGGATCCTCGTGTGCAGGAGATGCTCCCTGAGCTGGGATCTTCCAATGTGCCTCACGGAACGTTGCTTCCTGACTTGGCCAGCGAATGGGGACTGAGTTCTGATGTGATTGTCAGCGCCGGAGGCGGTGACAACATGATGGGTGCGATTGGGACCGGGAACATCGCAGACGGAACGATCACGGCGAGCTTTGGAACTTCGGGCACGATCTACGGCTGTGCCGAGAAACCGATCATTGATCCCAACGGGGAGATCGCAGCGTTTTGCGACAGCACGGATCGTTGGTTGCCTCTTGTCTGCACCATGAACGTGACCGTCGTCACCGAGCAGGTTTGCGGTTGGTTTGGCTGGGATCACGCAGAATTGGAGAAGCAGGTTTCCTCGGTTCCCGCCGGTTCTGAGGGTGTCAGTTTTCTGCCCTACCTAAATGGCGAACGCACACCGAACCTCCCTAACGGCACAGGGGTGATTCACGGGCTCGGAGCTAGGACCGGTTCTCCCGCGCACATGGCACGTGCCGCCATGGAAGGCGCCACCCTCGGACTCGCTTACGGCTTGCGCCGCTTTAATGAACTGGGGCTCACCCCCGGAGAAATTCGACTTACCGGCGGAGGTTCCAAGAGCGGCATTTGGCGCCAGATTTCTGCCGATGTGTTCGGAGTTCTCGTCGTTGGACTGGCCACGGCCGAAGGTGCCGGTCTGGGCGGCGCCATTCAGGCCGCTCACGCCGATGGCCAGGGCAGCTACGAAGAACTTTGTGGGCGACTGGTCTTGCTGGACGAGTCAACTCGATGCGAACCAGAGGCGGAAGCAGCTGGAGTCTACCGTGAAAAGTTGGACCGACAGGTTGCGCTTACCGGTGTGCTCAAGGATGCTGGAATGCTTTAATGGCTGACTCTGGCCAAGCTAAGAATGCTCAGGCGGCCCTCACTCCGAAGGCCCGTCGTATTGGTTGGGCGGTTGCGAACCTGATGAGGCTGCTCTCGGTTACCTACCGTTGGCGACTGCACGATCCCGATGGCATTTCCGAGTCACCGCCAGAGCACTCCATGATCTGGATGGTCTGGCACAACAGGATCTTCGTGGCCCCGGCCGCTTATCGACGTTATCTGAGCAGCAGAAAGGGAGCGACCCTCACCAGTCCGAGCAAGGATGGCGAGATCATTGCTGCGACAGTCGCTAAATTCGGAGTCTCAGCCGTGCGTGGATCATCTTCCCGGCG
>PKCI01000099.1 GCA_002862135.1 Verrucomicrobiota bacterium | reverse complement strand
TGTAGCACTGTTCCCAATCGACTTCTTCGTTTTCCTTAACGTGGAAGACGGTGGCGACGTGAGGCTCAATAGCGACCCAGCCGTTGTAACCCCGATTATGGGCGTCTGTCAGGATGTCTTTGACGCGGCCGAGGCCTTCGCCGGGCATGTTGTAAACGGGTTCGACACCTTCGGCGGTGGGATTTTGGCAGTCCTTCACGTGGATGTGCACGACGTGGTCGCGGACTTTCTCCCAGAACTCGAACGGATCCTGCCAGGGGAAGGTTCCGTCGTCGTTGGGTTTGGAGCGGTCACGCTGGAACACGGGATTGCCGGTGTCGAAGACGAGCTTGAGGCCGGGCACTTCTTCAATGAGGCGCAGGGTGTGGTCCGGGGAAAAGCCTCCCCAGTTCATGCAGTTCTCGTGAATCGCAGTGAGCCCGGCGTCGTTGAAACGCTTCACGATATCGCGAAGGCGATGGAAGCGTTCTTCCTCGTGCTGATCTTCGCCCCAAGGTTGCTGAGCGTAGGACATGACGCGCACGTAAGGCGTCTTTAGACGGTGCATTCGGGGGATAGCGCGTTCTACTTCTGCAAGCGTGATATCAAAATCGCTGTCGATCGTTTTGCCCCAGTTGGCAATAAGCGATCCGAACTCGGGGACATGAATGCCGGCTTCGTCAAGGCGATCGGCGACCCGATCAAATTCTTCCTGTGGTAGTTCGTGAATATTGTGGTCGCCGATCATCCGGGCGGAGATGGCGGACCAACCGAGTTCTTGCGTGGCTTCGATCTGCTTTTCCAGATCGCGTGAGGCTTCGTCTGCGAATCCTGTGAGTTTCATGCTTGGTTTGGGTGTGAGGAGTTATTCCCCGAAAAACTGGCGAAGGTTTTCCCGGCTCGTCCGGGCGATGTGCTCGGGGCTGGGATCGTATTTGAAGACCTCGACGGAAACCCAGCCGTCGTAATCGGTTTCGCGAACCGCTTCGACGATGGGGCCGTACTCGACGTCGCCCATGCCGGGCCCGTAGAGGTTGGGATCATTAGCGTGGAAGTGGGCGGTCCACTCTTTGGACTGGCGAATGATGTTACCGATGAGGTTGGGTTCATCGCTCATCGCTTTCACATCGAGGTGAAGGCGGCAGGCAGGATGATCGACGGCCTCGCAGAGGCGGATGGTCTCCTCGGCAGTGTTGAGAAAGTTAGTTTCGGCGCGACCGAGGGGCTCCATAGCGATCGTCACTCCGAGCTCGCCGCAGTGTTCGGCGGCGGGGCGGAGGACTTCAATGGCGCGGGCGAAGGCCTCATCGTAATCCCAGTAGTCTTCGAGGCTGCGTTGTTGAGGACTGCCCCACACCATGATCTTGCCGCCGAGAGCGTGGCAGAGGTCGGCCAGGCGACGCGTGTAGTCGATCGTGGCCTGTTGAATCGAGGCATCGGGAGCGGTGAGGTGATAGCCTTCCGTTTTGGCAAGCAGCCAGTGAAGCCCAACGACTTCCAGACCGGCGTCGCGCACCAGGTCGCCAAGTCCGCTGGCTTCAGTCGCGCTGATCGTCGAAATGTCATCAGCAAGGGTGAAGGGTGCGATTTCAAAACCGGTATATCCGATTTCGGCACTGAGCTTCGCCGCTTCGGCCAGCGGAGCATCTCCAAAGGTTTCGTTACAGATCGCGTATTTCATCCAGACTCGATTGGGGGAGTCTAAGGTAAGGAGAAACTAATCTCGCGCACAATGGACAATTTATGCAAAAAGTTACAACGATGCGCAGCAATTTGGAATTCGTCGCGGTCACGCAGGAGCCTGCCCTTCCACGCCAGCGGTGAAGTGAGCTTAAGCCGTGGCTGCATTCCCCTTGGCCGGGAGAGCCTTTCTCGGCAGCGCCAAAGTAATCAAAACGGCTGAGAGCACAAAACCGGCGCTGGTCCAGAGGCAGCCGTCGAGGCCTGCTTTCAGATACATGACCCCGGACAAGAGTGTCCCGATGAGTCGCCCGGCGGCGTTGGCCATGTAGTAGAAACCGACATTCAAGGCCACCTTGTCCGAGTCGGAGTAGGCGAGGATAAGATAGGAGTGAACCGCGGAGTTTACGGCAAAGATGAGGCCGAAGATGGCCAGTCCTCCGAGCACGGCGATTTTGGGATAAAAATCAAACTGCACGGCGGCAGCGATCGCGGCGGAGATGACGACGAGGGCGATGCCCCAGACAAGCGCAGCGCGAGCTACCGTTTCCACAACACCATGGGTTCTCTTTTTAACCATGGCGGGAGCGGACGCCTGGACGATACCGTAGCCGATTACCCATAGGGCCATGAAGCCACCGGTTTCCCAGAAACTCCATTCTAGTACTTCGGTCAGGAAGATGGGAAGACCTACCACGAACCAGACATCCCGCGATCCGAAGAGAAAGAAGCGGGCGGCGGAGAGGTAGTTGATCTCGCGAGTCTTGGAGAACAGCTTGGACATCTTTACCTTTTCCTTCGATTTGCCGATGTCGCCCTTGAGGTAAATCAGGCAGACCAGGAGGATGACGAGCAGGCCGCCAGCCATGGACCAAAGGGCTGGGGAAAAGCCGAGCCATGAAAGGAGAACAGCGCCCAGAAAGAACCCAACCCCCTTCAGTGCGTTCTTTGACCCTGTCAGAGTGGCTACCAGTTTAAAGAGCAGGCGCTCCGATTTCGAAGCGTCGTCTCCTGCCGGAACAAGCAGTTTGACGGCGCTCTTCGAACTCATCTTAGTCAGGTCCTTGGCAATCCCCGAGAGGGCTTGCGAGGCCATGACGTAGCCGACCGAGAGGGCGACAGCCCATTCCGGGTTGAGAAAGGACAGCATCACCAGCGAGACTGCCTGGATGCTGAGACCGGCGAAGAGAGTGGCCTTGAGTCCCACACGCGAACCGATCCAACCGCCGAAGAGATTGGTCAGGATTCCGCAGAACTCGTAGAGCAGGAAGAGGAACGCGATCTGAACGGGCGAATAGCCGAGTTTATGAAAGTGCAGCAGCACCAGCATGCGCAGGGCCCCGTCGGTGATGGTAAATCCCCAGTAGGAAGCAGTAACGAGGCCGTATTCGCGAACGTTCATTGGTTGGGTGACTCGTATTCAGTCGTCAGTGATCGGTGTTTCAGCTGGGTAATGTACTGGCCACCTTTTGGACGAGCTCCATCATGCGGTTCGCGTAGCCCCATTCGTTGTCGTACCAGACAAGCAGTTTCAATTGAGTACCGTCGACGACCATGGTGGACGGTCCGTCGACAATGCCGGAGCGCGGATCGTTGGTGTAGTCAGCTGAAACCAGCGGACGGTCTTCGTAGCCGAGAATGCCGGAGAGGGAACCTTGGGAGGCTTCCTTAAGAAGTTGGTTCACCTCTTCGGGCGTCGTTTCCCGACTCACCTCGAAGACGCAGTCAGTCAGGGACGCGTTGAGCAGCGGAACTCGGACGGCAACCCCGTTGAGTTTCCCTTTGAGGTCCGGATAGATCATCGTGATGGCCGTGGCCGATCCAGTTGAGGTGGGAATGAGAGAATTGAGTGCAGAGCGTGCCCGGCGGGGATCCTTGTGAGGGGCGTCCACCACAACCTGGGTGTTGGTCACATCGTGGATCGTGGTGATGGCTCCGTGGACGATCCCGAGCTCTTCGTGAATAACCTTAACGACTGGAGCGATGCAGTTGGTGGTGCAGGAAGCGGCGGTGACGAGGTCGTGCTCGGCCGGATCGTAGAGGTCATCGTTGCAGCCCATCACAATATTGAGGGCTTCCTCTTTGACGGGTGCTGCGACGACCACTTTTTTTGCACCGTTGTCGAAGTGTGGTTGGATCGATTCCGGGGTGCGGAATGCTCCGGAACTTTCCACGACGATATCGACGCCATAATCCGACCACGGGATATCGGCAGGATTGCCGTGAGCGGAGAAGCTCACTTTCTCACCCTCGATGGAAAAGTAGCCGTCACCAGACTCGATTTGCTTGTCCCAACGTCCGTGAACGGTATCGAACTCGGCGAGATGGCCGGCGAGTTCAGCTCCGCCTTCAAGTTCGTTGACGTGGACAATGTCGATGTCTCCTGAGTCCCAGGCAGCCCGGAAACCGAGGCGCCCGATGCGGCCGAAGCCGTTGATTCCAATTTTTATGCTCATGGGTTTGAAAGATTTTTTCTAAAACGGTCAGCCGGCGGCGCAGTCGTTCTCCTCGCAGGTTTTGGCGAGACAGAGTTCCGGTTTGCCCTGGCAGCAGTCCTCCATGAGAAAGCTCATCAACTGATTCATGCGCTTCGGCTGAAGCCGGTAGGTGATGGACCGGCCTTCCTTTTCCGAGTCAATCAGGCCCGCGTTGACGAGTTCCTTGAGATGAAAGGACAGGGTGGGTTTGGGCACGCCGAGTTTCTTTGAAATGTCGCCTGCACAAAGTCCGTCTTCGCCTTGTTTGACGAGCAGGCGAAAAATCTTGAGTCGGGCCTGCTGGGCAAGCGACCCCAACACGGTGACGGCGTCATTCAATTTCATCGTTTTGGAAACATAGAACGATACTTCTCGATAGACTCAACCCGAGTCTGGTTGAGTGCGTTCAACATTTTCGACACAGAAGGGAACCGAGTTGGGGCGGCAGCGACTGATTTTTGCGAGGGATTGCGTCATTGAGGAGTAATGCGGAAATTGCTAGCCTCAGTTCATCAATTCATGAAGCCCCTCCTCTGTCTGCTGCTCGCTCTCTTTGCCTGGCCGTCTCTTCTCGTTGCGGAAACGACAGAGGATCGGCCGCCGAACATTGTCCTCATCTTTGCTGACGATGTGGGACGTGAAGTGTTGGGCTGCTACGGAGGTGAATCGTATAAGACGCCCAACCTCGATCAGTTGAGGGCAGACGGAATGAAGTTGGAGCATTTCTATTCATCCCCGGTGTGTCATCCTTCGCGAGTCACCCTGATGAGCGGTCGTTACCCGGTAAATATGGGCGACCCCGAGTGGGGCTACTACCCAACGGATGAGGCATCGGAACGCGAGACACTCGCGAATGAATTGAAGCGTGTCGGATATGCTACCGCAGCGGCTGGTAAGTGGCATCTCGC
>PKCI01000121.1 GCA_002862135.1 Verrucomicrobiota bacterium | reverse complement strand
GGCCATCTCAAGAAAGGGCAGTATTGCGGCCAGACCCAAACTTACTTTCTCTGCGACTACTACGGCACCAAACAGGACATCAATCTGAAGGCGCACGTGCAGGAGTTCGTCGATTTCAAGTGGATCAAGCCACATAACTTCGATCTCGGTGGGGTCCCAAAATTTAAGCGGAAGGTTTTCCGGCGGGTTTTTAAAGACTTTTTTGGTATCAAGCGCCTCAGAGACTCCGACACCTGGGAACGCTCCTGATCCACCCGCCTGACTAAATTCTCAAGCTGAATGGTTTGGGCTTCCGATTTTTTTGAATCAATGGAACACTGAGGTCGTCCTACTCAGACAGCTGATGTATTTTGGAATTCGAGGGAAAGTGGCTTTGCTGGTCATGCTGGCTACGGCTGCGTCTGCGCTGTTAGTAGCAAAAGTGCTTTCCACCAAAGCGGAGTCCGTTCTTCGTGACCACGAGCTGGTCGATCTCGGCGACGAGGCTGCATTGCGGGCCTGGGAAATGATCGATCAGGTCGACGGCCTGAGTGACGACCTTAACAGCATCGTAAACAGCGAACTGTTTCAACAGAGCATCGCCGATAAGGCAGACCCGGAGAAACTGCTCGTCATGGCTCGAGGTCTTTGTAAACGCTACTGGAAAAATCACCTCCGGGTTGAGGTCATCACCTTCGGGGAAGAAGGTTCTGAATCGATCGTCCTGGCCGAGAAAGCCAGGCTGACCATGAGCGAACCCTGGCTCCCCGGCCCCGAAGCTGGTCCACGCATCCGCCTTTCCCCGATTATTCGCACCCAGCTGGAGCGGCTCGATCTACCCGGCCGCGACTCGGAAATATGCTGGACACCGGTCGTTTGGGCAATGGCTTATCTCGGGGAAAAAGACGGCAGTCCCGCCTATGTGCGGATTATGATGGCGATACCGCCCGTCACTTCTCCCCGCCACTTCCTTGTCCTCGAAGACGCCCACGGAAACCAGATCATCCGCCACGATGAAGACGAGTCCGCCACTGACAACGACCAGATTTTCCTTTCCCTTCACGACAATGAGCAACTCCACGATGCCCTAGAGCGGGCCCGGGAGAGAACCGCCAATCCTCAGCCTGACGAAGTCGAACCCAAGGTAGAGCGACTGGCCAGACAGGAAGTCATCGATCTGAAACAAGCTTACTATTTTCAGGAGGCTCTGCCCAACGAGCGCTTCGCTGATGCGCTTCGCAAGGCCGACCCGAGTGAGCTTAGAAACTTTTCTGAACTGCTCCTAACCCAGCTTAATCAACATGGCACATTCGGCGGTTTGTCCAACCAAGCTGGGGAAATCCGGCTGCTGGCGCCTTCACAGGAAAAGCTGGATAAACTTCAAGAGGGCATCACCTCATCATTGTCAGAAAATTTCGGTGATGAGTTCGACGGCTTCGACTGGCGTGGTCGAGTCGAGTGCGACCAGATCAGTGTCTGGACCGTTCGTGCACTCGTTGGCCAATACCGCGCACCCCAGGAATATCTGCTCCACTACGCCGTCCTCGAAGATGAACTCGCCTCCTCCATAGCCTACGAGATGCTGTCGCTTCAGACCATAGCCATCTTTGTCGCTGCCGGCTTCGGTTTTATCGGGTTTCTGATTGCCATGCACTTCATTCGCCCGCTCAAACGCATGACCGGCACTGCGCAGGCTATCACCGACTCGGAGCGGGAAACCTTCCATCAACGGGTAGCCGACCTTGCCCGGGGACTCGACATCAAGCGCCAGGATGAAGTCGGTGACATTGCCCGCGCTTCTAAACGCCTCTTCGAAGAACTTATCTCTTTTCAGGAGGAACTGGAACAGCGGGTCAACAATCGCACCCGCGAACTTCGCCGTGCCAACAGCGAGTTGGAGAAGGCCTACGAAAAGCTCATGAGCCTGAGTCACGAGAAAGATGCCTTTGTCGCGAAAGTAAGCCATGACCTGCGCCAACCGCTCAATGCCATTTTTCTTCAGGTGGAAGCTTTGCGTCTCTCCGACCTCGATGAAGAGCAAAGCCAAGACGTCGACCGCATTCACGCCCATGCCGCCCGCGAACTCAACCTGGTGAACGACATTCTCGAATACCAGAAAATCATCATGGGGGCTGAGACCCTCAGCAAGGATGAGATCGATGTCTCATCTCTTCTAAACGACCTCCAGAATACCTTTGCCGCAGAGGCAAAGCAAAAGGGACTCTCTTTCGTCAATAGCGGGAGCGATACTCTTCCATCTATCATTGCCGATGATCGCCGGGTCAGACAAGTGCTTGGTAACCTTATCGGAAACTCAATCAAATTCACCAAGAAGGGAACCGTTACGCTCGATGCCCGCCCCCGTGAGATCAATGATACCTCTTGGGTCGAGTTCACAGTCTCGGATACGGGACGTGGCATGAGCCCGGAAGAACAGGCCAATGCGTTTGTCCCCTTTGTTTCGAATAAGAAAGACAATGCCGGGGGCAGTGGCTTGGGCCTATCAATCTGTAAGGAGCTGATTTCGCAGATGGGAGGGCGTATCGGATTTTTCAGCGAAGTGGACAAAGGCACGCACTTCAGCATTTTTCTCCCGCGCGAACCAGTGTCCGAACACTACGAATCGAGAGAGGCAGCGGAGAACATGATCAGCCTGATCAGTCCCTCGTCCAGTAATGGCGAAAGTCCAATCCCGCGCGACGCAACGATTCTGGTCATCGACGACGATCAGAAAGTCCGCGAAATGCTCACCCGCATGCTTGAAGCGCAGGGTTACCGCGTCCTCGCTGCCATGGACGGAAATAATGGACTTGAAATGGCCAGGGAACATCACCCCGATGCCATCACCCTCGATGTTGTCATGCCCGGTGGCATGGATGGCTGGGAGGTTCTCAACCATCTCAAGGAATCAGAGGATACCCAGTCGATCCCGGTGGTCATGGTTTCCGTGATGGCCGAGCAGGAAAATGGCAGCGCGCTCGATGTTGAGGACTATCTCGTTAAACCCGTCGACATGAAAAGACTCAGTCGAGTGATCGAACGGGCAACCAACCAGTCGAACAGTCAGAGCCTTCTGCTTGTCGACGACGATGAAGCCTGCCTCGAGTCCATGAGTCGCATCCTCGATGAAGCCGGCTGGAAAACCACCAAGGCCCATGATGGGGCGGAGGCCCTCGATTTGCTGAAGAAAACCCGGCCGGCAGCTATCGTCCTCGATCTGCTCATGCCTGTCATGGACGGCTTTGAGTTTATCGAAAAGCTCCAGTCCGATGAGCAGTTGCGCTCAATTCCTGTGATTGTCCTCTCCGGGAAAGATCCGTCGGAGAATGAGCAGGCTTTCCTGCGGGAGCGCGTCACTACGGTGCTGAAGAAAGACCAGAGGTCTGCGGACGAACTCATCACAACCATTAACGATCGAATTCAGAACCGACTTGATCGATAGTTCAGAATCTTATCAAGGTGGCCAGAAAACGTTATTTAAACATCCTGCGCCCTCTTCCCTCTCGAATCACCGCCGCGAAACCGTCACCAATTCCCGAAACCGCTTTCAACCATCTCCCGTCGAAGACGATGTTTTAGCGTGGGACGAAATCGCCGGAATGGATCTTGGCGCCGTCGAAAGGCGTCTCGAAACCTGTCAAATACCTCTCGACAGCAGCCTTTCGCCGCCTCCTGCCGGGTTGAAAAGTGCTGTTTTGAACATTTTTCAGGCCTGCGCCCTCAAATGAACCTACTCGAGGCGGCGAGAATAATTATCATAAAACGAGAATTCCCTGTTGCCTTACGGCTGCTTTGAACAACTATACGCTTCGAAAATTCGGTTCCAATCCAAACTAAACAGGTAGATGAAAGACCTCTCCAAATACAGAAATATCGGGATCTTTGCCCACGTTGATGCCGGTAAAACAACAACCACCGAGCGTATTCTCAAGCTCACTGGCAAGATCCACAAAACCGGAGAGGTACACGACGGTGCTGCCACGACTGACTTCATGGATCAGGAGCAGGAGCGCGGCATCACGATTCAGTCCGCTGCTACCACCTGTTTCTGGGACGATCACCGCTTCAACATTATTGATACTCCCGGACACGTGGACTTCACCATCGAGGTGTATCGTTCACTGAAAGTGCTCGACGGTGGCGTCGGCGTTTTCTGTGGATCCGGTGGTGTCGAGCCCCAGTCCGAGACCAACTGGCGCTACGCCAACGAGTCCGGCGTTTCCCGAATCATTTTCGTCAACAAGCTCGACCGAATCGGCGCTGACTTTTACCGCGTCGCAAAGCAGGTCGAGGACGTGCTCGCTGCCAAGCCCCTTGTGATGGTTCTTCCGATCGGCATCGAAGACGATTTCACTGGCGTGGTTGATCTGCTCAGCCGCAAGGCCTGGGTCTGGGATGATTCCGGCCAGCCGGAGAACTACGAGCTTCAAGACATCCCTGCCGACATGGTTGACAAGGTCGAAGAGTATCGCGAACAGCTCATCGAAACGGTCGTCGAACAGGATGACGACGTCATGGAAGCTTACCTCGAAGGGGAAGAGCCGGACCTCAACACGATCAAGAAGCTGATCCGTAAAGGCACGATCGCTCTCGACTTCTTCCCGACCTATTGTGGATCTGCTTTCAAGAACAAGGGTGTGCAGCTCGTGCTCAACGCCGTGGTCGACTTCCTTCCTTCCCCGACTGAGGTCCCGCCTCAGCCCGAAGTCGACATGGAAGGTAACGAGTCCGGTGAATACGCCATCGTGGATCCGGACAAGGACCTCCGCGCTCTCGCTTTCAAGATCATGGACGACCAGTATGGCGCGCTGACCTTCACCCGGGTTTACTCCGGCACCCTGAGTAAGGGAGATACCATCCTCAATACCTTCACCGGCAAAACCGAGCGCGTTGGCCGTATCGTTGAAATGCACGCCGACTCCCGTGAGGACCTCGACAGCGCCCAGGCGGGTGACATCGTGGCTCTTGTGGGTCTCAAGAACGTTCAAACTGGTCACACTCTCTGCGACCCGAAGAATCCTGCGACTCTCGAGCCCATGGTTTTCCCCGATCCGGTGATTTCCGTAGCTGTTTCT
>PKCI01000204.1 GCA_002862135.1 Verrucomicrobiota bacterium | reverse complement strand
AAACGTTGAACGGAACGGGCGTCTACAGTGATGTATATCCACACATTCGCAAGGAAAAATCCCTCTCAACCCTTAAAGACTTCAGCGACTTCCTAAACCGGAATAAAAGCAGCACACCCACCTCAGTCTATGCACTGACGGCTTCAACAAATACCTGGCCGGCTGCCTGAATTCCCAACTGGACCTTCGCGCCGGTGCTCCGGGAAATCTCGAGGAGTCCAGCGGCACGGTCGGGGTGAGCCAGAGCAAACTCCTCCCCAATCGTCAGTCCGTTTTGATTAAGCCATCCGAGCAGATCGGAATCGTCGTCGGACACCCTGACAATGCGATATTTTCCTCCCTCAGCTTCATCCAGGGGCGTCGCTTCAAACTGGACCAGGTTTCCATCCCGGTCGGGAATGGGATCGCCATGGGGATCGTGTGTAGGCTCACCAAGCATCCTGTCAATTCGGTCCAGCAATCGGTCAGAAATGACATGCTCAAGGATTTCCGCCTCCTCATGCACCTCTGACCAATCCAATTCCATGATCTGGACCAGGAAGAGTTCGATCAAGCGGTGTCTTCGAACGACCTTCAAAGCAGCCGCACGACCTTCAAGCGTCAGGCTGAGGCTTTTCCTGGGTTGATAAACGACAAGATTTTCCTCTTCGAGGTGCTTCATCATCGTCGTCACCGTCCCCGGAGTGACCGCCAGTTCCTTGGCGATCTCCCCTACCGTCGTCGACCCCGTCTCCTCTTCCTGTCTGAGGAGAGCTTTCAGGTAATTTTCGACGGTGCTAGTTGCCATGCGGAACCAAAATACCCCAATTTGCGCTGCACTCAAACATTTTATCTTGATTAATCAAGATTCTGTTCAATAATCAATCAAGTAAAAAACCTCGAAGAGTACAATCATGTTTAGTTTCAAACAGAGCGCCCTCCTCCTCACTGCCACTGCTTGTTTTCTAGCTTCCTGCGGAAAGCAGGAAGCCGCCTACTCCACCGCGGACGGCCCCTACCAAATCTCTGCTACTGTTGGCATGATCGCTGACATTGTTTCTGTGGTTGCTGGAGACAATGCGAAAGTTTCCGGGATCATCGGTGAAGGTATTGATCCCCACCTCTACAAACCCACCAGCACCGATGTTAAAACCATGCAATCTGCCGATGTGGTTTTTTATAATGGGTTGATGCTGGAGGGCAAGATGGGTGACATTCTCGTCCGCCTCGCCCGGTCGGGTAAGCCGGTTTACGCCGTGACCGAGAAAATCCTCAACGACAGCGACTATATCCTGACCGACGAAGAGGACCATCAGGATCCTCATGTCTGGATGGACGTTCAAGGGTGGATCAAAGCCGTCGAGGTGGTGGCTGCTTCTCTCAGCGAGTATGATGCCGCCAACGCTGCCGACTATCGGGACAACGCGGCGACCTACATCGCGGAACTCGAAACCCTCGATGCCTACGCTAAGGAAAAGATCGTCTCCATCCCGGAATCCCAGAGGGTCCTTGTCACCGCTCATGATGCCTTCGGCTACATGGCCCGAGCTTACGGCCTCGAGGTTCTCGGAATCCAGGGACTCAGCACCGAATCGGAAGCCGGGGTCAAGGACATCGAAGATCTTGTCAGCTACCTTGTCGAAAATAATATCCCCGCGGTGTTTGTCGAGAGCTCCGTCTCCGATAAGAACATCAAAGCCCTGATCGAGGGCGCTGCTGCCAAGGATCACACCGTAGTCATCGGCGGTGAACTGTTTTCAGATGCTATGGGCAAAGCCGGTAGCTATCAAGGCACTTACCTCGGGATGATTGACCACAATGTGACGACGATCACGCGCGCCCTCGGCGGTGAGGCCCCAGCCGCTGGACTTAATGGCAAGTTATAGAAACACTCCGAGTGAGGCTGGCTTCCATGCATTCCGAATCCCTCAAATCACAATCCACTTTCCCTCCGAAGTCGACGGAGCCAAGACCTGAGCACCCACCAGAGGTTCCTTTAGCGATTCACGACCTCACCGTCGCCTATCATCGCAAACCGGTTCTTTGGGATGTCGAGTTGAACATCCCCGAGGGAAAACTGGTCGGAATCGTCGGCCCGAACGGCGCCGGAAAAAGTACACTTCTTAAGGCATGCCTCGATCTCATCCCCAAAACCTCAGGATGGGCCCATATCTACGGAAAACCGTATCGCAAGGCCCACCAACTTGTGGCTTATGTCCCTCAGCGTGAGAGTGTTGACTGGGATTTTCCCGTAACTGCCTTAGATGTTGTTGCGATGGGTTCCTACCGTCGACTTGGCTGGTTCCGCCGGGTTTCAAGGAAAGAAAATGACCGCGCCCGCGATGCGTTAGATCAGGTAGAGATTGCCCACCTCGCTGACCGGCAAATCAGTCAGCTCTCCGGTGGACAGCAGCAGCGTGTGTTTCTTGCCCGCGCCCTTATGCAAGACGCTGAACTCTACCTCATGGACGAACCTTTTGCCGCTGTCGACGCAGCGACCGAAGAGGCTATTGTCACCCTGCTGCGATCGCTCAGCGAACGCGGGAAGACCTGCCTTGTGGTTCACCACGACCTTGCCACGGTGACCAACTACTTTGACTGGCTCGTTCTTCTCAATATGAGGGTCGTTGCCTCCGGCCCTGCTGAGGAGACCTTCACCCGCGAGAATCTGCAGAAAACCTACGGCGGCAAGTTGAGCCTTCTCGAAAAGGCCGCCGAAGCGCTTCGTCACTCCATCGAATAATGCCGAACTGGGGAGATATCGTCGAAGTCCTGCTTTTGCAGAACTACAACACCCGCCTCGTGGTGTTGAGCACGACCCTGCTCGGAATTGCGGCCGGCCTTGTTGGATCTTTCCTTCTGCTGAGAAAGCGTTCGCTTATGGGAGACGCACTCTCTCACGCCACCCTCCCCGGGGTAACGATCGCTTTTGCCATCATGGTGGCTCTGGGAGGAGATGGTAAGTCCCTACCCGGCCTTTTGTTTGGGGCGACCATCTCCGGTATCGCCGGGATCGCGACAATGCTGCTGATAAGAAACACGACGCGACTTCGCGACGACGTGGCCATGGGATTTGTTCTCAGCGTCTTTTTCGGTATCGGCGTCGCCACGCTTGCCATGGTATCTCGCTTGCCCGGAGGGAATGCCGCCGGACTCCAGTCGTTCATCTACGGAAAGACGGCGTCGATGATTCAGTCAGACTTCATCGTCATCGCGGTCGTCGCAGGAATCGTTTCGCTCGTTTCGCTGGCCCTGTTGAAAGAGTTTCTGCTCCTCTGCTTCGACGACGGGTTCGCTTCTTCCCAGGGATGGCCCACACTTTGGCTCGATATTTCCCTTCTCGCACTGGTCACGGCAGTGACTGTGATTGGCCTTCAAGCCGTTGGCCTGATCCTCGTGATCGCGTTCCTGATCACGCCTCCAACCGCAGCGCGATTCTGGACCAACCGACTCCTCCCCATGCTCTTTCTCTCTGCCATCATCGGAGGCGTGAGCGGATGGCTGGGCGCTTCAATCAGTGCCCTGACGCCCAGGCTTCCGGCAGGAGCCGTTATTGTCCTGGTTGCCGCAGTCGTTTTTCTCATCAGCATGCTCTTCGCGCCCGCACGCGGCGTGTTTCCCCGCATTGCCCGCCACTCCCATCTCCGCCGCAAGGTAGACCGCCAGCACCTCCTCCGCGCCGCCTACGAAATTCTCGAGTCGCTGGCCGGCGACAACGAAGTAAGAAACACCCCCTTTCCCATCGCGGCGCTTCAGTTGAAGCGGGCCTGGTCGCAGCGCCAGCTGAAGCAAATCCTGCGCATCGCGCGAAGAGAAGATCACCTCGAACCTGCCGGATCGGGTTTTCTTCGGCTGTCGGAACCCGGCTTTGGTGAAGCGGCCCGCATCACTCGAAATCACCGACTTTGGGAACGTTATCTTATCAAGTATGCCGATATTGCTCCAAGCCATGTCGACCGTGATGCCGATTTCGTGGAACACATCCTCGGAGCGGAATTAGTCGCCGAGCTTGAAGCCGACCTCGAAACCGAAATCGACGAGCGCGAGCTCACTGTTCCCGTCCCGGCTAGCCCGCATTTGATTCAAGCTGACCCCCCTGCTGAAGCGTGAACTGGACCTCAACAGATACCTGGATTGTGGTCGTCGGCGTTCTCTGTGCAGTCGCCTGTGCGCTGCCGGGTTGTTTCCTAGTGCTCAGGAAAATGAGCATGATGGGAGATGCTATCAGCCACGCCGTTCTCCCGGGGCTCGCTATCGCTTTCATCATCACGGGAACCCGGGCCAGCGTGCCCATGTTCATCGGAGCCGCCGTGGTCGGCGTTCTCACTGCCGTCTTCACTCAATGGATCAGCAAGCTCGGGAACGTGGACCGTGGCGCCGCTATGGGCATCGTCTTCACCACGCTCTTTGCGGTTGGCCTCCTCCTGATTCGACAAGCAGCCGACAACGTGGATATCGATCCCGATTGCGTTCTGCACGGCTCTATCGAGTTCACACCGCTGGATACCGTGGCGATCGGCAACTTCTTCATTCCGAGAGCGGCGATCGTCAACGGGAGCATACTTCTACTCAACCTGGCAATCATCATCGGTCTCTTCAAGGAGCTAAAACTCAGCGCCTTCGATTCTGATCTGGCAGACACGCTCGGATATTCCTCACGATTCCTGCACTACCTCCTTATGACCATGGTGGCTGTAACAACCGTGGCTGCGTTTGAATCAGTCGGCAGCATCATTGTGATCGCCATGCTGATTGTTCCGCCTGCGACAGCTCTCCTCCTGACTCACCGTATGATACCCATGTTAGTCATCGCGTCGGCAACCGCAGCGCTTTCCGCCATCATCGGTCACCTATCGGCCATTGTTGTCCCAACCTGGTTTGGCCAGACATCCTCCACCTCAACATCCGGAATGATTGCCTTTGCCACAGGGCTCCTCTTCGCGATTGCCTGGTTGTTCAGCCCACTTGAAGGAATCGCAACAAAACGACTAAAACGATCTTGCGACTTGCAAGGCCCTGAACTTCCCACCAACTAGACTAGCTCAGCGAACCGCTACGAAGTTCAATCTCTACGCCCTCAGCCTCGCTA
>PKCI01000039.1 GCA_002862135.1 Verrucomicrobiota bacterium | reverse complement strand
CCTGCTGGCGGCGAATCAACCGGGAGCCTCCAACATTATGCCTGCTGATCTTAATGGCGACAGTAATATGGATTATTTCGCCACTCGCGGCCATGGCAATGGCGTGCTCTGGTTCAAAGGACCGGATTTTGAGCTCATCGAGATCGATCCGGACCTCGCTTACCCGCACTCCCTCGATCTCGCTGATCTCGACAAAGATGGCGATATGGATGCGGTCGCGTGCGGCAAGGAAGCGGACGGAGTTGCGGCCTGGTACGAGAACGATGGAACGGGAACCTTCACCAAGCACGTCATCGGCACCGACCAAGGCTCATATGACACCCGCTTCGTGGACATGGATTCTGACGGAGACCTCGATGTGCTGATCGCCGGCCATGCCAGCAACAATATCGTTTGGTTCGAAAACAGTTCGAAGTAAACCTCACTTGCTAAGGTATACCCAGGCTGGGCTCTTCAGCTCCCGGGTTTCGCCGCCCTGCGTTTCGCGAAACCAAAGTGATACCGGCCGGCGGTTGAAATTGCGCTCCGATATTCCTGACAAAACCGCTGAACTGTTGCGAATAAAGAAGGCGGGCTCCTCATCGACCCAACCCTGGTTGGAGTAGACAAAGATGCCCGTCGCATCTGTTACCCCGCCATCAAGGGTTTCGATCAGTGTGCCGGTGCGCTCGGCTCGCATTCCAAGAATCCAGAGATTGCCTCCACAGTTGCGAATCTTGCTACCCTTTCTCCGACAAGTGATCTGCCGGCACCAGGCACTCTGCCCCGGGTTCTGCAACTCAAGGTGTCCACAGTAGTCTTCCAGAAAGATATCGCCTCTCCCCATCCCGAGGACACGGAAGCCAATCGCTGAGCTAACAACGAGGGTCCTCGCAGACTCACTTTGAACCACCAACTCCAATTCACCGCCTCTGAGCGCTTTCCAGTTTTCAAGGCGCTCTATCACCACTTCCGGCGCATCCTCCAGTCCCTCAGGATGCTGCCCATCGACGAGTCGCCATGTCGCACCGCTCTCGGAATGACAACTACCCTCCAGACCAATAATCCTTCTCACCGGACCGCGAATCTGTACTTCTCCATCGAAACGAAATCTTGCTCCTCCGGGCAGGTAGACCGTGTGAGCACCGGAATCGATGGCGCGTTGGAGGGCCCCGCTGGAATTGGTTTCGCCAGTGGCATCCGCCCCGAAGTCGAGAATGTTGACCCATTCCAAATTCGGATCCCCCCAGGGAACAATCGGCGTTTCTTTCACCGGCAGGTGTCTGACTTCCCCTGCTGCAGCGAAGGTCGATTCATCGAGGTGCCGAAACTGGCTCACCACATTTCGGTGCGAAGTATCTTCGATGAGGTGAGCGGCTCCTATCCAGTTCCCTTGGGAACGGTTTCGATCCGAGTTCTCAATGGCCCGATTGTAGCCTGCCACTTCAACATTGCGATAGTACATCTGCCGCTGGTTGGCAATGCCGGGATCCGCATTGTTTGGTTCCAGTCCAATGATCTGGGAGTCCATCACCGTCATCGCTCCCCACGAATCCCTCTCGTTGTAGATGGCGGGAACCCAGTTGTAGCTTACCAGTCCGCGTAGAAAAACCATCTGGTGATAATTCCACCATCCCAGTCGCCGCTGATCCCGCAGAACCACGTTTTCAAAGGTGATCGAGTTCAATGGCCACTTCGTCGAAATGCCGTATTCAAACCCCTTTACAGCGAGATTCTGGACAAAAAGGGATCCGATTTCATCAGTGTAACCGAGATCCAATCCAGTAACCCCGGAATCGGCCTCCGCCTCAATAACCACATTCCTGACGCAGCCCTGGTTGCTCGCATTAAACTGCAATCCCACGGCGGCTGGGTTCTCTGCTCCAACCGCGATCTTCAAATCACGAACCGCATTCCGGAGGCGGTTAGCGGGCATTGCTCCGGTCCAGATGACCGCCTTCGGTTCCCTACCCGAAAAGGCAGAAGTACCATCCGGCACACGAATGACGGAGTGAAGAACACCCGCACCCTGAAGGATGGTCCGTTTTTGAGACTCTCCTTCCTCAGCTCCAATCGGCCATCGCAGAGTATTACTCACCTCGTATTCTCCGGGCGGCAGGTAAATGACCCGATTGCCGTTGGGATGCGCATCCAATGCCGCCTGAATCGCTTCGGTATCATCGACCCCGTCATCAGCGAAGGCGCCAAAATTTCTCACATCAACGATTCCACCCCGGTCCGGGAACATGACCGGAACGGTTAGGTCCTGCCCAAAAAGAAAAAAGGGACAACTCGCCGCCAATACTGCAGCTGCTTGAAAGAAACGACTCACTTTTGCTACTCTCCTATTCTGCGAGCCAATAGGCAACTCCCATGAACCACTGATACACGCAGCAGGATAGCCTAAAGGGGCCAGCTTTCCCCACCTCGCTGATGGAACAGTTTCGTGTTACTTTGTCGGCGTTGAATTGGAAATACACATGCGTCGTCCTCGCGACATTGGCCCTGACAAAAGCTTACGCCATCGAACTGCCGGAATCAGTCGAACGACTGCGAACAGTTGACGCGGTTCGATTGCTGACTTATGCCGAAGCTCGGATGGCACCGCCGGTCGTTCTGCGAGTCACTGTGATTTCCCATCTCGACGGAGGATTCGACGGGCAGGGTGTCACCGGCGGGCTTTTCTTTGAAATTCCTAATAACCAGCTTCCTCCACTGGGTGAATTTGTGGAGGTCTATGGCAACGTCACCGGAGGGTTCTACGGTCCCTACATCGTTGTCGACGAGATCCGCAGTCGCGGCCCGAGAAATCTCCCCCGTCCCTTGAACTTCAGGCCCGATTTTGTTCAGACCGGTATCGGCGACAACCGGCTCATATCTATAGAAGGCCTCATGGTCGATGTGGAATTCGATGAATCCGGGCGAAGCGGAAAAGGACTCATTGTAAACGGCCAAACTGACCTAACAATTCGATTTCGCAACGAGGAGGTCAAATTCGACGCTGACTACATGAAACACATGATTGGATCCTGGGTTCGCCTCCAAGGCAGTGGCGCGCCTCTCTTTAACGACGCCCGCCAGCGAATCGGATCGGACATTATCTGTTCGAGCCAAGATTTCATCGAAGTCGTCAACGAAGGCCTCACCACCCAGCATGTGCCTCTCGGCGATATCGGGAGATGGGATTCAAGACGGGCCACTCCCGGTCTCGTTCGCACTATCGGAACGGTCACCTTTGTCGAAGGTCCCAAACAGATCGTAGTCCAGTCCGCCGACAATGGGGCTCGCGTCAAAACTCTTCGCCCCCACGAAGCCAGTCCCGGCGATACCTTGGAGTTCAGGGGTCTGCCCGATACCGACGGCTATTTTGTGGGCCTACGATATGCGAGCAGCAGCCCTTCGAGCACGCTCCTACCTGTCGATGATCCTTTCGGGGACGAAGATGCCCTTTCGCGGGAAAATGCATTTAGGTTAGTGACATTGTCAGGACAATTCATTGGACGCGAAGGTCGTATCCTCAATCTCGAATCCAGAGGCCAACTCGTCCCTGTGACTCTGCCCGAAACTTTTCCGCCAGACACCCTGCCAGCCGAGGGCAGCGCTATCAACATCACCGGTGTCAAGATCGTCGACGCCGACGAGAGGGGCGAGCTTCGCTCTGTAACCGTGATGATGCGCAGCCAGAACGACTTGGTCGTGCTGGCTACGCCGTCCTGGTGGACACCGAAACGCTACTGGACCGTCATGCTGACCCTAGCCGGCTGCATTCTCCTGATCCTCTTCTGGTCCTTGGCCCTGAACCGCCGCGTCTCCACTCAGACCACATTGATTGAAAGTCAAATCCAGTCCAATGCCGCTCTCGAGGAACGAAACCGCATTGCCCGCGAACTTCACGATACGCTCTCCCAGGGCTTCTCCGGGGTCGGTTACCAACTGGCCTCTGTCGACAATCATCTCGAGTCCGATCCTGAAAAGGCAAGGACCAAGCTCGCCACCGCCCGTGAAATGGTGGAGCACAGCCTCTCTGAAGCCCGTGACTCCCTAACCGGTCTACGCGTGCCTGCTGCAGCTGAATCGCTCGATTTCCCCGGTTCCATGCTCGGTATCATGCAGGACCGATGCCACGAGGCCTCCATTGATCTGGAGGTCCAACCCAACGGAGATCAATCAACTATCGAACTAGGAACCGAGGTTGCCTACGCCTGTCACCGTATTCTCCTGGAGGCGCTGGCCAATACCATTCGCCACAGCGGGGCTGGAAAAGTCAACGTCACCCTGATAAAAGCCGACAAGCAATGGCAATTTACTGTGCGCGATGACGGCAACGGTTTTGATGCACAAACGCCCGCGGGTATCGGACACTATGGCCTCCAGGGCATGAAAGAGCGAGCCCGCAACATTGACGCCGAGCTTGATATTTCCTCCTCAAAAGACGGTACTGCCGTTACCCTGACTTTGCCTCTCGAATGAGTGAACCCGACAAGCCTCTTACCATCCTCCTCGCTGACGACCACCTTATCGTCCGGCGTGGACTCGTCAGCCTCATCGACGACGAACCTGATCTTAATGTGGTCGCCGAAGCCGCTAATGGAGAGGAAGCCATCAATCTCACCAGCAAACACAAACCTGATGTTCTTGTTCTCGATCTTCGCTTCGGCGACATGAGCGGGATCGAAGTCGCTTCCGCAGTCAAGGACCAGAAAATCCTCATGCTTTCCAGCTATATGAAGGAGGAAGACGTCCGCCAAGCCTTCGAAGCCGGAGTGCTCGGCTACCTTTCCAAGGACAAGAACAGCGACGAACTGCTCAATGCCATACGCGAAGTTGGCCAGGGCAACGAATACCTTCCTCCGGAGATTTCCCTGCTCCTCGCCAAGAGCGAATGGAGCGCCCATCTCACCCCGCGCGAGCTGGAGATTCTTAAGAAAATCGCAGAAGGCCGCGCAAACAAAGAGATCGGCGAACTGCTCCAGCTATCGGAAAACACGGTAAAGAACCATGTGAAGTCCATTCTCTCGAAGCTCAACGCCAAGGATCGAACACACGCAGTGACTGAAGCGCTGAAACGGGGCCTGTTTCAGCTGGGCCGGTCTTAAGAGTATAAATC
>PKCI01000206.1 GCA_002862135.1 Verrucomicrobiota bacterium | reverse complement strand
GTAGGCATCGGTGAAGTGGAGGAAAAATCTACTACTCAGCCCGACGCTGTCGAGACGTTTCAAATGCATCCATTGGCTGATAAAACCCTCGTAAAACTCCTTCGCGCGCGGATGGGCCAAGAGGCGCTCGGTCTGTTCCAGCAGAATCACTTCATCGAGCAACGATCCGTCCGCCGCGACACGCATCAGTTCTTCATCCGGCGGCCCGCTCCAGAGAAACGCAGCCAGTCGGTTGGCGAGGCTGACCGCATCCAGGGCCCGAGTCCCCTCCTCTTCGTCGAGGTCAGGATTCACCAGGTAGAGGAAACGAGGTGAGGACAGGATGAGAGCCAGCGGATCCACCATCGCCTCGCGGAAGTTACTGCCATCACCGCGTTGGCTTTGGTAATAGGCGTGCAACTTCGCCACGAACTCAGCAGACACCTCACGCCCTCGAAAGGCGGCCGTAGCAAACTGCTTCAGAAACGCTTCTGCCACTTCGTCGAGTTCCTCATCGGAAGCTGTGGCGACTTGGTAAGTGTCGACCAAGACTTCGAAAGGGGTCTTCTCATCGTAATAGGGCCCATCGGCTTCCAGCCACCTCACCAGAATGGTTTCGTCCGGAACATTGGGCTCGATAGGTCGGTAGTGCTGATACAACTGATTGTGAGGGGGACGACCGCGTTGGTCTTCGCCAAACCAGACACTCTTCCTGGCGGCTTTGGCATTCGTCGGCCGGAAATCATCTTCGAATTCCGGATACCACACCACCTCGTGAGTCGAGGGTTCCTCAATCGACCCGGTGACATAGAAGCTACCAATCGGTTTTCCGTTCTCAGCGCCCAGGCCCGCATGGGCGATGGTCATTCGGATAGACCGACGAATCTTCACGCCATCGGCCACCCCTGCGGAGGCCCTCATTCGATAGTAGGCACGGGCGTCGGGCTGAAACGGAATTCCCATGCTGTTGACCAGGTTCCGGATCGGCAGCATGCGCCCTATCGGGTGATACTCAAGATTGTCCTGATAGTAGGCGGCGAGGTTCCTCCGATCCCGATACTCGGCGTGGCGTGGATATTTCTCGGAGCCTCGATTGTAGCGATTCCATTCGTATTCGGTCAGCCCCACCTCTTCGTAGGAGCGGTCGGTATCATGCACTTCCTGAACCTTTTCGAGGATCTCGTGGATCTCTCGTTCCATTTTTCCAGAGTTCGCATAATCCTTCCGCTCCACTCTGGCCTTCTGGCGTGGCAACACCGCCCAGTGCATCGCGGTGCGAACAACCTCCTGCGCCTGCTCGAAGTAGTTTTCCAGGTCGATCGAAGTGAGCGACTGGTTCTGCCCAATCGTGTCGAACCTTCCACTCGGGTCATCGGGCAGTCCCACGGCCATGATGCGAATCCCCAGCAACTCCTTCACGGTGGCTTGATATTCACGACGGTTGATGCGTCGAAGAGCGATCTCGCCCCCACTGTCCCGCAGCATCCCCTGCGCCTCCAGCAAGGACTCGGTCAAATCGCCGACCACCAGGGCAAGCTCCTCGTCGGTCGGCTGCTTCTTGTCTTTCGGAGGCATCTCGCCCGCGTTGAGCTGATCTAGAATGTCCTGCCAGTTCAGGGCATCGGCGCTGTCGGCGATGGAGCGAGGCAGATCTTCGAGATTGAGGTCCGCTTTTGCCGTGATCGAATCGTGGCAGTCGTAGCAGTAACTTTCAAAGAAGGTCTCGATGCTCTTCGGAGCGGGAACTCCGGACTCAGCGGCAAGAAGCGGGCCGGTCAGGAGCCCGATGGATAGGAGGATCTCGATGTGGAGCCTATTCATTGCTCATGTCCGCCACCACTCTCCAAGAGCAGCCGTGCAAAGTGTTCACGATCATCGTTGTTGTCGGTAGTCGGCATGGGGCAGTTCAAGTCCACCACAGGGCGGACGCCCCGATCGAAGGGCAGGCTGTGGCAGGAAGAAGTGACTTCGAAAAAACTCATGCGTTCACACCCTAAAACGCTGAATTTTAAGGGTTCTAAACACCTGGAGCGAAAAAATTACGCTCCATCACCAATCACCACCTCGATATAATCGGGCAGCCGCTTCAGCTCTTCCTCGGAAAACTGCCCCTCATCCACCCGAAGGACGCGTAAGCTCCTCATCGGGGGGAACTTCTCAAGACTCTTCATCGGCGTCTTCCGCACATCCAGCTCGAGGAGCTCCAGGCCGGTCAGTTCGAGGACATCGCTGACCCCACTCCCCCTCAGATCGAGAGCCCTCGGACTCAACACGCGCAGCACATTGCGGAACGACCGATATTGCCCCGTGTCGAAGCGCATCCGGGTCAGACCTCGCCCCGAGACTTTGATTCCGACTCGAGAGATTCTGAAAACAGCATCCTCCTCTGCCTTCCACTCCGGATTAATGATCTCAAGCACGGCCTGAAGAATCATCCTGCGATCTGCTCCGCTCCGGTAGCGCGCGTGTCGCTTAAGGTCGTAGATTAAGATCTGCTCAATGAGGACATCTCGATGTGCTCTAATGCCCTCGGTCGTCAGCTCATCCACTTCCCGGAGTAAGGCGACCAGATCCTCGGCATTCAGCAATCCTTCAGGTCTCAAGCGAGGAGCATAAAGCGAAGCCAAGCGATAGAGCCCGGGATTTGTCTTTTTCAACAGCTCACGATCCCCGGGAAAGTTTGAAAAGGCGAAATCCTGCTGAAAAAAGGACAACCACATTCTGAGCTCCCACGCTTCCGACTCGGGAGGCGGGTTCTTCTCCAGAATGGCATCCACCAAACTCTCCCCCGTTTCGAGACTACTAGACAGCATCTCCTCGAGCATTTTGGGCTGAGTGACCAATCTGGAACTCCGTCTCGCCTGTTCGGCCCGGTCGGCCAGGCGCCTTGCTGACTCCTCCTTTTCAGCCTCAAAAGCAGCCAGGGCAGACTCCGCTTGCTGGGTTCGCTCTTCTAACTTAGCGACAAAAACAACCCCTGCCACGCAGAGCACCACCAGAGCCCCGAGGATCAAATTACACGCCATGAAGTTGCGCCGGTAAAACAAAGCCGCCTCCTTCCTCAGGCTCGCCCCCTCCGCCATCGGCGAATAGCCATCCACATAACGTTGCATATCTTTTCGAAAGGCATTCACATCGGCGTAGCGGTCGGCCGGATATTCCGCACAGGCCTTCGCCACCATCGCCTCGAGCCCTTCCATGCCCTGGGGCAGAGAGTCCCTCTCCTTCCCGGGCGACTGCAAACCCACTAATTCATATAACAAACACCCCAAGGCGTAGACCTCCATGGCAACTGTAGGAGCCTGACGGGGATCAAATTGTTCCGGCGCCATGTATTCCGGAGTGCCCTTGGCGTGGTCTCGTAGCGAACCATAGAGATCAATGTCGAGTAGCACGTTCAGCTCACGGTCGTCTTCTTCGCCGGGGACCGCCACACCCATGCCCCAGTCACAGAGCTGCACTTCACCAAACTCGCCGACCTGGATATTCTCCGGCTTGAGATCGAGATGCAGCACTCCGCGCGAATGAGCGTACGCGAGTGCCTCACAGACCCGCAAGAGGATGGTCAACCGGCGCTGCAAGGGAAAGGCCTCGTCTCCCTTCCCCGCGATCAATGCTTTCAGAATCTCCCGCAGAGACCGCCCCCGCTTCAACTCCATCGTGAAGAAGGGACGCCCGTCGCGAGCGATCCCCATGTCAAAGAGATTGATAATACCGGGATG
The DNA here is from genome assembly GCA_002862135.1 of Verrucomicrobiota bacterium. GTDB lineage: Bacteria > Verrucomicrobiota > Verrucomicrobiia > Verrucomicrobiales > DEV007 > Arctic95D-9. Next base: position 1,416 of record PKCI01000206.1, on the reverse strand, counting down.
CTCGAGGCGGGCCGTGATGTGAGCCTCGCGCAGAAAGGCGTCGTAGACATCGCTTGTCAGCGAGGCGAGAGGCTTGGCCAGAGCGACCTCGCGAGTGGCGCGCTCGTCGTAGGCGCAAAACACTTCCTTCATGCCGCCCCGCCCGATCAACCCTCGCTCTTCGTAGTGCTGATCCAGCCGGGAAAGCGCATCGTAAAGCGGCGTATCGCTCTCTCCCCCGAGGGCCGTTACCCCACCGGAATCAAACAAGCCTTCCAGGTCACCCTCGTAGAACTGGTTACTCAGTCCTTCCAGCGCCTTCTGCGCCCGATCAAATTTTTCGTCGTTCTCACTCATCCCCCACCTCCAGATCATGGCGAAGCTGCTGAATCTCGCGCTGCAAGCGACCTTTGACCCGATTTCTTAAGACGTAAATCGAATCCGTCCGCAATCCTAACTCGGAACTGATTTCCTCAACGCTCTTTCCTTCGAGGGTGAGAGCAAAGACCTCGAAGGCGTTACCGGTGAACACTTCCTTGATTCGCTCCATCGCGACCTTGACCAGGTAGTTGCGCCATTCCTCTTCGATCTGATCCTCCACCTCCGGCACATTGCCCAGTTTCAGTTGCTCCATCGCTCCCGGTTCATCGAGGCTGAGTGATTTCTCCGTTTTGGCGTGGCGCCGTATCCAGTCAGTCGCCGAATTACGGATCAGCGAAGACAGCCAACTGCGAAAGCGAACCGCGTCCCGCTTCTCATACTTCTCTAGCCCATTCCAGAGCTTCACAAACACCTGCTGACGAAGATCCTCCAGATCTTCGCCCCGGAATCCCATCCGCTGCAGGACCATGCTGACAAACGGCTCGTAGTAGCTCAAGAGCTCCTCCCAGGCGGGCGACTCCTCATCGCCTCTTGCCCGCAGGATCAAGCTGGGACGCGTCAGAAAGCCGTCCGGCACATCGTCCTCGTGCTCAGGCACCGGTTTTGGAGAAGAGTCCGTCATCAAAATTGGAGCAGGAGGATACCATGCACTCCATCCAGCTTGCCAACCACTGGATTCTCCCGTAAGAGAAACCGGAGACCACGAGCGTTTCCTTGTGAAAAAACCAAGGAAACCGCGGAGAAAATGAAAGCCATCCATCCGCAGTTCAAGTAGACCAATTACCCCAAGGTCAGACACAACATCTGTGGCCGGCGCCAAAGGCAACGGAGTTGTATGTCTGGTTGCCCCAGCAGCGAAGCAAATAGCTAAAACTGCCTCTCTACAATGCCAGCTCAAGGAGCTTCACTTCTTTCGCTTTTTCTTTGCACCCCGTTTGGGATATACCTGTGCCTCCCGTGACCAGGCTCGCCACGTGGCAGCCATCGCCCGGAGTCGCTCAGGTTCGCTCAGGGCGAGATCGCGAAGCTCGGTCCGGTCTTCCTTGAGGTTGTAGA
>PKCI01000082.1 GCA_002862135.1 Verrucomicrobiota bacterium | reverse complement strand
ACTCCGTAATGGAGCGAAAGGAAGTGGCTCCGTCAACCCGGGATCGAGGGAAATCTTCAGGACAATTCCTTGTCGAGCCAGGCCAGCGCTTGTTCGCGATCTTTCAGGGTGCCTTCCAACTGCAGATCCTGAGCCCGCGTCAGAATTTTACCGAATTCGGGGCCGGCCTGGATCTCACGGTCAATTAAGTCGCGGCCCGTAATCAGCGGAGGCGGGATCAGGGGCTCCGAGGCGAACTCCTTCTCCATAGCCTTAAGAAAGTTATAGTTATCGAGGTTTCCGTTGCTACCTTCACAGTCGACACGATGGAGTTCGAGTTCATCGCCGAAGGTGTCACGAGCCATAAAGCGTTTCAGCTTCGATTTACGCATTTTCTGGACGTCCTTAAACATCATGTGATTGGCCACGCCTGCCGTCGCTGCGTCGATGACAGCATTGGAATAGCGTAGGCGCCCAAGGATCTCTCCAGTCATATCTGCGCCGAGTTTGTCATGGCCGTTGAAGCGGATGCGGTCCTCCGCAGGGTCATAAGAGAAGGTGGCCGGCTTGGCGATATCATGAAAAAGGACGGAGAGAACAAGGGATAAACTCGCGTCCGCTGGCAAAAGGCTAAGCATCAGGCGTGTGTGAACAAAGACATCGCCCTCCGGATGCCACTGAGGTGGTTGTTCACAGCCCCTAAGCTCGAGGATCTCGGGGAAGATCGCTTTCATCAGACCACTTTCGACAAGTAGATCAAAGCCCCGCACACGGTTTCCGTGAACCCAGATTCGATCCAGTTCTTCGCGAATGCGCTCCGGAGCAATTTGGGAAATGTTTGAAGCCCCGGCGCTAATCGAGGCCCAGGTTGATTCCTCGATATCAAATTCCAGGACCGTAGAAAAGCGAATCGCACGCAGGAGGCGAATATAATCTTCGTCGAATCGTTCCGCGGGTTCTCCGATGGCTCGGACGACCTGAGCTTCGATATCTGATTTGCCGCCGACATAGTCGATCAGCGTTTCCTTCACCGGATCGTAGAATAGTCCATTAATGGTGAAGTCGCGACGTCGGGCATCCCGTTCGCTTGTAGAGAAAGATACCGATTCCGGACGTCGACCGTCTTCGTAGCTACCGTCTTCCCGGAAGGTGGCAATTTCAAAGTGATGCCCGCCCTTTCTCACCAGGATAACACCGAAATGTGCGCCGATCGTGTCGCCGTTAGGAAAGAGTTTCAAGATCTCTTCAGGATGAGCGCTCGTGGCGATGTCGAAGTCCTTAGGTAAGACGCCAAGGAGGAAGTCCCTGACGCAGCCTCCTGCATAAAGTGCTTCATAGCCCGCTCCCTGCAGGTTTTGGACAATCTCTTTCGCTAATTCCTGCATTCTCTATCTGGGCATGGGAATGCTGAGGTCTTTGGCAGTGACCTTACGGATCCCTCCGGTGGCCTTCATGTCGTCAAAATGCCACCACTCCGATTCGATAGTTCGGAAGCCGGCATTTTTCATGAGGTTCTGCAGCAGCGTGACCCGCTTCGCGATTTCGGCGTCTCCGCCTCGGTAGTTCGAGGCGGCTCGCTCGGAAAAATCGTCGAAAGGAGAAGGCATAAGGACAGGAGCGCCATCCAACTTCACGAGAGTGACGTCGACCGAAATACCGTAGCAATGCCAGGAAAGGCCTTTGCTCGGCGGGACGACGTAGCGCGGATCCCGAACTGCGTTCCAAAGAGCACGATGAGCCTCCGGTGGGCGCCACGCGTCCCAGATTTTCAGGGCATAGCCATGATCGCGGAGCTGGGCATTCACCTTTTTAAGTTTTTCACCGGTCGATTTGTGAACCAAACAGGGCATGTTTGGGAGATACAGAGGTTTCCCGGAAGCCGAAGTGACCGAGTAGCGTAGATCGATGTCGATGCCGGGATCTACTTTTTCCACAGCGGCAAGGTTATATCGCTTCGCTGCCCGATAAATGGCTGCGTTGGGATCACGGCTGAAAAACTGGCCGCCGGAATTGCCCGGGAGGCAGAGAATCAGCGTGATGAACAGCGCAGCGATGGCGGAAAAACGACTCATGCGAGCTTTGCCATTTAGGGTAATCGTTTTGAGGCAAACCGCAACGTGTGCTGCAACTGTCAGGAAATCGTGAAAATCTCCGGGGAAGTGGCTATTGATCTTGCCTCCTACCGCACCCTTGTCAGCTTCGCAACGTGAGTTGTTTTTCGGAGCTGCTCAACCGGATTCCTGATGGTGACAACGAATTGGTTGGCGAAGCGTCCGCTCGGAGAGTGACAATTGATTTCGACGGTCTTCTCGATCTTCGCGACCGGGAACAGTCTAAACAGGCTGAATGGAGGTGCTCTATCGTTGACCTCATGAAGCTGCTTGAGTTGGACACGAGCTACGGTTCCCGAAAAGAGCTCTTACTTGAGCTGGGTGATAAGCAGATCGACATTGATCTGAACGGGGTTGCTGAGATGAACCTCTGGCTCCACCGGCAGGTCATGAAAAAGCTGGTTGAGAACAGAGGGAGATATCGGAGGGACTGCTAAGCTGCGCTCAACCCTCGTGGATCGTGTAGAAGACGGTCTCGTGAAAAAGCGGGTCGCCATCCGCCGACGGTAGGTTCTGGCAAACGACGCGGAGGACAACCCCTTTACCAATCTCATCAGTCTTCAGAATGATGGTTTTACCGTCAGACTCGATGACTGGTTCCGCTTCCAGAATCTTATTATTCCCCCTGAGAGACACAGATTTCACAGTGTAAGAATCTGACTTAACCCCATGAAATCGAGATACTTCTTCCGAAAATTCCAAAACGATTCCGTCCTCCGCAATTTTGACGCTCTTGATACGAAAAGCTTCGACGGGTGTTTCGAGTGGAAAGAACCCATCGGGACCGCCTCCGAGCAGAAGTCCTGAATTCATCTCGACTACCGATTCAATCGAAGACGGAGTTCGGGATCGCAGCAGAATAGCGCCCTGCCATTGGCTTCCTGATTTCTCGGGAACAATCTCGATCAGCTGATTGGAGTCCGGGCAGGTAAGGATCAGTTTGCTCTGATTGTTCTCCACGAAAAAACACATCTGGGTGGGTTCTTTGCCCCCAGTAAGTTCAGCGGGAATGAGAAGTGAGGGGAGTGTTTTAGGAAGTGGGTCCGGAACCACATCAGGATTGTCGGCAAGAAACGGAGGGAGCTCGGTCAGCGAAATGTAGTAGCCTTCAGAGTAGGCAGGCATTGATAGGCGAGCCGCGAGGATCCTATCTGGACCAACGGAAAAGGAGGAGATTTGCAGTTGGCTTTCTGTCAACGTTTGAAGTCCCTCCGAATCAGGATGCCAGGCAACGAGGCGGGCCAGCGGAGGTTGTCCCTCCTCGATTGAAAACGGCGAAAGAGCAAAGAGCAGTCGGCCACTCGAATCGGCAACGGGACCCGCCGTGATTTGGACCCCTTTGTCGCGCCCCTGCCAGTCGCGCACAAGACCCTGAAAGAAATCGAGTGATCCGTCCCTCGTAGTATCAAAGGCCTGCGTGACCTCAACAGGTGAGGCGGTGACGAGTGAGTAATTGGGGCCCACGCCCAGCGAGTTGAGTGAATTCAGTTTTACCTTGGAGTAAAGCTCCCACCCAATCAGGCTGAGCCCTGGGGAAAACTTCGCTACGCCAGCCTGGCCGCGTTTGTTGAGGAAAAAGACATTGGTATCGTCAATTGGAGCTATTGCCTTAACGGTGGGTTTAACGACCTGTTCGGCAATTTCCACGAATGGCCTTGGCTGGCTCGAGTCTTCCTGTACAAATCCGGAGGAATAAAAGAGAAGAACGCAAGAAACGGTAACAAGCTGCCTCATCAGTTGGGTTCCTTCGGTGCTGGTTGATCGGAAAGCCGGTAGGTGATGATGACTTCATCCGCCTTTTCGTGCGGGACAGAAAGGGTTCCACCGTTCCACTTCCCGGCACTGGTTTTGACGATCCGCTCTTTCCATGAAGCAGGGAAATGAAGCAGAAAGGGATTCTCAGGATTCCTGATCGCAAAACGCTGTTTCAAGACTCTGCCGTCTCCTTCAAGCCAAAGGCGCTCCTCAACCTGAAGACTTCCATGGGTGTATAGAAACTCAGGTAAACCGTCAATGAGCCGAAAACCAAAGTAGGAAGGATGACCAAAGGTTCCCAGTGAACCCGAAAGCGGAGGATTCCCCTCTGCGAGCAGCACGTAAGGGGAGTTGGGATCGGGATTTGTCCCAGGGGGATCCCCGGGCTGTTCTTCAGAAGGCGGTTTTATGTCGATGACTCCAACGAGGCGGCAAGCCGTTGCATCCCAAATCAAAGCATAGCGGCCGTGGACAGCGCCGATGGTGAAGGCATCTTCGAGATCGTTGAGTGCTCCGTCGGGGCCCAGATAGCGCTCCAACGCCGCCTCGTCCTCGAGAAAGTTCTTCAACGAACGTCGGGAGATATCGAGAATCAGCGGGACCGAATGCGATAAGACAACATCCGGCGCTTCCGAAGTCTCTGCCCTGGCAGATACATACAGGTTGCCCAGAACGCTCATCGAGAGCACGCAGAGGATATTGTTCTGTCGACTGGAAAACATCGAGGAGAGAAAATCTGCCTATGCGGCCGGGACCTCGTCTCGAGTAAAAACCCAGTTGGATCCTTCGCTCAGTTCCTTGTTGTATCGATATCCAGCGGAATCAAACTGCTTGAGGTCATCTGCGGTGTTAACATTATTTTGGATCATGAAATCACACATCATGCCGCGGGCCTTCTTTCCATAAATCGTGATGAACTTATAGGTGCCGTTTTTCAAGTCCTTGAATTGCGGCGTAATGATCTCTCCCTTGATGGCGTCTTTCTGCAGGGCCGAGAAATACTCGTTTGAAGCCAGGTTAACAAATATCCCAGAGCCTGAGCCCTCGAGGGCCTTATTGACATTTTTCGTTAGCCGATCCCCCCAGAAAGCATAGAGGTTTTTGCCTTCTTGATTTTTGAGTTGTGTCCCCATTTCGAGCCGATATGGCTGCATCAGGTCGAGAGGTCGGAGAACTCCATACAAGCCTGAGAGAATGCGCAGGTGCTTTTGGGCATACTGGAGTTCGCTCCTGCTGTACGAGGCAGTATCAAATCCGGTGTAAACATCCCCCTTGAACGCAAAAAGGGCGGCCCTTGCGTTGTCCTCAGTGAAGGGCTGGGACCACTCTTGGTAGCGTGAGCGATTCTCGTTCGCCAATTTTTCACTGACGCTCATCAAGTCTCGGAGCTGCGCGCTCGTTTTCTTTTTGAGCACAGAAACCAGTTCTGAAGCTTCGTTCAGGAAGGCGGGTTGAGTGGGCCGATGGTTCGGGCACACCGATTCGTAGTCGAGGGTTTTGGC
>PKCI01000210.1 GCA_002862135.1 Verrucomicrobiota bacterium | reverse complement strand
TTCAGGACTCTTCAAGTATTTACTCATGACTAATTAATTCTTTATCGACCCGATTGCTGAGGAGGCCCTTCCTCCAATCAGCTTCAAGCTCGGGTTACGCTCAGCTTCCGTGCCAGGCCGCCCTAAAAAGCCTCCCATGATGGTAATTTCGGAATCTCTCAGCAATTTCCGTGTGCTGAAGACAGTTTTCGGGGAGGGGACCTTATTCAGGATCGCCTCTGGGTCAATTCTCATCTTCTATACAAAGGCGTTCCTGACCGTCACAATTTGGCCCAAAAAGGACAAATTAGCGGGAATTCGGCACTTTCAACGGCTTGCCACCCTCTTCCTGATTGGACATCATCCCGGTCATGGGCGAATCACTTCGCAAATCTCACCGCTCTCACCCTGCGCGAATTGTCGGCTTCTGGGCCGGAATTATCGCTTTTGCGCTAACCCTAACCTTCGGAGACATCGATCCTGAGCATCCTGAGGTCTCGCGAATGGCGGCCGTCGCCCTGCTCATGGCCATCTGGTGGATCACCGATGCCATTCCGCTCGCCGCCACCGCCCTCCTTCCGCTGCTCCTCTACCCCACCCTTGGCATCATGACCGGCAAGGAGACGGCCCCGGTGTATGTGAACCATATTATTTTCCTATTCATCGGCGGCTTTCTCATCGCCCTTGCCATGGAGCGCTGGAATCTTCACCGGCGTATCGCCCTCACAATCATCACTTTTGTTGGCTCACGACCATCGCAACTCGTTCTGGGCTTTATGATCGCCACGGCGTTTCTCTCCATGTGGATCTCGAATACGGCGACCTCCATCATGATGCTGGCCATTAGCCTTGCTGTTATTAAGCAGGCCGAAGACGCTTTTGGCGCCGGCAAGACCCGAAATCTTAGTGTCGCTCTTCTTCTGGGCATCGCCTACAGCGCCAGTATCGGCGGGCTCGCCACTCTCGTTGGCACGCCGCCCAACCTTGCCCTGGTCAGGATTTTTGCCCTTAGTTTCCCCGAGGCCGAAGCCGCTGGATCCGAGATCGCCTTCGGCCAATGGATGCTTTTCGGCGTTCCCCTGACGCTCATCATGCTGGCCACAACGTGGCTCATTCTGACCAGGCTCCTCTTCCGGAGCGGCGACGAACTCACGCTCGATCCAGGAACGATTCGCAAAGAACGCGATCAACTCGGCCCCATGGGCTACGAGGAAAAAATGGTCGCCGTCATTTTTGCGGCGACCGCACTGCTGTGGATCTTCCGCAAAAAACTGGAGGTTGGCTCTTTCGTCATCCCCGGTTGGTCGAGTGCGTTGCCTTTTGGCAAATACATCGACGACGGCACCATCGCCATCGGGATGGCCATCCTACTCTTCTGCATTCCAAGCCGAAATCGCGATGGGGGCGAAAAAAAAAGCACCCACCGTAACCTCCTTGATACCGGGGTCTTCGCCAAACTCCCCTGGGCCATCATCCTGCTTTTCGGCGGCGGCTTTGCTCTCGCTTCTGGCTTTAAGAACTCGGGCCTTTCAGAATGGATCGGCCAACACTTCGCTGGTTTGGAGGGGGCTCCGGACTGGTTGCTGGTTGGAACGGTGGCCGGCGGCATCACCTTTCTTACCGAACTGACCTCAAACACAGCCACCACCGAGATGATCCTCCCTATTCTCGCGTCCATTGCCTCGGCAGCAAAAATCCACCCGCTTGTGCTCATGATTCCTGCCGCAGTCGCAGCTTCCTGCGCCTTCATGATGCCGGTCGCCACTCCGCCCAACGCGATTGTGTTCGCGAGCGGACGCATCCGCATTGCTGACATGGCCAAAGCCGGGTTTATCATCAACCTGGTCAGTATCTTGGTCATCACCGGTCTCTTTCTCCTGCTCGGTCCTGCTATTTTCCAGATCGATCCTGACATACTTCCCGAATGGGCTGCGCCCAAACCGGGTTAAGTCGCCTGATTAACCCCGTTAAATCAGCCCCTACGCCCGCTTGCACCGGCGCGCATCCGAATTACAGTCCACGCCACCCCAAAAATACGAACATGGCGCAGCGACGAAAGCAGTTCCCCTTCAACGAGTTTGAATCCTATTGGCAGAAATGCTGGAAGGATAACAAGACATTCTCCGTGCCCAACCCGGGCGATGAAGGATTCGATCCCGACAAGCCGAAATACTACGTGCTCGACATGTTCCCCTACCCTAGTGGTTCAGGTCTCCACGTCGGCCACCCGGAAGGCTACACCGCCACCGACATCATTACTCGCTATAAGCGGATGAATGGCTTTAACGTGCTGCACCCCATGGGGTGGGACGCCTTTGGTCTTCCCGCCGAGCAGCACGCCATCAAGACTGGCGAACACCCTCGCATCAACACCCAGAACAACGTCGATAATTTCCGTGGCCAACTCAAACGCCTCGGCTTCGCTTACGACTGGGACCGTGAGGTCAACACCACGGCACCGGATTACGTGCGCTGGACCCAGTGGATTTTCCTCAAACTTTACAACTCCTACTTCAACGAGGAGACCCGAAAAGCTCACCCCGTTTCCGAGCTTGAAGAGAAGGGCTTCAGCCGCGAGGACATCGACGCCCGCCGCCTTGCCTTTGTCGCAGAAACGCCGGTGAACTGGTCACCCGACCTCGGCACCGTGCTCGCCAACGAGGAAGTGGAGGAGTGGCGCTCCAAGGGGCACGCCGTTGAGCGCCGCCCGCTCCGCCAGTGGATGCTCCGGATCACGGCTTACGCCCAGCGTCTCATCGACGAACTCGATGACCTCGACTGGCCCGAAGGTATTAAGCTTCTTCAGAAGAACTGGATTGGTCGTTCGGACGGCGCTGAAGTCGACTTCACCATCGAAGGGGAAAAGGTGACCGTATTCACCACGCGTCCCGACACGCTCTTTGGTGCCACCTACATGGTGCTCGCACCCGAGCATCCGCTCGTCGACAAGATCACCACTCCCGGCCAGAAAGAGCAGGTTGAGGAATACAAACAGACCTGCGCCGCCAAGTCTGACCTCGAGCGTACCGAACTCGCCAAGGAGAAGACTGGTGTTTTCACCGGTGGCTACGCCATTAACCCCGTCAACGAGGAGAAGATCCCCGTCTGGATCGCGGACTACGTTATGATGAGCTACGGCACCGGCGCTATCATGGCCGTGCCCGCCCATGACGATCGCGATAACGAGTTCGCCGAAAATTTCGGCCTCGAGATCATCCAGGTCGTTGAGGCACCCGAAGGCAACAAAGATAAGTGCTTTACCGGGGAGGGCACTGCGATTAACTCCAGCTTACTCAACGGCTTACCCACACCGGAAGCAAAGCAGAAGATCTGCGACTGGCTCGAAGAAATGGGCCTTGGCAAGAAGACTATCAACTACAAGCTCCGCGACTGGCTTTTCTCCCGCCAGCGTTACTGGGGCGAGCCTTTCCCCATTGCCTGGAAGGACGGCAATCACTACGCCATCAATGAGGATGAGCTGCCCTTGCTCGCGCCCGAACTCGAAGATTACAAGCCTACCGGTAATCCGGAGCCAACGCTTTCCAAGGCAGCCGAATGGGTCGAACTCGAAGACGGAAGTCTCCGCGAAACGAACACGATGCCTCAGTGGGCCGGCAGCTGCTGGTACTATCTGCGTTACTGTGATGCAGGTAACACCGACCGCTTCATCAGCGAAGACGCCGAAGCCTACTGGATGGGCAAGAACGGCAATCCCGGCGGAGTAGACCTCTACGTCGGCGGCACCGAGCACGCCGTATTGCACCTGCTCTACGCCCGCTTCTGGCACAAGGTGCTCTTTGACCTGGGTTATCTCTCCACGCCGGAGCCCTTCCACAAACTGGTGAACCAGGGGCTGATCCTGGGCGAGGATGGGCAGAAGATGTCCAAGTCCCGCGGCAACGTAGTCAACCCCGACGACGTCGTCGAACAGTATGGCGCCGACTCACTCCGCCTCTACGAAATGTTCATGGGACCACTTGAGCAGGTGAAGCCCTGGTCAATGAAAGGCGTTGAGGGTGTCTTCCGATTCCTCGCCCGAGTCTGGCGTCTCGTCATGGACACCAACCAGGAAGGCGAGTGGATCATCAGCGACAAGATCACCGAAAACGAGCCTGACAAGAAGGCCAACAAGGCGGTTCACGCCACCATCAAGAAGGTTGGCGAAGACATCGAAGGGATGGCCTTCAACACCGCCATCTCCCAGATGATGGTCTGCACCAACGAGCTCACCAAGCTCGACAAAGTGCCGGTCTCTTCTGTCGTCACCCTTCTTCAAGTTCTCAACCCTTTTGCCCCTCACCTCACCGAGGAACTCAACGCCAGGCTGGCCGGGGCATTCGACTCTGTCAGTAGCGAGGAACTCGCCAACCGCGAATGGCCCGAGGTGAATGAGGATTACCTGCACGAAGACGAAATCGAAATCGTTCTCCAGGTGAACGGCAAAGTTCGCGACAAGATCAACGTGCCCGCCGAAGCCGACAAAGACGAGGTCGAGACATTCGCTCTCGAAAGCGAAAAGGTGCAGTCCTTCATCGAAGGCAACACCGTCCGCAAAGTCATTGTCGTTCCGGGACGCCTCGTAAATATCGTGGCGAATTGATTTAGCTGATAGCTTCGCGGTATGTCGCTTTCACTGCATTTTCGAAAAGCCAAACTCTCCGCCATGTCGCTGGCGAAGGTGGGTAATCCTATGCGCAATGAACCGCTGCGCACTTCTCAAGCCCTCTGTCGCTTCAAGGAAGACGAAGCAGAACTACTGACCCACTGCTTCTTAAAATGCTTCAAGTCGCTTGAGCTTCACTCGCTGACCCATCACACCGACCTGGAGAAGAATGAACTCTTCGAATACGCCTCCGCCATTTTCGGGGACAACAATCAACTCCTGGAAGCCGGTGCCAACATTGCCCGTCATCTCCATGCCAAGTCGAATCATCCTAACATCAAGTCGGGCGACCTTTGCGTGGCCCTGATCGATGACATCGTCGTTTCCGGAGAAGCAACTCAGGCCATCAGCATTGTGAAGTCCGAGAGCAAGGTGCCATTTCTCCAGATTTCGGAGCGCGACGGCGATCTCGTTCTGACTACGGAACAAGGCATCTACCCCGAGAAAATCGACAAGGGCTGTCTCATCATCAACCACGGCAAGGCCGACGGCTATTCGATTTACCTCTTCGACAAGGGGGGTGGCAGCACTCAGTTCTGGATCCGCGACTTTGTCGGTGCCAAGCCGGTCACCAACGACGACTACCTGACCAAGCGCTATGCCGAACTCTGCGTTCAATTCGCCGAAGAAGGCATGGAAGATGGCGCTCTCCAGGAAGACCGCATGGCGGTCGCCAGCAAAGCGATCAGTTACCTCAATGACACCGATGAGTTTGACCT